>DAIOVG010000069.1:0-12697 GCA_036759125.1 Candidatus Limiplasma sp.
AGCGGTAGTGCGGCGGCAGGGGGTTGACCTCCGTAATGCCGCACAGCATCGCCACGAACGAGCTGCCCACGCTGCCGCGCGAGCCGACCAGGTACCCGTCGGCCAGCGACTTCTGCACGAGCTTCTGCGCGATGGCATACAGCGTGGCAAAGCCGTACCCGATAATGGAATGCAATTCTTTCTTCAGCCGCTGCTCGATCAGCTCCGGGAGGGGATCGCCGTACAGCTCCCTGGCGCGCGTCCAGCAGGTGGATTCAATGTTCTCGGCGGCGTCCTCCCACAGGGGCTGGAAGGTTTCCGCGCCGGTGGGATGCTTGGGGAACAGGGTGAGGGCGTCCACCATATCGGCGATCTTCTGCGGGTTATGCACCACGACCTCAAGAGCCTTTTCCTCTCCCAGATAGGAAAACTCGCTGAGCATCTCGTCGGTGGTCTTGAAGTACAGGGGCGGCTGATCATCGGCATCTTCAAAGCCGGTGGCCGCCTGCAAAATGGCGCGGTAGATTTTGTCCTCCGGTTCTTTGAAGTGCACGTCGCCGGTGGCGACGACGGGCTTGCGCAGCCGCTCGCCCAGCGCTACGATTTTGCGGTTGAAGTCGCGGAGCTGGTCCTCGCTCTCGGCCTCGCCGCTGCGCAGCATGAAGGCGTTGTTGCCCACAGGCTGAATCTCCAGATAATCGTAGAAGGACGCGATTTTTTCAAGCGTCTCGTCGCTGCGCCCGGCGGCCACGGCCTGGAACAGCTCCCCCGCCTCGCACGCGCTGCCCACCAAAAGCCCGGCGCGGTATTTATCGATCAAACGGCGCGGAATGGTGGGCGTGCGGCGGAAGTATTTCAGGTGCGACTCGGTGACGATGCGGCTCAGGTTCTCCATGCCCTCGCGCGTTTTGCACAGCAGAATAATATGGTTGGAATCGCTGTAGCTCTCGCCGCTGATGACCCCGTCGATATCCTGCAGGGTCTTCGCGCCGCGCTTTTCCACATCGGCGAGCATGATGCTTAATACCTTGGCGGTCGCCGCGGCATCGTGCACGGCGCGGTGCGCGTTTTTCAGCGGCACCTTGAGCATGCGGCACAGCGCGCCCAGGCGGTAGCTGCGCAGGCTTGGGTACATGCGCCGCGCAAGCGACAGGGTGTCGATCACCGGCGCGAAGAACGAAAGCTCGTTGCGCCGCGCCTCGGCGCGCAAAAACCCGACGTCGAACGACGCGTTGTGCGCCGCGATGGCGTGGGGGCCGATAAAGTCCATCAGCTTGCGAATGCCCTCGGCGGGCGACGGCTTGCCCTGCAGCATCGCGCTGGTGATGCCGGTGATTTCGGTAATCTTGGGCAGCAGGGGCACGCCCGGATCGCACAGCATGGAAAATTCTTCGGTAACGACCCCGTTTGCAAGCTTCACGGCGCCGATCTCGATAATGCGGTCGGCGACGGGCGAAAGACCCGTGGTTTCAAAATCGAGCACCACAATGGTATCGTTGATGGGGCGGGCATCCACGTTTCTCACCAGCGGCATAGAATCGCACAGATAGCCTTCCAGGCCGGGTATCAGCTTGATGCCGTGCTTTTTCGCGGCGGAAAACGCGGCGGGATAGGCCTGGGTTACGCCATGATCGGTAATGGCGATGGCGGGATGCCCCCACTTGGCGGCCTGCGCCACCAGATCGGCGGCGTCGGCCGTCGCGTCCATGGCGGACATCAGGGTGTGCAGGTGCAGCTCCACGCGCTTTTGCCCCTCAGGGGCCAAATCCTTGCGCGTTTCGGTGGGCAGCAGCTGCATATCGCGGATATTGATGGAAATCTCATCCAGAAAGCTGTCCATCTTGCACTCGCCGCGCAGCCGCAGCCGCGCGCCGTGGGTGATCTTTTCCACCTGCTTGTTGATCTTTTCCTTCTGGGCGCGGGTGGGCGGCTCGTCCGAACGGCGGTCCTTATAGTTGAAGAACGCCTTGCAAAACACCGTGGAGGTCTCGTCGCCCAGGGCAAACGAAATCAGCGCCGTTTCCCCGCCCTTGAGCTCCTTGAACACCGGGGTGTTGGCGACAACGCCCTCGACCACCACCACGCCGCTCTCCTCGGTAAGCTCGCCGATGGGCACAGGCTTTTCGGCGATGGCACGGCCCTTGATGGCAGCGCCCGCGCGCGCTTTGGCGGGCTTTGCCTTGGGCGTCTTGGGTTCAGGCGGCGGGGGCGGGGGCGCGGCTGGAGGTTCGCTCCCCTGCAGGTGCGGGTTGCCGGCACGGTCGTCCAAATGCTGCTCCGCCTTGCGGCTCTCGGCCTCGGCGCGCATACGCTCCACCCACTGCTCGCGCTCACCGCATTTTTCCAGCGTCACGGGCATGCGCAGGCGGAAAATATCCCACACAGCCTGGGAGAGCTTTTCGTCCAGCTTGTTGCGCTTGAAAAACTGCACGGCGAAATCATCCGGGCAGACCAGCAGAATCTGCTCGTCGGCAATGCTCCAGCCAACGTCGTCCAGCCAGGTGCGGATGGCGGGGCTTTGCCTGCGCAAAAACGCCTTGAGCACGGGCGTGTAGGCCTGGATATCGCTTAGGAATTGATCCTTGAGCTGCGGCGAAGCCACGCGCAGCGCGATGTGCATGCCCGGAAACAGCGACGACAGCCGCGAATCGAGCTTTAAAAACGCGCGTTCATCCACCAGCACGTCGGACAGGAGGCTGAAATACGCCTTGTTGTCCGCCGCGCGGAAAAGCACACGTTCAATGGATAGCTTGCCGGAAAGCTCCGGAAGCGTTTTTTCAAGGGTTTGAATCAGTTCGGCTTTGTTCAAGTTGATAACTCCTGACGCGCTGAATCAAGGTTTCGGCAAGGTCTCCCTCCACAGGTTCGGGCGGTCTGCCCTTCTGGAAGATGACCCCTTTGCCGTTGCCGCCGCCCGCAAGGCCGATATCGGCCTCCCGCGCCTCGCCGGGGCCGTTGACCACGCAGCCCATCACCGCGACGGTCAGGGGGGTTGTGATATCCTGAAGCTCATCCTGTACGCGGCGGGCGATGGCCTCCAGATCAATTTCCGTGCGCCCGCAGGTGGGGCAGGAGATGAGCTTCACTCCTCCGCTGCGAAGCCCGCAGGCTTTCAGGATGGAAATGCCCGCGGCGACCTCCGGCACGGGATCGCCGGTGAGCGACACGCGGATGGTATCGCCGATGCCCATCAATAGCAGGCTGCCGATGCCGATCGCGCTTTTCACATGCCCGTCGCCGGGCAGCCCGGCCTCGGTAACGCCAAGGTGCAGGGGATAGTCGCAGGCCTTGGCGATGAGCTGGCACGCCTTGACGGTCATAGGCACATCCGACGCCTTCAGGCTCAAAACAATATCGGAAAACCCGGCGTTTTCCAGCATCCGGGCATGCTTGAGCGCGCTTTCCACCATGCCCTCGGCGGTCACGCCGCCGTATTGATGCAGGATGTCCCGCTCCAGCGACCCGGAGTTGACGCCGATGCGGATGGGCGCGCCGTGCGCTCTGGCGCAGTCGGCCACGATTTTCACCTTGCGCTCCGAGCCGATATTGCCCGGATTGATGCGCACCTTCGCTGCTCCGCGCTCCAGCGCTCCCACGGCCAGGTCCGCGCGGTAGTGGATATCGGCCACGATCGGCACGGGCGAGGCCTCGCATATGGTTTGAAACGCGGTCAGGCAACCGTCGTCGTACACGCTGACGCGCACGATATCCGCCCCGGCGGCGGCCAGGGCGCGAACCTGGTTCAGGGTGGCGTTGGCATCCCGCGTATCGGTATTGGTCATGCTTTGCACGGTTACGGGCGCGCCTCCGCCGATGGGCACGCTGCCGATCCTCATGGCACGGGTCAAAAAATCGTCTCCTTTAATGAAAAACCGTATGAAAACTGTAATACAGGCAAGGCAGGCAGGCGTATTGGCTGCGGCGGGGCATCCCCGCAAAGTGTCCGCAGCGGATCAACTCATTCTAGCATGTTTTCGGGGGAAAGGAAACCGGGCGGACGTCCTTTATAGTTCTCGTTTGCTACTATTAGGCAATATTGCAAAAACACACCCATCGCCGCCTTGCCCTGTGAAATCGTTTCATTTCCTATGCTGTTGGCCTTGCGCGTGCCATCCATCATGATCTCCCTGACCAAGAGAAGATTATTTTCGTATATGCTGCGCTGCTCCGTTCGCAGATGTTTCCGGTTCACTGTCAGCATAACGGGCCTGAGGCCTTCCGGCAGGAGTTCGCCCCATACAGGCAGAAATACCTATCACATCCGAATGTTTCAACCCGCCCCACGACACACGCCCGCCCGGCGGGCCGGGAGGAACCCATTTGAGCGAATTTTTAGTCCCACTCAATAGCCGCCGCGCACAGGAGATGCTGCGGGACTTGCGCTTTTTTACCGCATATTCCAAAAAAGGCGCCGAAAAAGTGCGGACGCTGCTGGTTTCGCGCTATCCGCGCCTGTTTGAGCGCATGGAAGTGCGCAGCTTTGAAAACAACGCGTTTACGCTGGAGATGACCGGCGCGAGCACCACCGATCCGCTGTTGTTCGTATCGCATCTGGACAGCCTGTCCTGCAAAACAACGGGCGCGGGCAGCTATACCGCGCCCTTGCAGCGCGCGCACCTGATTGCGCTACTCGAAGCGCTGGACGCCCTGCTTTCCGAGGGCTACCGCCCGGGCGGCGACCTGATTCTGGCGCTGTCGATGGACGGTTTATCCGGCGGCACGGGCGCAAAATCCATCGCCGAGTACTTGAAACGGCGCAAGATTGCCCCCTGCTTTGTGCTGGATCACGGCGGCTACGTAACCCACGCGGCATTCCGCCGCTTCCTGCCCCCCGGCGCGCCGCTGGCGCTGATCGGCATCACCGAAAAAGGCCAGCTCCAGGGGCATATCGACGCGACCGAAACCCCTGAGGATACCATGGGCTCGGCGCTCAATACGCTGTTCAAGTCCAGCGCCTGGCTGTCCCGCCACGACACGCGCGACGAGCTGTGCCTGGCCAGCGAGATGATGCTCAAAACCCTGTCGCAAACCGCGCCCGCGCGCTTCCGCTTTGTCCTCAGGCACTCCCGCTTCTTCTTTCCCATGCTGCGGGTGCGCTGGCACGGCCGGGCGATTATGGCGCAGTTCTTCAAAAGCCAGTTAACCATTACGGACATCCACACCAAGGGGGAGGCCTCGCGGCCTCCGGCCTCGGCATCGCTTGGGTTTTCGCTGACGACGGTGCCGGGCAAGCGCAAGCTGAGCTGGTGGCAGGCGCGACTTTTGAAAAACACCTGCCGCAGCGGCGGCAGGCTGACCGTGACCATTGCAAACGAGCACTCCACCCAAAGCGGCGTGGATCACCCCGCCTGGGACGCGCTGGAGACCGCTATCGAAATCCTGTTCGACCGGGTGGTGATCGCGCCTTGCCTGTCGCCCCACGTAACTGACGGGCGCTTTTACGCGCCGCTCAAGGGCAACGTATACCGCTTTTCACCCTTCCTGCTCACGGCGCAGCAGGCCCTGCGCGGCGAATGCAGCGCCGACGACAGCGCCCTGCAGGTGGCCGTGCAGTTTTTCCGGCAGATGCTATCGGTATAATCTGCCGCGCCGGGCGCAGGCCGTCGCCCGCAACCCTTTGTTCAACGTATGAAAGGAGCACCCCATGCAGAAAAAAGGTTCCATCAAAAAGGATTTTCTCACCGGGCTTGTCCTGCTGCTCCCGATTGCAATATCCGTTTGGGTATTGATCCAGCTCTTCACATGGGCTGATTCCATCTTGGGAGACGTGCTGTACGAGTATCTGGGGAGGCGGATTCCCGGTCTTGGCATTGTCGTTACCCTTCTTCTGATCTATCTCATCGGCGTGTTCTCCGGCAGGCTGATCGGGAAAAGCATCGCCCACAAGGTGGAGTCGATTCTCGAAAAAACCCCCATCCTCAAGGGGATTTACAAGCCGCTGAAAAATATCTTCAGCAAGTTTTCAGATACCGGCAAAAGCAACTTCAAGCAGGTTGTTTTGGTGGATTTCCCAAACACCAAGGGCAAGAGCATCGGCTTTGTCACCAATACCCATATCTCGCTGGATGAAAGCGAGAAAATCTGCGTGTTTGTGCCAACGTCGCCAAACCCGACCATGGGGTTTTTGATGCTGTACGACAGGGATGACGTAACGGCTGTCGATATCACCGTAGAGCAGGGGCTAAGCATGGTGCTTTCGATTGGAAGCTCGTACGACGGCGCCATGCACGCTGCCAATATCATCAAGCAAGCCGTGCCGCCGCCGGACGCGCAAGCCGACGGTATCCAACCCGCAGAAGAATAAAACCGCAAAGGCGTATACATTCCGTAGTCCGTGGCACAAGGAGGTTCTCGCTTGATCGGCTTCATCTACCTGCTGTTCTTCCTCGCCGGGGGCATAATGATCGCGCGCTTCCTGCTGCCCGGGCGGCGGGCGGTGATCCGCTGGTACCTGGGCGCGGCGTTTGGGCTGATGCTTTTGCTGTGGCTGCCCGCGCTGTGGGCCTACGCGGTTCGCTTTTCCATTCTGGCGCACGGACTTGCGGCGGGCACGCTTGGGCTGCTTGTGCTGGGCGCGTATATTTGGCGGGATTCCGCCCAGCCGCTCAGGGTCTCCGAACGGGACAAGCAGGACCTGAAGCTGCTGCTGTTTATCGCCCTGCCGCTGACGCTGCTGGCGGCGTATCTGGAGTATACGCACTCCATCCGCCCGGCGGCGGACGGCAGCTACCACGTGGGGCAGAGCACCTACGGGGATCTGTCGCTGCATCTGGCGATTACCACCTCGGCGGTCAACGCGAGCTTTCCGCTGCAAAACAACCTGCTGCTGGGCGCGGCGCTGGCCTACCCCTACCTGTCCGATACCGTTGCGACCAGCCTGTATATGCTGGGGTTCTCGCTGCCCATGGCGATGGCGTTCACAGGCACGTTATTTTGCGCGTTCGCGTTCTCCGGCTATGTGCTACTGGCCTCGGAGCTGTGCAAAAGGCGCGGCGCGGCGGCGCTTGCCGTGCTGCTGCTTTTTTTAAACGGCGGGCTTGGGTTTTTCTATACGCTGTCCGGCACGGTGGAAAACGGCGTGAAGACCACCGTGTGGGACAATCTACATACCGTGATGACCGGCTATTACAAAACCCCCACCAACCAGCCCGACCCCTATAACCTGCGCTGGGTGAACATCATCTGCGATATGCTCGTGCCGCAGCGCAGCTTCGCGGGCGGCTGGGCGATGCTGATGCCAATCCTTTTGCTGATCCTCCCGCCACTTGCGAAGAGGCGCCGCGCGCCCATGCGCGAGATGGCGCTCGCGGGCGTCATGGCGGGCGGACTGCCGCTTTTGCACACGCACAGCTTTCTGGCGCTGGGGCTTGCCAGCATCGGCTTTTGCGGCTATGCCGTACTGGAAGCGCCCAAAGGCGAGAAGCTTACGGCGTTCAAGCCATTCCTTTGGTTCGGCGGCATTGCCGTCATCCTCGCGCTGCCGCAGCTGGTGCCGCTGGCGTTTGCGCAGGCAACCGGCTCGGATCACTTTCTGCGCTTCCAGTTCAACTGGTGCAACAACCGGGGCGGGGCCGGGCTGGTGGAACCGTACTTCTGGTTCTACATCAAAAATATCGGCATCCCCTATCTGTTGATTATCCTCGCGCTGTTCCAGAGAAAAAAGGAAAACCCAGACGCGATACGCCAGTACCGCTTCATCGCCGCAGGCGCGTTTTTCATCCTGCTGGTGGCGGAGTTCATTTTGTTCCAGCCCAATGAATACGACAACAACAAGCTGATTTACGTCTGGTTCCTGCTGTGCCTGCCCATGGCCGCCGATTACCTGATCACCCTTTACGAAAAGCTCAGGGGCCTGGGCGGGCGGCGTGTGCTGGCGGTGCTCGTGCTGATCGTCTGCTTTCTCTCGGCGGGGCTGACCGTAGCGCGCGAGGTGGTCAGCGATTATCAGGCATATACCAAGGAGGATGTCACGGCGGCCGCGTTCATCCGCGACAACACCCCGGAGCACAGCGTATTTGTGACCGGAACGCAGCATTTGAACCCCGCCGCATCGCTGGCCGGGCGCACCATCGTGTGCGGCACCGACCTGTACCTGTACTTCCACGGCTATTCCACCGCCGACCGGAAACGCGCCGTGACCGCGTTTTACCAAAGCCCGGCGGAAACCCTTTCATTCCTTGCGGAATATGGCGTTGACTATGTGTACGTCAGCAGCTGGGAGCGCTCGTCCTACAGTGTGGACGAGGCGGCGCTGGACGCGCTGTTCCCCCGCGTGTATGAAAGCCAAAGCGGCGGCACCGTCATCTGGGACGTCGGAGATGTGCGGCCATGAACCGCTTTTTGCGCTACTCCCTGCAAAACGGGCGCAAGATCCGCGTGATGTTCCTGCTGGGCGGCGCGATTGTGCAGAAAAACGCCGTCGTTCTCGCGCTGGATGAAACCAGCGCGACCCTGCGCTTATCCGCCAAAAAAGAACCGATCTCCGTTGCGCTACAGGATATTTTAAGCTGCGATTACGCCCGCGGTGATCACGGGGAGGACTAATACCCCGTGCGGAACGGCAGCCTGTATACCTATGCCGCTCCATATCGCCGCGATTTACTTCACCATCAAAAAGTGCTACGATACACATATTCCATCATCTTCCACAGATTCTAGGAGTTGATGCGGCTATGATGAAAAAATACAGGCAGGAAGAGGCGTTTGCCACCCCGCAGGATGCGGGTCAAAAAGAGTACAACCGACTGATTCTGTCAAAAATCGAGCACAGCCTGAACATCATTATCCCTGTGACCATTCCGCTGGTCCTGCTGATGGTGATCAACGATTATCTCCGCAGCAACAGCATCATCATGTATATAGATCTTGCCATCACGGTGTCGATGGTCTTATTGACCGTATTTCGCAAACGAATCGGCAACAAAATCAAAATCACGTTCATGGCCCTGCTCACCATTGTTGCCGGGTTTACGTCGCTTGTCGTTTCCGGGTATGCCGGTGCCGGGTTTTTAACACTGCTGATCGGCAGCATGCTCATCACCGGGTTTTTGTCCAAGCGAAGCTCTATTCTCTATGCGCTGCTGCTGTCCGGCGGCGCGGCCGTTTTTATCGGGCTGGTGCGCTTTGGGGTAATCGCCTACGACATCAGCAGCCCAAAGTTTAACCCCAACGTGATTCCAAGCTGGATTAACCTGCTGATCGTTTTTATCATCAGCCTTTTGATTCTGATCGTGATTATCAATGTGATCAAAAAATACTTCGGCATGAGCCTGAGCAAGACCGAGGAACAGCTCAAGGTGATCGACAAGCTGGCCTTTTATGACTCCCTGACGGGGCTGCCCAACAAAAACAAGCTCCTGACCGAAAACGACCGGCTTGCCGGAAACGCCGGGATACTGGCCCTGTTCAGCCTTGACGGCTACAGCCTGATCAATTCCATCTACGGCGAAGACGTGACGAATGAAATCATCCTTGGAATCAGCGAGCTGCTGGTGGCCCGAAAGGATCAGTTCCTGCAGTATGCCAGAACCGATGCCAACGAGTTTGCCTTTGTGTGGAAAAAGGAGCGAATGGATGAATTCCTGCCCTTTGTGCAGCAATCCATCGATGCGGTGCAAAAGCACGCAAGGCTCACCAAATGGAAACGGGGCATCCATATCCATTTGGGATATTTTGAGTGCTCAAAATCAGGCGGCAGCTTTCTGGAGGCCTATCAAAAAGCAAAGATTGCGCTGCAGGATGCCTCGGCCAACCATGCTCTTCTACCGGTGAAATATGATGAAACCATGGAAGCCCGCATCCGGGCGGAGTACGATTTCCGGCAGATGGTGGACGACGCCATTGTAAGCCAGGCGTTTACCGTGGTCTATCAGGAAAAGGTCGACAGCGAAAGCCACCGGGTTGTGGGCGTCGAGGCCTTATCCCGCTGGAACAGCAAAGAGCTCGGGCCGGTTTCCCCTGGCAGATTTATCCCGGTGATCGAAAAATCGACGCTGTATTCCGTGTTTGGCAACCAGGTGATCCGCAGGGTGCTGGACGACTATCCAACACTGCGCGAGACCTACGGTCCGGACATCAAGGTCTCCATCAACGTCTCTCCCCAGTACCTGCAAAGCCAGGATTTTATCAGCTACATTTCCGATCCCGACAACCTGGGGCAGGCCAGGCCTGAAAACATTATGTTTGAGATCACCGAAGAAATGCTGATTGACAACATCGATAATGCGCTGACCGTGGTGAAAGATATCAAAAAACTAGGCTTCCAGATCTCGCTGGATGATTTCGGATCCGGGTATTCGTCCCTGAGTTATCTGTCAAGGCTGCTCTTTGACGAGGTCAAGATTGACCGCTCGTTTATCGATCAGATCACAACCGATTCCAGAATCTTAAAGATTATCGAAATCATTGCCTCCCTGAAGGATGTCTACAGCTTCGCCGTGGTTGCCGAGGGCGTGGAAACGCAGGAGCAGTACGATCTTCTCAAAAGCATCGGCCATTTCATCATTCAGGGGTATTATTTTGCAAAGCCGAAAACGCTTACATAGCGGTCCTTCCCCCGCAGACCGGTCTTCCGGGGCTGTTTTCATCTGCCCGCTTGCCGCCGCAACCGCTGGTTGCGCATTTGCCTGTATACGTGAACGCCGGTTGGTTGCCGCAGACCAAAAAAACCGTATACTGAAAATCGCATCGATGCAAACAGAGGCCTCTGCAACAAAACGGAGGAAAGTATCATGAATCACTTTTCAGGCAATCTGCAAATACTGCGCAAAGCAAACGGCAATCTCTCCCAGGAGGCGCTGGCAGACAAACTCACTGTGTCCCGCCAGACCATATCCAAGTGGGAGTCCGGCGCCGCCTACCCGGAGGTGGACAAGCTCGTCGCGCTGGCGGAGTTCTTTCACGTTTCGCTCGACCAGCTCCTGCTCAAAGACCTGAACAAAGCCCCCGAAGCCTATTCGCCCGTGGAGATCGTGAAGCTGAATCGCTTCCGCATGGCGCAGTACGTGGTGATCTCCGGCGAGCCGGAGGACGACAGCATCGCCCACATGCAGAAATGGGCAAAGCAAAACGGGCTGGAGGGCGCGACCATGATCGGCTGCGACGTGCCGATGCTCACCATCGAGCAGAAAACCGTATACGGTCTGCGGGGTTACCTGTCCGCCGTGGTGCTGCCCGATAGCTTTACCGCGAAATGCCAGGGCGTGCGCGAGAGCTGGCAGGATACCGCCAAGTACGCGCGCATCACCGTGCGCGATCCCTTCCGCGCCCCGTTTGACCTGATCCCCGGCGCGTACAAGACCATCCAGAAGTATATAGAGGACAAGGCCATCCGCCACGGGACGCCCGAAGGGCAGCTCAGCTGCTTTGAGCATGTGTACACAAAGGACGGCACAGAGCACATGGATATCTACATCATGGTCGATATGCTCACCCCGGGCGGGGAAACGATTACGCTATAACGCAAAAACAGGCGGGGCTCCCCCGCCTGTTTTTGTGTTGTCTGCGCAATGAGCGTCGTACAATTCGTTTTGTTACAGCGGCGCACGCATCGTAATCCCGCAAGGCAGGGAAAGCGGAAACATACGTGGAACACCTACGCGGAAGATACGGGAACTTTTTCGCAAGGAGAACGCCATGCACAAGCTCAAAGCCCTGTACCGGGAAAAGCAAGACGACCTATGGGAGCTTATCCGCTATGTGATCGCGGGTGCGCTCACCACGGCGGTGTCGCTTATGATCTCCTACGGCCTGTATTTTGTGCTGGCGGCGGGAAGCGCTCCGGACATGCCGCAAGGAGAGGCCTTTGCATGGGTGGTAGACGTCATCAATCTGGCGACCACCGCGCAGGTGACCATCGCCAATATCGTTTCCTGGATTGTGGCGGTGATCTTTGCCTTCTGGCTCAACCGGGGCATGGTGTTCCGCGTCAGCTACAGCAGCCAAAAAGCCCGCTTTACGGCTTTTTTGCAGTTTGTCTCCGCGCGCATACTCACCCTGCTATTGTTTGAGCTGGGTCTGGCGGCGCTGCTCAGCGTGCTGGGAATGCCCAACATCATCGCCCGCGTGCTTGTGCTTGTTTTGGTGATCGTCTTTAACTACATCGCCAGCAAATTCTGGATTTTCAAGAAGAATGACCCCACAAAAACCGAACCTTGATTTCATTTCCTTTTTACATTCATCTTTCCATTGGTTCAAAATTGCGGTATACTGAAAGCGCAGGTTTGATTATCGTGATTGCAAAGGAGCAACATCATGCCAAACACCGGCAAAAAGCCAAGCGAGGAATTTACTTCGGCCCCCTACGGACCGCTTGGGCTCATCGTGATGCCCGGCTGCGAAGAGATGGGGGCCAAAATCAACAACTACCTGATGCGCTGGCGCGACCAGAACGAGGCGATGGAGGGCACCAACATTCCGCTTCGGGGCGAGCTTGGCGCAGACCGCGAGAACTTTCTGATCGACATTGCCTGCCCCCGGTTTTCCACAGGGGAAGGCAAGGGAATGATCAAATCCACGGTGCGCGGCTACGATATCTTCATTGTTTCGGATATCGGCGCCTACAACGTAACCTACGACCTGTACGGCTCGCCCGAACGCATGTCCCCCGACGACCACTACCAGGACCTCAAACGCATCATTGCCGCCATCGGCGGCCGCGCCAAACGCATCAATATCATCATGCCCATGCTCTACGAAGCCCGGCAGCACCGCCGCACCA
>DAIOVG010000070.1:0-12595 GCA_036759125.1 Candidatus Limiplasma sp.
CCCAAGAAATACGAGGGGCTGGACGGCACGGAGCTGGCGATTTCCGAAAGCCAGGAGCGTATGGCGGTGGTCGTAGCCGCGCAGGATGCGCAGGATTTCATCGCCTTTGCCAACGCCGAGAACCTGGAGGCGACGGTCGTGGCCGAGGTTACGGCAGAGCCGAGGCTCAGGATGCGCTGGCGCGGCAGGGAAATTGTCAGTATCGCGCGCGATTTCCTCAACTCCAACGGCGCGGAGAAGCACGCTTCGGCGCTTGTGCCCGACGACGAAATCCACCCTGTGCCCTTTACGGGCGCAACGGTGGCCGAAAAGCTGAAAACTATGGTCTCCGACCTCAATATTTGCTCCAAACAGGGGCTTTCGGAGCGCTTTGACTCCACCATCGGCGCGGCCAGCGTGCTGATGCCCTTCGGCGGCAAAACGCAGAAAACCCCTGTGCAGGCCATGGCGGCCAAGCTGCCTGTGCTCCACGGGGAGACCGATACCTGCTCGGGCATGGCGTACGGCTTTCACCCGCAGCTCATGGCGCAAAGCCCGTACGAGGGCGCGTACCAGTCCGTTGCCGAGAGCCTGGCAAGGCTTGCCGCATCGGGCTTTGATGTGTCCAAGGCCTACCTGACCTTTCAGGAGTACTTCGAGCGCATGACGGCCGACCCCAAAAGCTGGGGCAAGCCGGTGGCGGCGCTTTTGGGCGCGCTCGACGCCCAGCTGGATTTTGGCATTGCCGCCGTCGGCGGGAAGGATTCCATGTCCGGCACGTTTGAAAGCCTGCATGTGCCGCCCACGCTGGTATCGTTTGCCGTAGCGCCGGGAAAGGCGGCGGAGGTCATCTCGCCGGAGTTGAAATCCGCCGGGCATGAGCTGCGCTATCTGCCCTACCGCAAGGAAAGCTTCATGCAGACCTTGAATACCCTGTATAAGCTGATTCGCAAAAAGCATGTGGTCGCCGCCTGGGCGGTTGGCTACGGCGGGATTGCCGAGGGGCTGTTCAAAATGGCGATCGGCAACCGCATCGGCGTGAGGGTCAACGAGGGCTTCGCCCGCGACCTGTTCAGGCAGGATATCGGCGGCATCATCATCGAATCGGCGGAGCCGCTGTACTCCGGCGAAACGCTGGGCGTGACCACCGAGGCCTTTGCCCTGCAGTACCGGGGGCAGACCCATGATTTGAACGAGCTGCTCAACGCGTATGAAACCACACTTTCGCCCGTGTTCCCCTTCCGGGGCCAGGGCGATACGGTGGAGGCGCTGGCCTTTGCCGCCAAAGGGTACGCCGCGCCCGCTGTGAAGCACGCGCGCCCGCGCGTGATCATCCCCACCTTTCCCGGTACCAACTGCGAAATCGACACCGCCCGCGCCCTGGAGCGCGCTGGGGCCGAGCCTGTGGTTGCGCTCATCAACAACCTGACCCCCGATCACGTCTCCCGCAGTGTGGACGAGATGGCCGCGCTGATCGCCTCCGCGCAGATGATGGTATTCCCCGGCGGCTTCTCCGGCGGCGACGAGCCGGACGGCTCCGGCAAGTTCATCACCGCGTTCTTCCGCAACCCGAAGATGACCCAGGCCGTCCACGCGCTGCTCAATGACCGCGACGGGCTGATCCTGGGCATCTGCAACGGTTTCCAGGCGCTTGTGAAGCTCGGGCTGGTGCCGTTTGGCAGGATCATCGACACCGATCAAAACTGCCCCACATTGACCTACAATACCGTCGGCCGCCACCAGAGCTTGCTGGTGCGCACGCGCGTTGCCTCCAACAACAGCCCGTGGCTTAAGGGCATGGCGGTCGGCGACACGCACCTGATTCCCGTCAGCCACGGCGAAGGGCGCTTTGTTTGCCCGGACGCGCTGTTGCAATCGCTGATCTTGAACGGACAGATCGCCACGCAATATGTGGATCTCGACGGCAACCCCACCATGGACCTGCGCTTCAACCCCAACGGCAGCGTGTTGGCCGTGGAGGGCATCCTGTCGCCCGACGGCCGGGTATTTGGCAAGATGGCGCACACCGAGCGCACCGGGAAGAACCTCTACAAGAACGTTTCCGGCAACATCCATCAGCCGATCTTTGAGAACGGCGTCGCCTATTTCAAGTAGGCAGGACGATAGGGGCTTCCGCCCCTAAGACCCCGGACAAGGGCGTTGCCCTTGACCCATCCATGCCCGCGCGTCGCGCGGGCATGTGCAGGGCGCAGGGTCACTGCCAATGATCTGGGTGTCAGGGATGAAATCCCTGACGTCTCCCCAACCGAGAAGGAGGATGCACGATGGCGCATGACAGTTATGTAAGCCCGTTTTCCACACGGTATGCAAGCCGGGAAATGCAGTTTGTGTTTTCGGAGGATAATAAATTCCAAACCTGGCGCAAGCTGTGGATCAGCCTGGCCAAGGCGGAGCAGCGGCAGGGCCTGCCGATTACCGATGCGCAGATCACCGAGCTGGAAGCCCATGCCGGCGACGTGAACTACGCCGATGCCCAGGAGCAGGAGAAAAAAACCCGGCACGACGTGATGAGCCACGTATACGCCTACGGCCTGCAATGCCCCCTGGCCAAGCCCATCATCCACCTGGGCGCGACCAGCTGCTATGTGGGCGACAATACCGATATCATCGTGATGAAGAAGGGGCTTTTGCTTCTGCGCGGCAAGGTGCTCAGGGTCATCCAGAACCTGCGCGATTTTGCGCTGCAGTATAAGGCGATGCCCGCGCTGGCTTACACGCACATGCAGCCCGCCCAGCCCACCACCGTGGGCAAGCGCGCCACGCTTTGGATGAACGAGCTGGTCATGGATATCGAGGAGATCGACCACCGGCTTGAAACGCTCGCGCTTTTAGGCTCCAAGGGCACCACCGGCACGCAGGCAAGCTTTGTGGAGCTGCTCCAGGACGGCGAAAAGATTGACCAGATCGAGCGCGACATTGCCGCCGATTTCGGGTTTCAACGCGTTGTGCCCGTCAGCGGGCAGACCTACAGCCGCAAGGTGGATTTTCAGGTGCTGTCGGCGCTTTCGGGTATCGCGCAGTCGGCCAGCAAGTTCAGCTACGACCTGCGGCTTTTGCAGAGCTTCAAGGAAATGGAAGAACCGTTTGAGTCCGGGCAGATCGGCTCCTCCGCTATGGCCTACAAGCGCAACCCCATGCGCTCGGAGCGCATCTCCGCGCTCAGCCGCTATGTGATGGTCGATCAGCTCAACGCCGCCGTAACCGCGGGCACGCAGTGGTTTGAGCGGACGCTGGATGACAGCGCCAACCGCCGCGTGGCCGTTGCCGAGGCGTTTTTGGCCGTGGACGGCATCCTGAACATCTACATGAACGTCACCGGCGGGCTGGTGGTGTACGAAAAGGGCATCCGTGCCCGCCTGATGGCGGAGCTGCCCTTTATGGCGACCGAAAATATTCTCATGGACGCGGTGAAAAAGGGCGGCGACCGCCAGGAGCTGCATGAAAAGATCCGTGTCATGAGCCAGGAGGCCGCCTACCGCGTGAAGCACGACGGCCTGCCCAACGATCTGCTCGACAGGATCGCCGCCGACCCGGCGTTTCAGATGACCAAGGCCGATATCGACGCGCTGCTCGACCCCAGGAAGTTCACCGGCCGCAGCGCCGAACAGGTGGAGATGTTCATGAGCACTGTGGTGGACCCGCTCCTCCAGGCGAACGCGGAACAGCTGGCGGGCGACGTACAGCTCAACGTGTAGCCAATTCACTGCACAAAAAGGCCCGGCATTACGCCGGGCTTTTTTGTGCTTATCCGTTGCTGATGTTGGACGGATTGAGGATTTGCAGTACGTTGCCGGTTCCCTCATCCAATAATACGGAGTAATCGCTGTAGAAGCTTTCGGGCGTCTCCGGCATACGGAAGATAGCCACTATGTGAAATGCGCTTTTTGAGTTTAGCCGTTGGAGTTGTTGGACGGGTCCAAAAGCCGCATCACTTCGCCGGTTTCATCGTTGAGGAACACGGAATAATCGCTGTAGAACGCTTCTGGCGTTTCCGGCATGCGGAGGTTGACCACCCAGTACGCGCCGGGGTATACGGTGCCGTACCAAACCGTATCCGTATCCTCATACCGGGTGACATCCACCAGAATATAGGTATCCACCACGTCCGCGGGCAGGCTGTACGCATCGGCAATGGCGGCGCGCGCGAATTGCACCGCGGTATCCGCGGTCAATGGCTCGGCCAGGGCGGCGGGCTGGGCGGTCGGCTGGCTGCTGTCGGCAGCCATGCGGCTGGTGCGGATATAGGCAAGCGATGGATCCACCAGCGTTTCAAAGCCTACGATACGCTGTACGGGATCGATCTGCACCACAAACCGATACGCGCCTTTCGTATACTGGTTGTTGGCCACGATGGTGAGGAAGCGACCTTCGGTATTGTAGGTATCGGCGGTGATGTCGCCGGAATCGATGGCGACATCGGGGAGATACTCGTAGGCAAACGTGCGGATATAGTTGAACAGGCTTTCGTCGCCGTTGCCCAAACGGTATTGCGGACGGGAGTCGTACATGCTGCCGCTGCGGTTGGTGGTGATGTTCAGTACGCTGATGATGCCCTGGCTGTCAAACGCGGCGGAAAGCGTGGTGCCGTCGCCGTTGGTTTCCTGCACGGTCCAGCCGTTGCCGGTTTCCTGCGGCGTTTCGATGGCGTCGCCGCGCAGGCCGATATAGGGGCTGCCCAGCAAACGCTCGAAATATGCCTGCGCCTGCTCGGCTGTGCCCAGATCATAGCGCATGGCCTGTGGGGTTTGCAGGGTGCGCAGCTGCGCGCCGGGGATCATGATATCGCGGACGGGATAGGGGTTTTTGCTGTGATCTTGCAATAGAAGCAGCGCTGAGATCAGCGCCGCGACGACGACGACTGCCGCTATGAGGATGGTGATCCGTGTCCTGCGGTGAAGCTTGTTATGCTTTGGCGTAGGGGAGTCGTTTTGCATGATGCGTTCCTCCTGCTGTCGATGATTGTGGTGAGCGGCGGTTAACAATCAAACGAACAACCGGTGCGGAACCATCCGTTTTTTGGATATAAACCGTGTGCCGTGCAAAAACAAGGCCGCGCATGGCTTTGCGCGACCTGGGCTATGGGAACCTTGTTATTCAAAACGGTCGCCACATGGCATTGTTGGATGAAACCTTGGGGGTGTGTATGGCGATATCAAGGAAAAATAGCAAGGGAAGGAACGCCTGAAGCACTTGCCATCTCGCGGTACCCGCAAGATTTACAGGGGTGTATTGATTGAATTTGCAGGGGATTGGAACTGTATGACGAACTTTGACTATTCCTGTAAAGTGCGGTACACTTTAGGCGATTTCGGCTTGTGAACGCGGTCGGGAATGGGAGGATGGCGTATGGACGAAACGGTCAGGGCAAAGCTTTTGGGTGAGCTGCGCCTTGCTGTGCCAAGCGAGGATCTGCTGTTCAATGTCCCGATGTCCGGCTATACCAGCCTGAACATCGGCGGCCCCGCCGAAATGCTGGTGGAGATATCCGACGACGAACAGGCGGCGAAGCTCCTGCGGATCGCCAAACGCTATGCCGTGCCGGTGCATATAGTTGGCAACGGCTCCAACCTGCTGGTCAGGGATGGCGGCCTCAAAGGCATGGTACTGCATTTCGGAGAGAAGTTTCAGGATATTTCCGCGCCCGCCACACACGACGGGCAAAACTACACCATCACGGCGCAGTCCGGCGCTCTGATGTCAAGCCTGGCAAACGCCGCGGCCGACGCGGGCCTTACAGGGCTTGAGTTTGCGGCGGGCATCCCCGGCACGGTCGGGGGCGGCGCGCGCATGAACGCGGGTGCGTACGGCAGCGAGCTGGGCGATTTGATCGTCAGCGTTGCCTGCCTGGACCGCGACGGAACCATGCACAGCTACGACCGCGAGGAGATGCGGTTCGGCTACCGCTCAAGCCGCATCTGGGATGAGATCGTGCTTTACGTCACCGTGATGCTCAGGAAGGGCAACAGCGACGCCGTTCGCGTTGCCATGCGGGAGCTCAACGCCCGCCGCAGGGACAAGCAGCCCCTCACCATGCCCTGCTGCGGCTCGACCTTCAAGCGGCCTCCGGGGCGCTTTGCGGGCGAGCTGATTGAAAGCTGCGGCCTGAAGGGCTACCGGATCGGCGGCGCGTCGGTGAGCGAAAAGCACGCCAACTTTCTGGTCAACGACCAAAACGGCACGGCGAACGATTACCTCGCGCTGATGGCGCACGTACAGCAAACGGTGAAGCAGGAAACCGGCATACAGCTGGAGCCGGAGGTCCAGATCATCGGCGAGGACGCCGCAGTATCACCCGGCGAGACCGAATAAGAACGTACTGACCCGACCCCCCTAGAGAAGAGGAACACCATGCGGTTTTTGATCGTTACCGGCCTGAGCGGCTCGGGAAAAACCATCGCGCTACGTACCCTGGAAGACCTCGGCGCGCTCTGTGTGGATAATCTGCCGCCGACCATGCTGATCCGTTTTATGGAAGCCTGCAACCTGAGCCTGCAGGAGCGGCCCATGGCCGCCATCGGCGTGGACGTGCGTTCCGGCGCGTTTTTCGACCCGATGGCCGTGGTGAAAATGCTGCGCGAGGCCAAAAACCTGGGCTATCTGATCGATACCCTGTTTATCGACGCCAAGGACGCCACCCTGGTCAACCGCTACAAGGAGACCCGGCGCGACCATCCCCTGACGCCCGAAACCAACTCGCTGGAGGAGGCCATCACCCGTGAGCGCGTCATGCTGCAGCCGCTCAAGGAGTTTGCCGATCACCTGATCGATTCGTCGGAGATGAACGCCAGAACCCTGCAAAAGATGATGCGCAAGATCGTTAACCAGCCCGACGACAACGCCATGCTGCGCATCGAGATGATCTCGTTTGGGTTCAAGCGCGGCATTCCGCGCGCGGGCGACCTGGTGTTTGACGTCCGCTTCCTGCCCAATCCCTTTTATATCAAGGAGCTTGGGCACTTGACGGGGCTGGATGAGCCGGTGAAGGACTTTGTGCTCAAGCACCTCGTCACCGAGGAATTTCTGGTGAAAATCAAGGACATGCTCAAGTTTCTGCTCCCCCATTACGTAACCGAGGGCAAGCACCGCCTGGTGATCGCCATCGGCTGTACGGGCGGCGCACACCGCAGCGTGGCCATTACCGAAAACCTGGCCGCCTTCCTGCGCGAGTTGGAGTGGCAGGTATCGGTCACCCACCGCGACCTGGATATTGAGCAGGCGCACTGGAGCACGCCGGAGGCATAACTGGCTTTTGGGTAAATGCTGAAGCACCCCCCCGCACGCTGCCGGACGCCTTTACACCATTTTGCGTCTTTGGGAGCCTCGACGTAGCGCTGCTACTACTTCGGCTCCCAAAAGCCCAAACTGATGCGAATCCGCCTCGGCATCGCACAGGGTCTTGCTTCGTCGTTTGCCCGTGTGAGTGCCGAATTTTGAGTTTTTGATGGTTGATTGGCCGCGCAATGCGCGGCCAAAGGCGGGTCAAGGGTGGTGCCCTTGTCAGGGTCTTCGGGGTGAAACCCCTAAAAGGAGTGTAAGCGTTGAAACGGCTGGCGATACTGGGATCAACGGGCTCCATCGGCACGCAGGCGCTGGAGGTTGTGGCGCTGCACCGGGATCGCTTTGCGGTCGCGGCGCTTGTGGCACGCTCCAGCAGCGAGGCGCTGTTTGCGCAGGTGCGCGCCTTCCGCCCGCAGCTGGC
The DNA here is from genome assembly GCA_036759125.1 of Candidatus Limiplasma sp. Taxonomy (GTDB): domain Bacteria; phylum Bacillota; class Clostridia; order Christensenellales; family Aristaeellaceae; genus CAXXOK01. The sequence goes on from DAIOVG010000070.1 coordinate 7,700, forward strand.
AGGGCTGACGGACGCGCGGTTTTCCATGGACGATGTGCCAGGGGACCTGCGGGACATCCGCTGGGTGTTCGGCGACGACGCGCTTTTGGAGGCCGCCGGTATGGACGGCTGCGACGAGGTGCTGGTCGCGGTGGTGGGCATGTGCGGCCTGCCCGCAGTGCTGCACGCGCTTTCACGTAATAGGCGCGTGTTGCTGGCCAACAAGGAAACCCTGGTCGCCGGGGGAGAGCTGGTCATGAAGGCCGCCAAAGCCGCTGGCGAGCACAGCCTGCTGCCCATCGACAGCGAGCATTCCGCCATCTTCCAGTGCCTGCGCGGCGCGGACGGCAACCCCTATCAGCGCATCCTGCTTACCTGCTCCGGCGGGCCGTTTCGCACCTGGAGCAAGGAAAATATCGATCAGGCCACTGCCAAGGAGGCTTTGAAGCACCCCACGTGGAACATGGGAAATAAGATCACCGTTGATTCGGCGACCCTGTTCAACAAGGCGCTGGAGATGATCGAGGCGCATTACCTGTTCGGCGCGGAGGTCTCGCAGATTCAGGTGCTGGTGCATCCCCAGTCGGCGGTGCACAGCGCGGTGGAGTTTTCGGACGGCGCGATGATCGCCCAGCTTGGCACGCCGGATATGCGCCTGCCCATCCTGTACGCGATGACCTTCCCGCAACGGCTGCCCACCGGCGGGGAGCCGCTTGACCTTTGCAAGCTCAGGGAACTCACCTTCGAGCCGCCGGACGAGGAACGCTTCCCGTCGCTCCGGCTTGCGGCGGAGTGCATCCGCGCGGGCGGCGCGGCCTGCTGCGTATTGAACGCCGCCAATGAGGAAGCCGCCTGGCGGCTGCTGGCCGGGGGGCTGACCGTAGGGCAGCTGTTCCGTGTCGTGGCCGAGACCGTCCGCCGTGTGGGAACCCTGCCCGCTGATACGCTCGCCCAGGTGCTTTTGGCCGACCAGCGCGCGCGCGAGGTTGCCCGGGAGCTGATGGACGCGCAGACGGGTTAAGCATATCCGCCTCCGGCGAGGCTGAAAGCGATCTATCATCCGGTTACGAAAGGAAACGTATGACGATATTGTTTGTACTGCTGGCAATCCTTTTGCTGGGGCTGTTAATCACCGTGCACGAGCTGGGGCATTACCTCACGGCCCGTGCGCTGAAAATTGCGGTCAAGGAATTTTCCGTGGGCTTCGGGCCCAAGCTGTGGCAGCGCCAGAGCAAAAAGACCGAGACCCTCTATTCGCTGCGCGCCATTCCCCTGGGCGGGTACTGCGCGTTTTACGATGAGGACACCCAAACCCTTCCAGACGACGATCCCCGCCGCTACAACGCCGCCGCCGCGTGGAAGCGGATGCTTGTGGTGGTCGCGGGCGCGGCGATGAACATCCTATTGGCGTTCGTGCTGGCGATCGTGCTGCAGCTGTCCTACGGCGCGATGCCGGTGCAGCCCTACATTACCGAGGTGGTCGCGGGCTCCCCTGCCGCCGCCGCGGGCATAGAGGCCGGAGACGTTCTCAAGGCCGTGCAGGGTCAGGAGATTGCCAAGGGCGATGTCAATGCGCTGTCCGCCGCTGTGGATACCCTGGCCGAGGGCGAGGCCGTAACCCTGACGCTGGAGCGCGCCGGGGATACAGTGACTGTCAATGTCGTCCCCCTGTATGACGAGGCCGAGGGCAGAGCGCTGATCGGCGTCGGCGTGCAGGCCGGGGAACGGCTCAACGTTGTGCAGGCCATGGGAGCCGCGTGGGAAAGCTGCGTGTATGCGTCGACTATTATTGTAGAGTCGCTGGGCAACCTGATCTTCCATGGCGAAGGCGCGCAGGATATCGCCGGTCCGGTCGGCGTGGTGCAGGTCATCGCCGAGCAAACCCGATCGGGCGGGCTGTATATGTACCTAAGCCTTGCCGTCCTCATCAGCATCAACCTGGGGCTGATTAACCTGCTGCCCATTCCGGGGCTGGACGGCAGCCGGTTCCTGTTCCTGGTGGCGGAGGCCGTGCGCCGCAAGCCCGTAAACCGCAAGGTGGAGGGAACCATCCACCTCATCGGTTTCGTGCTCCTGTTCGGACTTCTGATCGTGTTCACCTTCCGCGATATCACTCGTTTGTTCGGAGGTTAATCCCATGAATGCCAACTGGAAGAAAAACCTGAACGTCCCCAACACCCTGACGATGCTGCGCATGCTCATGATTCCCGTGTACATCGTGCTGTTTTTGCGCGGCCACAAGTACTGGGCGCTGTTTACGTTCCTGCTCGCGGGGGCCACGGACATCGCCGACGGCATGATCGCGCGTAAGTTTCACCTGATTACGGATTTCGGCAAGCTGATGGATCCGCTGGCCGACAAGCTGATGGGGCTGACGGTGCTGGTCAGCATGACCCTTGGCACGGAGCAGATTCCCGCCGTGGTGCCGTGGGCGGTGGTGATCGTTATATTTCTCAAGGAGCTGTTGATGGTGCTGGGCGGCATCGTGATGCTTGGCAAGCATATTGTGGTGTACTCAAAGCCCATCGGCAAGGCGGCGCAGGCGCTGTTAACCCTGGGGCTGGCGGCGGCGTTCTTCCATGAGCAGCTTGCGGGCCTCTGGGCGTGGCAGGTCTCCCCGGATGTGCTCACGCTGTATTTGGCAACGGCGCTGACGCTTGGCGCGCTGTGTTTCTATGCCGCAAGCTGCGTAAAGCAGCTGCGGGCGCAAAATAACGCAAAAGTTGGATAAAAGCATGCAGCAGGCATCGGCATCGGAGCAGCGGCTTGGGCACCTGCTCGCGATTGGAACCATTATTGTGTGGGGACTGACCTTCGTATCTTCAACCGTGATCTTGCAATACCTGAGCCCGGTGGAGCTTTTAATCCTCCGAATCGTCATCGGCATCATCGCGCTGACGGCCATCCGGCCAAAGCGCATGAAGCTAATCAAACGCAGCCACGAGTTCTATTTTATGGGCGCGGGCTTTTTTGCCGTGACGATGTACTTTCTGCTGGAAAACTCGGCGCTGACCTTCACCTCGTCGTCCAACTGCGCGGTCATCGTATCCTCCGCGCCGTTCTTTATCGCGATTTTTGCCAGCGTTTTCCTCAAGGAAGAAAAGCTCACGCCGCTGTTTTTCGTGGGCTTCGCGCTGGCAATCGTGGGGCTTGGCATGGTGTCGTTTGCGGGGCAGAAGCTGGAGCTCAATCCCCTGGGCGACGTGCTGAGCCTGCTGACGGCCATTTCCTGGGGCATCGCGACCATGTTCATGCGCAAGATCGAAAAGCACGGCTATCCCGTGATTCTGGTAACGCGCAAGCTGTTTATGTACGGCGTTTTGTTCGCGCTGCCGACGCTTTTGTTCATGCCCCGCAAAGGGCAGTGGGCGGATCTGCTCCGCCCCGAGGTGTGGATGAACGTGCTGTTTCTGGGCGTGGTCGCCAGCGCGATTTGCTATATCACCTGGATGATGGGCATGAAGCGCATCGGCGTGGTGCGCTCAGGCACCTATATCTACCTCATCCCCATCGTGACCATGCTGGGCGCGGTGGTCTTAATCCAGGATACGATCACCCTTTTGCAAATCGGCGGCGCGCTGCTCACCATGGCCGGGCTGTTTTTAAGCCAGTGGCACAAGAAAAAGCCAAAAAAACCGCTGGAGCATATCGAAGAAACGACGATGCACGCCGGGTGATTTTTTTGCAGGAAAACGATGCGGGGATCCCTTATGCGCTAACGGCCGCATTTCCGCCATCTTGCGCCCGCGAAGGCCTCGATGTAGCGCTGCTACATGGTCGGCCTTCGCAAACGCAACCTGACGAAAATCCGCCGCGTGATCGCACAAGGTCTCCCCGCATCGTTTCCCTGCGGTTGTTTGTAAATGTTGTTGCAAGATGAATAGAGTATACAAAGGCCGCGCTGAAAGCGCGGCCTTTGTATAGGGATTGTAAAGGGCATAGCCCTTTACCGGGGGAATGGGGGCAGCGTCCCCATCGTCCTATTCTGTTTCTTCGTCCTTTCGCTTGCGGCCGAAGAGCAGCGTGGAAAGCGGCCACCAGAGCAGGGCGAAGGCGGGGTACACGGCCCATACGGTGTGCGGGGTGTACACGAGGTTGATGGCGGAAAAGTACGCGATGCCCGCGAGGGTCATATACACGGAAAGCATGGCCCAGTTCCGCTTTTCGCGGCAGAGCGCACCAATCATGGCGGCCACGGCGGGCAGGGTGAGGAAGAGCACCCACGGCGTGCCGGGGGAGAGGAACAGGTTCAGCGCGCCGTAGTACAGCAGGAACAGCGCCGCCCCGGTGATGACGGGCAGAGGTTTGACGGCATCCGCCTTGAGCGCGGCCGATACCGGCCACCACAAAAGCGGGAAAAAGCCGTACCAGAACCACGGGTGGATATCCGGGGTGACAAAGCGGTGTACGAGGATAAAGTACACGCCGATGATTATGGCGTTGATCGTGGCAAAGGGCAGGGACGCGCGGTATTTGCTCACGCCCATGGCGTAGGTCAGCCACGCCGCGCCTGCCAGCAGAAACACGGACAGCAGCGTGCTGATGCCGTGGAGCAGCGCGACGATCCCCGTGTAGTACGCCGCGAACACCACCAGGCTGATGAGCGTGATCTGCCATTCGTTGACGTGCTGACTGAGCAGCCTGCACACCGGCCACCAGAACAGCGGCAGGAGCGCGTACAAAAACCATGGCTCGATGCCGGGGGTTTGCAGGAGATACATCACGATCAAAAACAGCGAGGCGGCAGTGGCCGAGCCCAGCGCAAAGCCCAGCGTGCTGGCCCGTTTGCCCAGCAAAACGCTCACCGGCCACCAAAGCGTGAAGAATGCCGGGTACCAGAACCACCAAAACGCGGTGGAGGTGATGAGGTTGACGATGAACAGCGTCGCGATCACGGTCAGGCCGCCCGCCACGGCA
>DAIOVG010000071.1:0-12499 GCA_036759125.1 Candidatus Limiplasma sp.
ATCATGGACGGATTGAAGTATATCCGCCACAACAAGGAGCAGTACGATCTGGTTATCGTCGACTCCAACGATCCCTCCGGCCCCGGCGAGGTGCTGTTCACCAAGGAGTTTTACGGCGGTTGTCACAACGCCCTGACCGAGGACGGTATTCTCGTCAGCCAGCACGATGACCCGTTTTACCTGAAGGATCAAATCCTCTTGCGGCGGGCGCACGTGCGCTGCGGCAGCGTATTCCCCATCAACAAGGTGTATCAGGCACATATACCCACCTACCCCACCGGCCACTGGCTGTTCGGCTTCGCTTCCAACACCCTGCACCCGGTGAACGATCTGGATGCAGCCCGCTGGAACGCTTTACAGATTCAAACCCGTTATTACAACACCAACCTGCATATCGGCGCGTTCGCGCTGCCCAACTATGTGGAGGAGGCCTTGCAAAAGGATGAATAAAAACGTGCTGACGTTTATCGGCTGCGACATGGAATATGCCATTGCCGATACGGTGCTTTTGGGGGTACCGTTTGACGGTACCGCCTCGTTTCGGCCCGGCTCGCGCTTTGCGCCAAATGCCATCCGGCAGGATTCGTACGGCCTGGAAACCTATTCGCCCTATGCCGACCGCGACTTGGCCGATTGCAGCATCTGTGATATCGGCGATCTGGAACTACCGTTCGGCAATGCTGATAAGGTGCTGGAGATGACCGAGGAAACGGTCGCCGAGATTCTCTCTGCCGGGAAACGGCCGCTGATGCTTGGCGGCGAGCATCTGGTAACCCTTGGCGCCATCCGCGCAATGCAAAAACGCTATCCCGACCTGCACGTTGTGCATCTGGACGCGCATACCGACCTGCGCGATGAGTTCATGGGCGAGCCCATGTCCCACGCAACGGTGATCCGCCGGGTGTGGAACTTGCTTGGCGACGGGCGTATTCACCAGTTTGGCATCCGCAGCGGCGAAAAAGACGAGTTCACATTTGCCGACGCGCACACCGATATGCACCGTTTTTCCCTATCCGGCTTTGCCGAAACGCTGTCGGCGCTCAAAGGCAAGCCCGTCTATTTTACCCTGGACCTGGATATCCTTGACCCGGCCTGGTTCCCCGGCACCGGTACGCCGGAGCCCGGCGGCGTCAGCTTTACCGATTTGCTGTCCGCCGTATTAAAGCTGCACAAGGTTGAGCTTGTCGGCTGCGACGTGGTGGAGCTTGCCCCGCACTATGACCCAAGTGGCGCATCGACCGCCGTTGCCTGCAAACTGGTCCGGGAGATTCTTCTCCAAATGAAAGGAGCGTAACCCATGGGAAAATGTATGATTATCGGCTGCGGAGGCGTGGCCTCGGTTGCTATCCATAAATGCTGCCAGAACAGCGATGTTTTTGAAGAGATTTTGATTGCCAGCCGCACCGTGAGCAAGTGCGACGCCCTGAAGGAAAAGCTTTCCGGCGGCAAAACCAAAATCCGCACCGCACAGGTGAACGCCGACCATGTGGACGAGCTGGTCACGCTGATCAACGATTTCAAGCCTGATGTTGTGCTGAATCTCGCGCTCCCCTACCAGGATCTCACGATTATGGACGCGTGCCTCCAGACCAAAACCCACTATGTGGATACCGCCAACTACGAGCCGGAGGACACCGCCAAGTTTGAGTACAGCTGGCAGTGGGCATACCGGGAGAAGTTCAGGGAAGCGGGCATTTGCGCGCTTCTTGGCAGCGGGTTTGATCCCGGCGTAACCGGAGTATTTTCCGCCTATGCGCAAAAACACCAGTTTGATGAAATTCACTATCTGGATATCCTCGATGCCAACGGCGGCGATCACGGCTATCCCTTCGCCACCAACTTCAACCCAGAAATCAATATCCGCGAGGTCTCAGCCAAGGGCAGCTACTGGGAGAATGGTCACTGGGTGGAAACCGAGCCCATGGAAATCAAGCGCGAGTACGATTTCAAAGGCATCGGCAAAAAGGATATGTACCTGCTGCACCACGAAGAGCTAGAAAGCCTTGGCCAAAACCTGAAGGGCATCAAGCGCATCCGCTTCTTCATGACCTTCGGGCAGAGCTACCTGACCCATCTCAAGTGCCTGGAGAACGTCGGCATGACCTCCATTGTGCCTATCGAGTTCCAGGGTCAGCAGATTGTTCCCTTGCAGTTTTTGAAGGCCGTGCTGCCCGATCCGGCGTCGCTTGGGCCACGTACCAAGGGTAAAACCAACATTGGCTGTATATTCCAGGGTGTGAAGGACGGCAAACCCAAAACCTATTATTTATATAACATCTGCGACCACCAGGAGTGCTACCGCGAGGTCGGCAGCCAGGCGATTTCCTACACCACGGGCGTACCCGCGATGATCGGCGCGATGCTGGTGATGACCGGACAGTGGAACAAACCCGGCGTATGGAACATGGAGGAGTTTGATCCCGATCCCTTTATGGATGCGCTCAACAAATGGGGCCTGCCCTGGCAGGAAGACTTCAACCCCACACTCGTAGACTGATGGACAAGCTCATCCGCGATCTGCAAGCGCTTCCCACCCCGTGCTATGTGGTGGATGAGCAGAAGCTGATCGACAATCTGACCATCCTCAAATCCGTATCCGAGCAGGCCGGGTGTAAGATTTTGCTTGCGCAAAAGGCGTTTTCGATGTTCAACCTGTATCCGCTGATCGGCAAGTACCTCGCGGGTACCACAGCCAGCGGACTCTATGAAGCGCGGCTCGGACATGAGGAAATGGGCGGCGAAACGCACATCTTCTCCCCCGCCTACCAGGACGCGGATTTCGATGAAATCCTCTCGCTTTGCAACCATATTGTATTCAACTCGTTTGCGCAATGGGAAAAGTTTAATGCCCGCGCTTTGGCCGCCGGCAAGCACTGCGGCATCCGCATCAACCCGGAGTGCTCCACACAGGACCATGCCATCTACGATCCCTGTTCCCCCTTTTCCCGCATGGGCGTTACGCGCAAAAACTTTCGGAAAGATCTGCTCTCCGGGATCGACGGCTTGCACTTCCACACCCTATGTGAGCAGGGCGCCGACGCCTTGATCGAAACCCTTACGATGGTCGAGGAAAAGTTCGGCGAATTTCTGCCCGGAATGCGCTGGGTAAACTTTGGCGGCGGACATCACATCACCAGGCCCGGATATGATATTCAGGCTCTTGTGGATTGTATCCGCCGTTTCAAAGCGAAGTATGATGTGGAGATTTATCTAGAACCAGGCGAGGCCGTTGCGCTCAACGCAGGTTATTTGACGACACGCGTGCTGGATATCGTCGAAAACGGAATGCAGATTGCGATTTTGGATGCCTCCGCCGCCTGCCACATGCCCGATGTTATCGAGATGCCCTACCGCCCGCCGCTGCATGGCGCGGGTCAGCCCGGCGAAAAAGCGCACACCTATCGCTTGGCCGGGCCCACCTGCCTGGCCGGGGATATTATTGGTGACTATTCGTTTGATCATCCCCTCAAGCCCGGCGATTTGCTGGTGTTTGAAGATATGGCAATCTACACCATGGTAAAAAACAACACCTTCAACGGCATGCCGCTGCCAGGCATTGCCCTTTTGCATCCAAACGGTGAAACGGAGCTCATCCGCACGTTCGGGTATTCCGATTTCAAACAAAGATTATCATAGTGCCGTCAGAATGCAACAACCCCCGCCGGAGTTTCCGTCGGGGGTTGTTTTTGTTATCACCCAATTATAAAATAGTCCATCACAGATCTCGTTTCAAACCCGCAGGACCGGTATAGCGCAAGCGCCTTTTCGTTGTCCGTCAGCACCTGCAAATACACGGTTTCCGCCCCAGCTTCGATCAGCTTTTGTACGGCTAGCCGCAATATCGCGCGCCCGTAGCCCTTGCCCCGCTCTTCCGGCAATACGCCCAGCCCATAGATACCACCCAGGCCATTGCTTATCTGCAGGTTGACCTTGCCGATTACCGCGCCATTCTTCACCGCGAGGTAGATGATAAACCCCCGCTTTTCCTCTTCTTCCGGCATTTTGACATAGGCTTTCGATGCGGCTTCAGTGCCCTGGCCGAACTCCTCTCCGAAGTAGATGCTGTCCTGTCGGGCCAGTTCTGCTGCGTCTGCGTTTACGGCTTTGCGCAAGTTTACGCCCCGAAGCTGATCTTCACCCGGAGCTTCAGGTTTCCCCTGTAATACCATTTCATACTCTGTATGATGCAGCGCATCGCTCCGTTTGTGAAGCATCGCCTGTCCCGCTTCCGATTTCCGGTCACACAGGCCCAGCGCGAGCCGTGTGTTTCTGCGGCGGCACTCTGCCAAAGCCTGCTCTGAAAGCGTCCGAAATATCCCCATTCGTCTGTAATCCGGATGTACCATTCCGGTCAGCTCCAAAGGATCCGTTTGTTCACCGAACCCGCATATGCCCAGATAAGCGATCAGCGTATCCTCGTGATAACACATAAACTCATTCACTGTCGGATCATTGATCAACTCCTTGCGATTTTGGGCATCCGCTAGCTTATAGTCCAGCTCCAGCTTGAGGGCAATCCCCTCCGCATCCTCGCACACGCGCTGCAAAGCAGAGATCTGCGTATAGTCCGCATCGCTTATGTATTGCTTGCGAACAATACGATATTCGTTGCTCTTATCAGTCAAACGTTGTTCCTCCTCCCGTTATTCACTTCAGAAGCATACCATAAAACCAATGTCATGGCACAAAACAATCTTCATATATCGCACATGGCATAAAACGTTGCAGTGTTGCCCCATTCCTGTCATGGACAGGAGGATTTTCCGATGGTATAGTGGGTACACACAGATCATCCATAAGGAGACCGAACATGAACCAGATCAGTATCATCCGTAAAGACGAGACGCTTGCCTCGATTGCCGCAGAAGATGAGGCGCTTCAATTTTTTCATGGCGAATATCAGCCGGGCGATGTGATCGCCTTTGAAAGCGCATCACGCCATGTGATCGCGAAAGTTGATCATACCATCGCGCCTGCAAGGGTATATCTGAAAGACCGAAAATGGATGTTCCAGCTTCCCCTGGAAGGGGACTTGCCTAAAATGTATCCGCCGTTCGCGTTCCAGGGTGACAAGCACCTGATCACCCTGAAAACCGATACGGGGAATGAATACCGCAACCTCGCCTGCAACCCCGCCGACCAGCGGCATACCAGCAGCGCCTATCCCCACGCATCCGCCAACGTGGAAACACGGGACGAAAGCGTGTTTTTTGCCCGCAATGTAATCGACGGCGAACATATTGCGTATGCACATGGCTATTGGCCTTTCCTGAGCTGGGGCATCGGCGGCCGTGCCGACGCAGCCATCCGCCTGGATTTCGGCCGCGATGTCAGCGTAGACAAAGCGGTGCTTTACCTGCGCGCAGACTTCAAGCACAGCGGCTATTGGAAACGCGCCACCCTGCGCCTGTCGGACGGTTATGAGAAAACATTTGATCTCCAAGAGTTCGATGGCCCGCAGGAAATAACGCTGGATGACTTCCATACCATAACCTGGATGACGCTTGATACGCTCATCAAAGCCGACAGTCCTTCGCCATATCAGTCGCTCTCACAGTGGGAAGTTTATGGATATGATACGGAAAGCTAGTACAAAGATCATCCGGTACGCATTACCTTTTCTCACCATAATTATACTGTCTATGCTTTTTGTTGTGTTCACACCTTCCGGACACGCAAATTCCATCAGCGAACGCCCGATATCAGCAGAACAGGAGACACCAATGCTGCAAATTGTACACAAACTCGCCATCGCGGACCATGAAGCCAGAAAGACAGCGCTGACTGAGCAACTAGAAACAATCGGTGTAGACTATGAAACCCAGCGCGGCAATGTTGACGGGTTGCTGGTTGAGAATTTCATCATAAAATTCGGCGACGCCCAAAAACGCATTGTCATCGGCGCACATTACGATAGTGTAGACGGCAGCACCGGCGCTAACGATAATGCCTCCGGCGTCAGCATATTGCTGGAACTGATCAGGCAATTCCATAGCGAACCACCTGCCGCGAATCTGGAATTTGTATTCTTCGATTATGAAGAAATCCATGCGCTGGGCAGTAAGCTGTATGTAGAGGAGTACGGCAGCGATGTGCTGGCGATGATCAATCTGGATATCTGCGGCGTAGGCGACCATGTGCTGATTGCGCCGCAAAAGAACCTCCAAAGCAGCATTCTTGCCCAGGCTGTGCAGAAGGTGGATCAAAGCGCCGCGCCGTTTGGAATCCTCGAAAAGCTCCCGACCGGTGATGATTGCACCTTTGAAGAGCATGGCATTCCCAACATCTCTGTGTGCATTTTGGAAGAGCAGGACGTACAGCCAATGTCCGTCTTGTTTTCAGGACAAACGGATGTGCCTAAGACTGCATTCCCCCCTATTATCGAAACCATGCACAACGGCAGCCGGGATACCGTTGAGATTGTCACACAGGAAGCGCTTGAGATGGTGTATACATTCCTGTATGAGCTAACCACTAATCTCCATTAAAAAAGCTTCTATAGATTCACTTCTTTGACGTTTTCTCACTCATCTCATTTGATCACATCATACAAGCTGCGAACCGTATCATACGGGAGCAGCTTTCTTTCTGCAAGCATATCGAATATCTATCCTCGTATGTGAACAAAGCTGCCGCTATTATCATCAGCCGCCATGTATGGTATACTCAACCCATATTGAATCTAGTTGACAGGAGCACCAACACAGACTGACAGGTATATGACATGATAAAGCGTTATTCGATGTTCATCTTCGTGATATGTTTACTGCTTATCAGCTCTGTTTCCTATGCGCACTCCGGGCGAACCGATGCAAGCGGCGGACATAAGGACACAAAAAACGTCAGCGGGCTTGGCTCCTACCATTATCACTGCGGCGGATATCCCGCACACTTGCATCCCGGCGGCGTTTGTCCGTATACATCAAACAGAACAGCCCAACCGACGGCGAAGCCCCCTTCGGCAACAAGCGCACCGCAAAATACACAAGGGAAAGCCGTTCAGATTACCGATTCGCAAGGCAACGCAGTGACTGTGAAGGCATTGGGAACGGTCTACACACAACTAAAACAGGATAATAAAACTGTAGCGGTACCCACCGGCAGCCTGCAATTCTCTCAGGATTCGTCGCTCACATTCGGATCAATCTACGCGCCCAATACAGGCAGAGCATCGCTGCGGCAGACCGCTTCCGATTCCGGGAAAACCCTTTTGCAATGCAACGCCGGTGCGATTGTGTATGTGATCGCTCAGGAAACAGACTACTCGCTTGTGATGTACGGAAACGAGATTGGCTATATACGAAACTCCGCGCTTACGATTCTTCCGGGTGTAGAAACCAGTTTTACCGAAGCGGTACTGAGCAAGAACGGGGTAACAAACGGCAAAGAATCCATCAATATCCGCTTAACGCCCGATGGGTATATCATCGGGAAATTCCCAACCGGAACAGCAATTGTTGTGATCGCAACCGACGGGGATTGGTGCGAAATTGAAGTGGAAGGATACCGCGGCTATGTCTTGACTAAGTTCGTTACAATGGCGCCCTAAATGTATGAATACGATACGTATATACTAGCCTTCCATCGCCGCGTCGTGCATGGCTAGCAGATTTTCCGGCGGTACATTGGGCAATAGCGCTTCATGGCTTGGAGATACTACCCAGCCGGTACCGAAGAGATCGCGCAGGCGGCGAACCTCATCGCGTACCTGCTGTGGTGTGCCGAATGGCAGAAGCTCCTGTGTGTCCACACCCCCGACAAACAAGATATCGTTCCTGTATTTCGCCAGATTTTCAGCATTCATGCCTCTGGCCTTCGCCTGCAAAGGATGCAGTGCGTCGATCCCCGCATCGATCAGCATGGGGATGGCGCGGTCGATTGCGCCGCAGGAATGAAGCATCACATATTTCCCGGCTCGCTTCGCCTGGTCGATGAGCTGCTTGAAATACGGCAGCACAAAGGTTTGAAAGCTTTCAGGACTGATGAGCAGATCCAGCTGGCTTCCAAAATCGTTCCCCAGGAACAGCGCGTCGATCTTGCCGCCCATTTTTTCGTAGATCAGCTGGTTGGCTTCCAAATAAAACGCCATGACACGCTCAGTTACCGCCTGCACTACGCCGGGATCGGTATACATTTTGATAAAGTAGTTCTCCATGCCAAAGAAATCGGCCACGATGTGAAAAAAGCATGACCAGGTTCCCCCTGCAACGCCCATGCCGCGGGCAAGCGCACGGTCGATATCGCTTTCCAGCAGGGCCAGGTCAATATGCTTCACATCCGGCCAGTGGAAGGCTTCCACCTCGCGCACATCCTCGCACTCCGCAAACACGCCCGGCTGGCCCAGCGAATGCCGCGCCTTCCCGCCCAAAAGATCAAATATCGGTTCCCCCTGCGGGTGCCGCCAATAGTTCAAATCAGCGGGAATCCAGGCAAAATCATCGTGCAGCTTATGCCCCAGATCTTCTTTGCTGTTGACCCGAAAAAAGGAATAGTAAGCGGGAAGCGTATCATCGTGCGGGTTCCCCATCCAAAACCCGGCCTTGTCTGCCTTCCGGTTTTGCAGCAATGCCCGGTACCGTTCTCTGCCTGTCATATCGGTTTGCTCCTTTTCCTGCTATCCCAGCGGATTGTAGCCAATCGCCGCTTCGACCATTGCCAGGTATTTATTCCTTGGTATATACTCCGGCACGCTGTTACCTGTGCCGATCAGGTATCCGCCCCTTGACTTCGACCGTTCCATCATCGCACGGACTCGCGCTGCGATTGCTTCCTCGGTTTCCCGGCAGATAAAGTCAACGTCCATGCCGCCCAAAATACACAGCTTGTCATGCCATCGCTCATAGGCCTCTTCCACAGGCTGGATCCCATCTTCAAACGAATGCTTGGCGTCGTAGCCAAGCGCTACAACATCGTCCATGACCTGGTGCAGTTTTCCGCAGGAGTGAAGAAGAATCGGCCTTCCCGCATCATGTGTCAGGTCGACAATTTGCTTGTGCCAGGGAAATACATACTCCCGCATGCTTTCGGGCGAAAGGAATGTCTGGGTGTTGAAACCCCAGTCATCGTTAGAGCTGATCAGCCCGACGGACGGATGCCCGAGCGCCAGCTCGTAGTAGCGGCACAATCGTTTGCCCACTGCATCAAACAGCGCCCTGACAAGCTCCGGTTCCTCATAGAGCATATAACAAAGGGTTTCATAGCCGACGATCGCGATCACGTTTTCCAGCACCCCGCCGGGACCCATGACCATCACCTTCATGTTTCCGGGCAGCTGCCCATCCACTTGCCGCAGATGGCTGTAGTCAAAGCTGTCTGGATCAGGCCAGGGATAGCGTTCAAAGCTTTCCCAATCACTTACCAGTCCCCCGTCGTTTAGGGATATTGTACGGAGGGTATCGTGACCGCGCGTTGGGAACTCCATGGCGCAGGCCTTTGCCACAACATAGTCGTATCCAAGCCCGGCAAACGCCTCTGCCGTGAAGAGCAGCTCATCCAGCATCATGCCGCCTCTAAACCTGCGGCCATTGACCGCTTCGTACAGAGGCAGGTTCATGTACAGCTCAAACAGCGTAGGTCTTTGCGGCACTTCCCTGCGAAACGCCTGCAGGACATTGTCAAATTCCGGTACGCGTTTCTTCATGGCATTCCCCTTCGCGGTCTGAAACCGCGGCTTAGTTCACGAATTTATTCAAACATCATACTCTCCATGTAATACTCCGCAAAAGCCGCGCTTCCTCCAAGAGGCACGGAAACGGCTTTCTGTGCGATGTTGCGCGCGGCTTTGACAAAGTCTTCGTTGAATAACAGCATTTCCGCGCCTGTCAGCGACGCGTTACCCAGAACGAGCGCCCTATCTTTAAGCTCTAACGGAATTAACCCAATAGCTGCTGCCTTTCCCACCGAAACATGGCTGCCAAAGCCGCCGGCGATATAAAGCGTTTTAATTTGCTCTGCGCTGATGCCCACATAGGCGCACAGCGTTTTAATTCCTGCGGCAATCGCACCCTTGGCAAGCTGAATGCTGCGGATATCCTTCTGTGTCAGGCCGATCTCTCCGCCGATCCGTTCCTCACCCGTTTCCATCAAGCCCGTTTCATCGACCAGCGATAGCTCGCGCAGCGCCGCCACCGCGTCGATCAAACCGGAGCCGCAAATACCCACTGGCGCTTGCCCTCCAAGGGTCGTGTAGGACAGGTTTCCATCCTGGACCCACACACGGTCAATCGCGCCCGGAACGCTGCCGACTCCGTGGCGGATGTTGACGCCTTCAAAGGCGGGACCCGCCGCCGTGGCGCAGCAATAAAGCTTTCTTTCATGCCATAGGGCAATCTCCCCGTTGGTGCCCAAATCTACCAGAAGTGAGGTTGTTTCCCGGTCACACATGCCACAGGCCAGCACGCCGCATACGATATCCGCACCGACAAACGCGCTCATGCATGCGGGCAGATATACCCCGGTGTTCGCTGCGGATAACAGGCGCAGCGCTTTTCCGTCTACCCAGGCGTCAAATAGCGTATCCGCCTCAAACGGCGCACGGGAAAGCGTTACAGGATCGCGCCCTGTCAGCAGATAAAGCATGGTGGTATTGCCGGCAATCACAATGGACCCAATCTCATTGGGCGATATAGCGCTATCTGCGCAGAGCTTGATGAGCGCCTGTTCAATCGCATCTGTGACAAGCCTTTGCAGGCGATAGCCTTCGCCGTGCAGCGCTGCTTCAATACGGCCGATGACATCCGCTGCCACCTCACCCTGCGGGTTCGAAGCCGTCGCTGCCTTGAGCAGTGTGTGGCGTTTGAGATCCAAAAGCCGCAACGCAAGCGTGGTGGTACCGATATCAACGGCAAGGCCATACGGACCCTGCATCGGCTGGTAGACGAAGTCCGGTATATCCCCCTCGAGCTGTACGTTCATCAAATCAGCTTGCTGCGGAACTGTCACCTCGGCATCGCCCGATACCGTAACCTGGCATGCAAGGCGAATACCCCGGGCGATTTCGTCCGGGGTCAGGGTTTTGTTTTCGTTTTCGGTCAAGCAGGAGAGGTTTCCCGTTGCGCTCACTCTGCACTTGCCGCATGTCCCTTTGCCGCCGCAGGGCGTCGCTATGGTCTGTCCGTGCCTTCGCAGCAGCGCAGTCAGCGGCGTTTCGCCATCAAATGTAAGGGTTGAACGCCTATCCCCTTGCCGGATCGTAAGCTTTGCCATCCATTTTCCTTACACGAGCAGCATACCGAAGTAGGTTACGGTATCCTGTCCGTTAATGTACTTCAGGCCTGCATTGGTTGCGGTACGATATACGTCCACGCCGTATGCTTCCAGCGAGGGAAGCGCCTTGTCCGGTTCCCGGCAGGGTTGGCCGTCGCGCTTGGCGCAAACCTCGCAGATACGGCAGCCGCCCGCTGCCAGATGCAGGAAAGGTAAGTTGAAACCCTCCAGTACCTTATCGTGAATAACCTGCGACGTGCGGTTGAATGCCGCCCCGGCTGCCTGCATGCCTTCAAAATCGTAGGAATCCTCCAGGCTGTACACCGCCTGATATAGGATGCCGGTCTGAAACGTTCGCAGGCGTGCCATCAGGTCGTCGATCTCTCCAACGTCCGGCGGACACATATAGCATTGCCCGTAATTGCCGCAGGCGTTGCCTTTGCAGATCTCCCGGAAATCCGTGGACAGCACGATCTGATCGTTGCCAACTACCGCGGCGTTTCTGGCTCCGCAGGATAGGATCAGCGCTTTCAGATCGTCAGCCGTCTGTATCTCATTACTTGCCATTGTATTGTGCCACGGCATCAAAGAACGCGATGATATTATCCCAGCTTGCATGGGCGGGTATATCGCAGCCGGAGGAAATCAGGAAATTCGGGTACTTCGCGCACTTATCCATCAGATCAAATACTGCGTCGTGCATCCCCTTTGGCGAACCGGAGGCAAACTGCCGCGCCGGGTCGATATTGCCCATACACAATGCGTCTGCCGGCGCGCCTTTGAGCACCGTTTCCATGTCGACCGCGTTGCCGAAGTGATAGGCTGCGGCTTTCATCGCAAATAGCTCCGGCAGCATGCTCACCGTCGCGCCGCCGCAGTTGTGGTAAACCACCGGGAAGCTATCCGACTGTACAGCCGCCAGAATTTTCACAACATAGGGATTGGAAAACTCTTCCGCCATGCTGGGATTTAAAAGCCCAGCCAGCGGTTCGGCCATCACAACGCCGTCCGCACCGGCATCCCTAAACGCCTGGCAGTAGCTGATGATATATTGCGTCGCCTTTTCGAGGATCATGTGAACGGTTTCCGGTTCGTCAAAACAGGTGTAGAAAATCTGCGTCACGTCCATCAGACGCCCAGCCAGCGAATACGGCCCGATGACGCCCGCAAGCAGCGGTTTATCCGGAATCAACGCCTTGGCCTCCTTGACCGCATCGATGTACAACGAAGCGCGGCCCTTATCAAGCGAAGGAACCTCGAGCGCCTGTGCGGCTTGTGCGCCGTCCACCAGCTG
>DAIOVG010000072.1:0-12406 GCA_036759125.1 Candidatus Limiplasma sp.
CAGGCGCGAGCATCAGCTCGATGTGGACGCCGGTCTTCTCCTCCAGGGCTTTGAGAATGTCCATGTCCTGCAGATCACCGATGATGTTGGATACATCGTGCGCCGAGATGTCCATCCACAGTGTCAGGGTGACGGGTTCCTCCGTTACGCGTTCGATTTTGGTGCCCATCTGGGCGATTTCCGCAAGCGATTTCTCGGTGGTGCCTTCGGCATGGCCGAAGGTCGCGGTCATCAGGAGGGACAGCGCCAGCAGAATGGGTAGGATTCGTTTCAACATGATTCCAGGCTCCTTTCCAATATATGAAGTACGAAATGAGACCCGCACGATAGGCGGATGCTCTGATCTGCATTCACCATACCGTGGTTTGAATCTCCTGTAAATGCTGAATATTTGCATAGCGGATGATATAAAATCTGGCATCAATATAGCCATAATAGCCTATATTTTCAGCGTATGTACGATTTTTATCCAATGTGTATCATCCGTTACAGGGCCAATGTAAAACGCGGGCCGCGGTTACCCGCGGCCCGCGCAGGGCTTGGTTTGTTTGGGTTGTCATATGGCTATTAGGATGCGTCCGTCTCATCCGGCTGCGTATCGCCGGGGGTTCCGTGCAGCTCGGCCTGATATTGCCCGGGCGTAATGCCCTCGTAGCGCTTGAAAATGCGGATCAGCGTTTGGCTGGAATTATAGCCTACGCGCCCGGCAATGCCGGCAACCGTTTCGTTGGGATTGACGCTCATGATTTCCTTGGCCTTCTCCACCCGGTAATGATTGATGTAATAAAGAAGCCCGATGCCTTTTTCCTTCTTGAACATTCTGGACAGATACGGCAGCGACATATCAAACGCATCCGCTACCTGCTTAACGCCAAGACCCACGTCGTAATAATGTGTTTCGATGTAGTGCTCGACCTGTGTGAGCTTGTCCTGAATATCAGGCGGCTTGTTCTCGTGCCGCCCGACCAGGCGGTCGATGATATCGAAGATGACATCCTCCAGCTCCTGCTGCGTGCGCGCTGAAAGCAGCCGTGCAACGGGGTTGGTCTCCTCATAAAAGGCAGGGTCAAGGTCGGGCTCCACCTCGTGGAGTACGTTGAGCATCAGGTTCATGACGCCGAACATCCTGCACCGCATCACATAGAGCGACATGCCGTCCCGGCAGTTGTAATACGCCATAATCTCCCGCAGCATCCGCTTGCCCTTGCTGTAGTTGCCTTCAATCATCAGGCTGGAGAACTGACGCTCGGCATCCACGATATCATAATCGTCCCAGACGATATCGCTGGAATACATGGTGGCGTCGTACAGGATAACGCGCTTGTCCGTGACGGTGATAAAATCAGCGTACTCCTTGGCACGGAGTGCGTTTGCATAGGACTCGTGCACCTGCTCCTCGCCGCTGCGGGCATCGCCGATGTAAACGGACATGGAGGAGAGCGCGGGCTGCTCCACGGCGTGCTGCACCATACGCTCGCCGATCTGCTGGGCCATAAACTGCGCGTCGTTGCGGCTGACGTCGGAGGGGAAGCAGAGGATCGCCGCAAACGCATCGCCATCCGGCTGAATGATACTCTGGCATGCGCCGCCCGCGCATTCCGACACCAGCAGGTTCAGGCTGCCGATGACAGCTTTGCGTGCCTCCGGAGTTGTGATGGGCGCGTCCTCCCCAAGGTCGATGAGCGCGGCCACGAACATGGTGCCGTTGAACAGGCTGGACAGCTGCGCGCGCCGCTCTTTTTCAAGTGTCGCCACATTGCCGCTCAATAGCCAGTGAATCAGCTGTGCGTTGGAGGCCTGGCTTAGCTTTTCGATTTCGCTGTGCATCCGGTCGCCCGCGGATAGCAGCTCCTTAAGGCGCAGGCCCAGCACCGTGAACTCGTCACTGGACATTTCCGGAATCTGCGCGTCCTGCTTGAGCTGCTGGATGGGCTTATAGTTGTGCTTGGCCAGCATATAGGCGATGATCAGGCCAAACAGCAGCGCTCCCAGCGAAAAGATGAAGAAGGTCATCTGCACATTGCGGATATCCTGTAAAAAGGTTTCCCGCGGCACCGACAGAACATAGCGGAACCCTGAGGCCGTAGAATCGGTATAGGTGATGACGAGATCATCCTGAAGCAGCTGCCCCTCGCCATACGACGGGGAAAGGGCGGAATAGGAAAGCGGGTCCCCCGGCGCGGCGCGGCCGAACACGGAGCCGTCAGGCAGCAGCATATACGCCGATCCGCGTACGGTTTGGGCGGTTTTTTGCAGAAGATCGCCGATGGCGTCGGCATTCAATACGGTAATCAGTGTGAGGATGGGACGCTTTTCCTTCTCCCTGCGCCCCAGCGTCTGGACCATAATGATGTCTTTTCCCTCGCCCAGAACATAAAAATCGTGCTGGTGGGTCTGCGCCATCATATTGTAGAACTGATCGGTCGGCATGCCGATTCTCTGCGTGATGATCTTGTCCATCTGGTTGGTGGCGGTGTAGATATGCGCGTTATCCAGTATGCATTCCAGCTCGCTTGCATAGAGGAAGATGTACCGGATCAGCTCCTGCTGCACCGTGAAGTTGGACAGGTACTTGGCGCGCTGGTGGATTTCATAGTATTTTTCCGCGGTAAAGGGAAGCGATATGTACTTCAGCCGTATTAACGTAGAGGAAACGCTGATCGTATCGCTGACATTGGCGATGGTTTTCAGTTGTTCGTCTACCACGGTGCCGACCTGGCGAACCGACATCAGTCCGTTTTCATATGCCTTGTCTGTCAGCGAAGCGGACGCGCTCACATACAAAGCGACACCTGCTACCATCGGAATCAAAAGCACGATGAGATAGCAGATAATCCAAAACCGGAACGTACGGGACCACCAAAAGGAGCGTTTCATAGAAGTCTCCTTTGTATTGATTTAGACATTGGCTTGGGCAAAATCCAGGCCAGTGTATAGCTCCTGTCTTGATTAACAATAATATGTAAGAACACGTTTGTCAATATCAGGCACGGGTACGGGGCAGACGGTCTGCACTTGGGCCGCAGACCAAAGCGACGCCTAGCATTGGTCTTGACAGGCGTAGCTTTTCTTGTCGTGAATGGCGAAAATGCGTGCGAAAAGCGAGATGTTGCAATAAGTTATGCACGCGTTTTCCGCAGGGGAAGGGTCAGGCTGGACAGATAGGTTTTGGAGCAATGGATGCGGTTGTGGGAGACGACAGTGTCGGTATCGTCCGGCGGGCGTACGGCTGTGCCGTAGTTTACATCATACTTGGCAAACGCGCTGCCGCAGATTTCCAGCGCGATACGGTGCCCGGGAGCAACCGTATAATGGACATAGCCCAGCAGCACCTCAATGGGGTACACGGTGCCCGCCTCCAGCGGTTCGGGGGTCCAGCTGTTGCGGTAGCGGGCGCGCGTCGCCCCGTCGCAAATGCCGAAGGCCTTACCGTCGGCATCAATATCCAGCAAGCGGACGACGACGTCCGCGTCCTTTGCGTCGGAGGACAGGTACACCTTCGCGCACACCAAGCCCTGAATGTCGAGCTGCTTATCCGAGGGCTCCGATACATAGGTGAGCCGTTTGGCATCAGCCTTGGGCAGCTTGCCGCATGAGCCGTAGGGGGCATAAGGCAGCGGGTGAAGCGGATCGTGCAGGTATTCGTCCGCCGCATCATCCACCGGAGCGGAGCCGAGCTGGCCGCCGCCCTGCAGGTAATATGTCAGGTGGGTGGTTTTCTCCTCGTCCCAGGAATCGGTTTCCCACAGTGCGCGGGTGGCGATATCGTAGTAGCGGTAGGCTTTATAGGCAGGCGCGCCCCCGCCTTTGAGCCAGTGATCGAACCATTCGACCATCTCCCGCTGCACATCAACGGTGATTTCGCCGGTTTCCAGCGCATGATCGGCATGCGCGGGAGCCTCGCCCGGTTTCCAGGGGGCGATCAGCACGCGGCTGTCCACGCCGCTCTGCCGCTGGGCGCGGCAATGCTCAATCAGCGGCGTGCGGGAGGAATCGTACCAGCCGGAGATATAAAACGCGGGGGTGCGGATGGCGCTGACGTCCATATCGCGGCCTTCCTTGTGGATCAGATCCAGGTTGTCAAACCCCTCCACCAGATGCTTGTAGTAATCCTGCAGCAGGGGAAACGGGGTGTTTTTTACAGCCGGCATATCGCGCAGCGGCCTGTGCAGAAGCTGCCGTGTGGGATAATCCTTGATGTAATCCAAAAGCATCGGCAGATACTTGTCCGTGGTTTCCCAGTCGTAGCGGCCGTCGCGCAGGCGGCTGATCTGGCGGGACATACACCAGCCCACATGCGAATAAAACATAAAGCCGCGGTTGTCACAATCGCGGTTGATGGATACGCTGGTCTGCATGGGGCAGATGGCCTTGAGGTGCGGAGGCGCTTCCGCCGCTGCCATCAGCTGCAAATATCCGGCGTAATAGTTGCCGATCATGCCGATGTTGCCGTCGCAGTAGTCCTGCTTGGCCAGCCATTCAATGGTATCGTAGCCGTCCTTGCCGTCGGCGGTGAAGCGATCAAACTCGCCGTCGGACTCGCCCAGGCCTCGTACATCCTGAATGAACACGACGTACCCGTTTTGCACGAAATAGGAGGGAACATACTGCTGAAAGGCGCGGGCCAGGGTATTTTTACGGAAAATACTGCGCCACAGGAGCAGGGGATACTTCCCCTGCTCCTGTGGACGGTATAGGTCGCCCCGTAAAATCACGCCGTCGCGCATGGGCGTTTCCACGTTGAATTGACAGAGCATATTGTTCATGTTACAGAATCTCCTCTGAGCGCCTGCGGATGGGAAGCCATTGGATAAACACCTTCAGCCATTCGTCCCAGAAATCGAAATAATGGAAGCCGGGGCTGTCGAAGAACACGACGTCGAAGGGGTTTGGCAGGCTTCTGAAGTAATTGAAATCGTCCTTTTGCGGGTCGTGGCTGCTGTCCGCCGTGCCGCAGCAGCCGAAAATCTTGGGCAGCGGCTTACCGCTTTCGGAGGCGAGCTTGGCCAGGTAGCGGTTATCGTGCTCGGTGTTGTGCACCTTGGTCAGGTCGCCGTCGTCGGTGCCAAAAACCAGCCAGCGCACGAAGTTGAGGGGCTTGCGCATGCCGCCTTCAATCATGTTGCCCGCGCCCATCAGGTCGATAAAGTTGGCGCAGGAGAAGATGCCCATGGCCCCGTAGAGCTCTGGCCTGGAGAAGCCCAGCTTCATGGTGCCGTGGCCGCCCATGGACATACCGCCGATAAAGTTATCTTCCCGTTTTTCGGAAAGGGGGAAGTAGCGCCGGAGCATGCGGGGCAGTTCTTCGGTGACGTAATCGAAGTAGCGTCCGCCGTCGGTATTGGTGTAGAAGCTGTTTTCCACCGAGGGCATCACCACCGCGATGCCGCGCTTTTGCGCGTAAAGCTCAAGCGATGTGAAACGCTGCCACATGGTGTGGTCGTCCGTCGCGCCGTGCAAAAGCCACAGCACCGGGTACTTGCCGTTATCCAGCTTCCGTTTTTCGCTGATGCCCGGCAGAATGATATTGATGGACGCCTTGCGCGTTAAACACTCGGAATTGAGCTGCATTTGAATAAACGCCATATTATAACCCCCTCTCTTTCATGGCTGCATCCATGAACACCGGAAGCCATTTATCCCAAAACTCCCAGGTATGCGCGCCGTGCTCGGTGTGGAACTCGTAGCGGAAGGGGTTACCCTCGAATTTCTCAAAGAATTCCTTCAGGCCCAAACCTACGGGGTAGGCGTGGTCTTCCAGGCCCACGGCGTGAAACACCTTGGGCACGGGCTTGCCATCTTTGATGATGGTCTCGGCGTTCAACAGCACGTCGTGCTCGGGATTGCCTTTCAGGTCGTTGGTATCCTCCACACCGAAGTTGACCATATTCACGCTTTTGTGGCCGGGGCCGCCGGGTGCCGCAGGGCCGCCCGCCGATTTGGCGCGCAGATACTCCAGCGGAATGATGCTGGAGGCCGACAATACGCCGATGGCGCCGTACAGATCGGGCCGCCGCATACCCAGCGAAATCGCACCGCTGCCGCCAAGCGACAGACCGGCAATGAAGTTATCTTCCCGTTTGGTGGAAACGCAGGGGAACAGGTGCTTGACGAGCTTTGGCAGCTCCTCGGTCAGGTAGGTGAAGTAATCCGATCCCCAATACATGTTGCAGTACCGGCTGTGCCCGGCATGGGGCATCACGACCGCCATTTTGTGCTTGTCGGCATACCGGCGAATGCCGGTCTCCTCAACCCAGTCGTTTTCGTTGCCGCCGCCGCCGTGTAAAAGCCACAGCACTGGATATTCGCCTTCAATCCTGTCGTCTGGCAAAATAACGTTGATGCCGGTCCACAGGCTGATGGATTCCGCACGCAGATTGACGTGCATCAGAACATTGGACATATGCGCTAGCCACTCCTTTCATATTCCCTGTTATACCGCGCCCAAGCAGCGCTTTTGCAAGCGGTGTGTAACGCAATGTGTTGTTGATAGCTTAACTATAAAAAACCGAATCCGTACGGTCAATCGCTTTGATTTGTTTCAAGCGTACGCCAATTTTGTGGCGCAGGGGGTATCTTTTTGTGCGGGATGGGCAGAAATTAACCAAACCGCACCCAATGCTATACGGCCAGCCCGTCAGGCATAGGAAAGGCATCACAAATACAGACTGTGCGAAAAGCCCTAAGAACGTGAGAAGCTGCGCAGCAAGAACGTGGCAGTACGGGAGGGTTTGTCAGCCGGTTATACGCGATTTTGCGCGTGCGTTATCGTGTTTTGCGTGCCTTTACAAGGCGGGTAAAGGGTGCGCGGCCTTCGTGGAGCATATTTTTTTCAACGGTGATGTCCAAATCGGCTTCGCCATGCAGGCGGAAGGTAAACTCCGGCCTGGTCCAGCCGTTGAGCCAGCGCAGGGAAACGCACAGGGTGTTTTCGTCGGTAAACCGCGCCGTCGCGGCATAGTGCTTGAGCGGCGGGAGCACTGTGGCAGTCTCACCGCGCAGCCACTGGCCATCCAGCCGGGCATGAATTTGGGTGGATTGGTTGAGGGTGAGCACGACTTCATCCGGCGTCACAGCGAGATCGAACACAATGATCTCCGGGCGGATGGAAGGCTCATAAAAGAGGTGATAGAAATCATCGTCCACAGGCGCGACTTCGATCCAGGGAATGAACACGCCGTCCGTCACCGCGTAGGTTCCGGCAAAGCGCTTCGCTTTCTCCGGCACCGGCAGCACGGGTGCGGTGTCTGCCTTGCGGCTGTCCAGATAGGCCTTGAGCTGTGCGTAGGCTTCTGGGTTTTCAGGCAGGGGCTCGTCCTGCGCGGAGGCCATCAGCGCTTCGGTCAGATCCAGCACCTTTTGCACGCCGTTTGGATGCCAGCCGCCCTCGTGAATGGCAATGGCGGTATCGCGCTTTAAATCCATAATGCAGAACTGGCCCTGTCCGCCGTCAAAGCGCACCATGCCGGGCTCCTTGCACATCCACAGCTGCCAGCCGTATCCGCAGCAGGCGTCGACTGCGCCGGTGGGACCGGTGGTGGACTCAATCTGCTTGCTGACGGCCTGCCGCATCCACGCACTGGATACGATCTGTTGGCCGTCCGCCTTGCCCTGCGCCAGGTACAACAGCCCCAGCCGCAGGTTGGCTTTTGTGGTGGCGGAGATGCCCGGCTCAGCGAAGCGGCCGTTGCCAAAGCGCCGCCATACCAAATCATTTTCGGCGATGCCGATGGGGGAGAACAGCAATTCCCTGGCGTAGTCCTCCAGCTCGCGGCCGCTCGCTTTTTCCACCGCTGCGCCCAGCATGCAGCTGCCAATGGAATTGTATAAAAACACGGTGCCCGGCTCGTACTTCACGGGGCTTTGCAGGAAATTTTCCATCCAATGCTCGTCCATAGCCGGCATGCGTTCCATGCCGCAGCTCATGGACATGAGGTGCTTGAGCTTCATTTTGCGCATGTTGGCATCCGGAATCGCGCCAAAGCGCGCGATTTCTTCTTTGAACACATCCGTGATCAGGTCTTCCGGATCCAAGAGGCCTTGCGTGCAGGCAATGCCCAGCGTGGTGCAGGTATAGCTTTTCCCAAGGGAATGGCAGGCGTGTGGCAGCTCGGCGCCAAAGGGTGCCAGATAGGTTTCCGCAAACACCTTTCCGTGCCGGGCTGCGGCAAACCCGTGAATTTCGTTCGCGCTCGCGTCCAGGTCCTTGAGGCATTTGAGCACATCGGCGCTGTGAAGGCCTGCGGCTTCCGGCGTACAGGTTCCTTGGATCAAATCTGGCATTATGACGGCAGCTCCTTTTTCATTTTGATGTTCAGGATGCGAAACAGCACATAGGCAAGCAGCGACAGTCCCGCGCAAAGCGGGAAGATGATATTGATGCTGGTCAGATCCGCCAGCACACCCCAGAAGCTCGCGCCCAGGCCGATGCCGATATCCATCGCGGTCAGAAAGGTGGCCATGGCGGTGCCGCGGCGGTTGGGCGGCGAGTTGGTAATGGCAAGCCCGTTGAGCATGGGGTAGATGGTGCCGTAGCCAAGGCCGTACAGTGCTGCGGCCGGCCACAGCATCCAGATCGTTTGGGATATGGCGATCAGTATAAATGCCGCCGCGTTGCATACCGTGGCGAGCAGCACGGCGCGGTTGACCGAGATCTTCCTGGCGACGCGCGCGCCGAACAACCGTGCCACAGCCAGCGCAACGGCATTGATGGTGAAGTATAAGCTGACCTGATCGGTGGTAAAGCCACGCCCAAGCGTGAAGATCGACAGAAACGTGACCGGAGCCGCGGCGCACAGGCCCAGCAGCAGCATGACAGCCGATGGCTTGAATGCCGCAGGCTCGAAAAAGCGCGCAATGCCCTGGACTTTGACCTGCGATACGTTCGCCGCGGCCGCCTTGGGCTTGCCTTTATACATGCCGATGCACAGCAGCGACAGGATACCCGCCGCAAACGCAACGTTATAGGCCGTGCCAAACTGTCCGCCGCCCACAAGGCTCAGGGCGATGGCGGGTGCGACCGCAAGGGAGACCGAGCCCGTCAGCCCCATATAGCCGATCCCCTCGGACATCCGCTCCTCCGGCAGAACGTCGGTTGCCATGGTGTTGATGGATGTTGTATGCGCGGAAAAGCCTACGCCCTGCAGCGCTTTGATCACAATCAGCACCACGATGGACGCGGCTAGCCCGTTCCACAGCGTTGCCACCGTGAAAATCGCCGTACCCACCAGCGCGATGCCCTTGCGGCCGTACCGGTCCAGCCAGCCGCCCAGAAACGGGCGCAGCGCCAGGGACGCGATGGTGACCACCGTAACCAAAAGTCCGATGGACGAGGTGGAAAACCCCAGGTTTTGTACGTAAAGCGGGGTTACGGTATTTTGAATCTGATAGCATATGCGTATCAGTCCGGCGGCTATGAACACCAGGATAAAGTCGCGGGTAAAGATGCGCTGCTGCTTCATGCGGGGGTGCTCCAATCGTTGTTATATAGTACTTGCAGGGCGTTTGCGCCCTCAAGCCATACCGTGTTTTTGTTTACCGGATACTCCTGTAACCTTTGGGGATCGCCGAACGCCGCTTCCAGATCCGGCCTATCGCTTAGCTTTCCCTGCGCATACAGCGCGGGCAGATCCGGACGGGCATTTGCGGCTGCCGATGCGGCAAAGCGGTCCGGATACGCGGCGGCGAGCCGTGCGGCGGCCCAGCCGCCGGTGCCGACTCCAAACACCCTGGGGGTATTTTGCAACGGAAAGGTACGCTGGGCATAGGGGAGCAGCTCGTTCATCAGGTAGCTCTCCCAATGCGGCCCGTACGCCATATCCAGAAAGCAGCTGTTTTGCCCGTCGGGTATCAACAGGCCGATGTTTTGCGTGTCGACCAGCGCATCGCAGGCCAGCATGCGCAATAACCTATCGGCATTCTGCCCGTAATCGTGCAGGCACAGCACATAGGGGACGCGGGTTTTTTGCGTGCAGACCGCATCCGGCAGGGCTACGGCAAAGCTTGCGGCGATGCCGAGTGCCTGTAAATGCGCCTGATTCGAAATCACAATCATTGTGCCGCCACCTCCAGCCAGTCTAAAAACGCGGGCAGCTGGGCATCCCAAATCTTGAAGTCGTGCGTGCCGGGCGCTTCAATCCAGGTTACGTCGACGCCCGTCATGCGCAGGTCGTCCCGCGCGATGGTGTTGAGCGCGTAGCCAAAATCCTCCGTGCCGCAGAACATAAACAGGCGCGGCGCGGTGCCATCCTTCACACGCCGCTGTGCCAGCCAAATCACGTCGTTTTCGTTTTGCACCAGGTTTTGGTAGCTGCCAAAGGCATGGTAAAAATCGTCGTGTCCGGGCTGGATGCCGCGCTCAAAGCGTTCAAAAATCATCGGCATCCCGATAGAGCCGGCGAACGCGCCCGCACGGCTGAACAGATCCGGCCGGTTGAAGGCCAGCCGGAATGCCGCGAAGCCGCCCATAGACACGCCCGCGACGAAGTTTTTCTCTTTTTTTTCGCTCAGGCAGGGCAGAACGGCGCGTACCGCCGGAATCCATTCGGTTTCCAGATAATCGGCATAGCGTGCGCCGTGCGCCATGTTGACGCCGAAGCCGTTGAAGATTGACGTGGAGACCACCGCAAGGTTGTACTGCCGGGCCAGACGCACAATGGAGGAATCGTGAAACCATTCGTTGCAGTCGGCGTTTGCGCCGTGCAATACCCATAGCACCGCGCAATCCTCCCCCTTGTCGGGGATCACGGCGCGAATTTCAGCCTGAGAACGCAGAACCTTGGAAGGGAACGTAAAGCGAAGCGTTGCCATAGCAAACCTTTCTGAGTGTTTAGTTTTACGGCCGGGGAATCACAGGCAGTTTTACGCAGGACGGATGCGCGCGGTCGTGGTAAATGGTCTGATGCGCGATCACACCCGTGCTCTCGTAGCCTACGCGCCCACCGGTGTTCATGTTGCGGTCGGCGTCGGGGAACAGGCTGCTGGTGATATCCACGCGGATAGCCTGGCCCTTTTTTACTAGCAGCGCCGTGTTTGCCGCTTCGATGGAATAGTGTACGATCTCGCCGGGGGTGAGAAGCTCTGCGTCATGGCCGTTGCGGTAGCGCGCGCGCACCAGCTTCATGCCCAGGGGGCGGGCAGTGCCGTCCTCCAGTACCAGGCTCACCTTGGCGACAAAATCCGTATCCACGGCGGAGGACGCCGCATACAGGTCGACCCAAATGGGGCCGGTCAGCTCGGTATCCTTGTCAAAGGCTGGCGTGGTGTAGACTAAAACATCGTCGCGCTGCTCGTTGGGGCGCTGATCCTGGGTCATCCAGCGGGTTGTGTCGCCGGTGCTGGACGGGCAGGGGTTCATGGGATCGTAATCAAAGGTATCGGCGGGCTCGTTCTGGGGCAGACCGCCGGAGAGGGTGCCGTCTCCATGCAGCGTGTTGGCTTTCCCGTCGCTGTGGAAATACCAAGGCACGTACTGCGCGCGGGCAAGCGGCCATTCGCTTTCCTCCCGCCAGGTGTTTTCACCCATAATGAATAATAACACAGGTTTTCCGCTCATGAACGGTCCGGTTTTGCCCTTGGTCCAATAATCAAACCACTGGATGAGCTTGCCGACCATATCAATCGCGTCGCCGGAGGCTTCGGGGCCAAAATCTATCCCCTCGATCACCCGGTCCAGCCTGTCGCCGTGCAGCCACGGGCCGACAATCAGCTTGGCGCCGTTTCGGCAGGCTTCGCTGCCGCCGCGTTTTTGAAACTCCACAAAGTTGTACAGCGTTTTATCGCGCAGGAAATCGTTCCAGCCTGTCAGAATCAGCGGGGGAACGGTGACCTGTTCAAAGCCCTCCACCCGGCCGATGGTTTGGAGGTATGTCGGATCGT
This sequence comes from Candidatus Limiplasma sp., assembly GCA_036759125.1. Classification (GTDB taxonomy): domain Bacteria; phylum Bacillota; class Clostridia; order Christensenellales; family Aristaeellaceae; genus CAXXOK01. Next base: position 11,878 of record DAIOVG010000072.1, read on the forward strand.
CGATATGCTCCAGCAAATCGCGCTGGAATTGCAGCTCCGGCACGCCGTCAATGCTGGCGGCGGGCATATCCTTGAGGGGCAGCCAGGCGGCCTGCTCGTTGCCGTGCGCGCCGCAATAGGCCATTTGCTCCTGTGCCTGTTTGGAATACTGGCCGGGATAGTACGCCTCCCGGTCGGCACAGCGGCCATAAATCCAGCCGTACAGCACCGGCGAGAACACGCCGAAATCGTAAATGGCGGGGAACTTCGTCCATGAGGTTTGAAACGGGCAAATCGCCTTTAGATGCGGGGGATTGGAGCGCGCGCAGGCCAGCTGGGAAAACCCGTGGTATGATTCGCCGATCATCCCCACCTGACCGTCACACCAGGGCATGGCGGCAATCGCTTCGATGGTGTCATACCCGTCCTCGTCCTGATGGCCCGCCGGATCGCAAATGCCTTCGCTGTGTCCGGTTCCGCGAACGTCCTGAATCACAACGTTGTATCCGGCGGCGGCGAATTCCGGCGCGCGCGTATAGCCGACGACCGG
>DAIOVG010000073.1:0-12245 GCA_036759125.1 Candidatus Limiplasma sp.
AAGGATCTTTGCTTAGCTTCGAAAACTCGATCCGTTCGATCTCCGCCGTGAAAGCTGCGATAATCTCATTCTCAATTTCCTCCACCACTTCGTTGACGTTACTGTAATGGAGATAGAAGGTATTACGATTGATGTCGGCGATCTCAACAATCTCTTTCACCGTTATTTTTTCCAGTTCCTTGTCAATCAGCAGTTTGGCAAACGCGTTTCGTATGCTTTTTCGTGTACGCACCCATCTGCGGTCGGTCTTTGTCTCAGCATTTACCATGTGTTCCCCCAGTAGTGTCATTTATAATGCGACACAATTGCGTCATTTGACCATTGATTTACGATACACGATTATTATAATATACATGTGTAGCCAAATCAACTTGAATCGATAGGAGAGGGATTCCCTTGAAAGTCATCATTCTGACATGCGCCACCGGAGAAGGGCATAATGAGCTGTTTTCAGCCACGAATGACTACATTAAGTTTTTCAATGACTATCGCTCACCAGCATTCGCTTACAAGTCACCAAACGAAATTGAAGCGCAGTTTTTCAACTGTAACCGTAACATATAAAAAAGCCTACAGCATGGACTGTCCGAAAACAACTGTCCAATATACTGTAGGCATTCCGAATTTTGCTAAACACAAAAGCCGTTTTTATAGCTTTACAGTCTCCCAGCGCCCGCTTTCGCCGGAACGCTTTATCGCTTCATTGAGCAGTATCTCATACAAGCCATCGCTAAATGTAGCATACATCGTACTGCATACGTTCTGAGGGTTTTCGATCTCATTATAGACCGCGTTGAAGTGTTGCTTAACCGTATCGGCGAATCCTTCGTTGTGTCCGCCAGGATAGGCACATATGCTTGCAGCTGACGGTTCCAGAAGTGCTGCATCCCGAAGCAGCAAACCATTGGCGCTTTCACGACGTCCGATCCAGAGTTCGTTACACCGTTCCGAATCAAATACAACCGATGCTTTCGTTCCACAGACTTCAATATATAACCGGTTTTTTCTTCCCGCCGCCATCTGCGTAACCGTCATACTACCACGGGCACCTCCTTGGAACCGCAGAAGTACGGACGCATAGTCTTCCGTGCGCACGATGACACGTTCCTTCCGAGAATCGGAACTGCTCCCAAAGGTCGCGGCAGTTTGGGCAGGTTTGAAACGATATGGATGAAACGTCGCCATATCGCTTGTCACAGACTCGATCCTGTCGTCCAGCAGAAACTGCGCCATATCGAGCCAATGGCTTCCGATATCCATTACAGCGCGGGTCGGGCCGCTGATCCGCGGGTCAATACGCCATGAATAATCGGTGTCGTACAACAGCCAATCCTGCTGGTATGATCCGCAAACGCTGACGATGCGCCCAAGTTCACCCTTTGCGATCATAGCTTTCATCTGATGCACCAGCGGAAAAAAGCGATAGTTGAAGTTGACTGAACACACTTTCCCGCTTTTCTTCGCCAGTTCGCTTAACACAGTGCCTTCCTGTACGGTTAATGCCATCGGCTTTTCACAAATCACGTTCTTGCCATTTTCCAATGCGTACCTGGCCATTTCATAGTGCAAGTGATTCGGCGTGCAGATATGCACCACGTCAATCCGCTCGTCCTCTACCAGCGCTTCCCATGTTTGATAGGCCGTAGGAATGTGCAGCCTCTCCGCCGCTTTCCGGCTTGCCTGCTCATCTATATCTGCTATACCCGCTACGTTGATATAACCAAGCCGGCGCAGCGCCTCCACATGCACCGGTCCGATAAATCCGCTGCCGATAACAGCCGCATTCATTCGTTTCACTCTATCACCTCGCAACATACTGACCGATCAGCCGCTTTGACAGCTTGATGCCGGACATTACGATCGCTTCGCTGCCTTCCCATGCTCGGTCCTCATGCTCAATGGCAACCGATCCCTGATAGCCTACTTCGTACAACGCGCTGAAAAAAACGCGCCAGTCTATATCTCCCAAGCCTGCCAGCTTGTCAACATAATTGCCGAAACCATAGATGCCACTGCGTTTACGGCGATCATAAAGCATCCTGGTATCCTTTGCATGTACATGAAAGATCCGATCGCTGAATTCGTGCACTGCCTTCACATAATCAATATCCTGCCAAACCAGGTGTGAAGGATCAAGGTTCAATCCGATATGCTCGGATGGATACGCGTCAAAAACACGTTCCCATATTTCGGGCGTAGTCATGATGTTGTTGCCGCCCGGCCAGCGGTCCTCCCACAGCATCGGGCAGTTTTCTATGGCCAGTTTCACGCCGCAGTCCGCCGCATAATCAATCAGCGGGCCAAAAACCTTCGGATATGCGGCCAAGGTGTCGGACACGTTCATATTCTTATCCCGGCCGATAAACGTGCCTACCATATTCACACCCAAACGACTGGAGGCCAGAATAACCTTCCTGAGATGTTCATGACAGATCCGACGGGCTTCCAGATCAGGCGTCATAGGATTGGGATAGTATGCCAATGCGGAGATCTCCATATTGCTGTTTGAAAGCAACGTACGAATCCGTTCTATTTCGGCGTCATCCAGAGCGGCGGCATCAATATGCTGCGTTCCCGCATAACGCCTGTTTTCATAGCTGCACGGCCAGCAGGCAACTTCCATGGAAGCGAATCCCTCTTTCGCCCCCCATTCGACTAACTCGTCCAGTGTTTTCCCAGGCAATGCCGACGTTAAGAATCCCAGTTTCATTCGGAAATCTCCTTTCGTTTGGCGACCGCTTTATTCGTTGACCAGCGTGTCTTCAATGCGGCAGAGAGTTTCCATCGATCGCCTGACAAGCTCATCCATCGTTTCCGCATTATAAAAAGCGTTAACCCTCGCATAGGGATTGAGAACCGGACCAAGCGGTTCGCATGTCACAAAGGCTTGCCGGTTGTTGTAGCCCATTAAATAAAGGGCACGGATAACCGTGACAAAATCAATCATACCGCTTCCGGGCGCGCTGCGGTTGCTGTCGGCCACGTGCAGGTTAATGAGTGCGCTTGCGTAGTTGAGAATACTTTGGCCAATATGCTCCTCTTCCGTAAGCATGTGGTAGGTATCAGCGTTAATACAGGCAATAGCGGGATGGTTGACGCGTTTGATATAATCCTTCACCTCATCAATGGAATGAATCAAGCTGACCTCGGCTGAACGTATCGGTTCAATCGCGGCCTTGACACCCGCGGCATCAAAATAGCCGGCCAGGCTGCGAAGCGTTTCCACGCTGCGCTCCATGTCCCAAGCGTCAATCGGTTCGGTGCGTCCTACCGCTGAAGGAACGATAATAAAATACGTCGCACCGACTTCATATAAAAACTCCAGCTCACGCTTAATGTAGTCCTTTGCACGCTGAATTGTGAATGCATTGTTGGAAGCCAGATCATTCTCCGGCGAAAACAGGCCGCACGCTCCGGATACCTTGAGCTCATAACGGTCGAGTATCCTGCGTACACATTGCAGCGAGACGCCCGAGTCCGGCGTTTGACGATCGGCTTTGAGTTCGATCCATGAAAGTCCGTTATCGTGAAGCCGCTTCGCTGAAAGCTCCAAAGGCTCCCTGCCGAACATCCAGGTGCTCCAGGACCGTTTGAGTCTGGTCTTCAGTTTATCAGGGTTTTGCGACTTGTAGGCTTCAAACTTTTTTTGAATCGCGAGGGATTTGATCTCATAGTTTTGCATTGCGCTGCACTTCTATCCTTTATCTTGGGGCGTTCATCAACTACTCCGGGCCGACACAACGAGGAGAACAGTATCCTGCGTATAAGGTTTGCGCTCTGCGCTTCTGCCTATTGGCGGATTGCCTATGCAAGGTACGAAAATGCGACCATTCAACGATCATCAGGTTTGATATGCCCCGCTTGCTTACACCGCTGGCCGCATATGCCCCATTATAGTGAAGCGTACTCCCTGTACTGTGTTTTTCATCTACTGGCGCGGTGAGCACGGCGAGTATCGGCATTCACAGGCGTTTGATTTCCTGTGAATGCCGATATAACGACCGAAATCACTTATTCATCGATATCATCCTTATACAGTTCGGGCTTTGACGGCTTGATCCCCAATGTAGTTTCCTGTTTCTGTGCAAACAGATACGGGTTGGGTAAGCGTACCGTATCCGTCTCTCTGGAGTTCAGCATCAGGTAAGTATTCGCAGCAATTTGGCCCGCTTTCGCATCACCTTGGCGATTGGGAGAATTATACATCAGCGCCGTATGCGGATATCGGATTTCGCCCGGCATTCTGCCAAACACATTCGTTTTCAAGTGGAATGTAATGGCCGAGAAATCGCCTGAATCCAAATGAGGGATGCCGCGGGGGTTGATAATCAAATCGCCGGCCTTAAAATCGTAGCGCTCTTCATTGCAGGTATCATCGTCGACGCCAAAGCGCTGTACCCCTGTTCCGCTGAGAACAAACTTGTACTCCTCAATTTCCGGATGCCCATGCGAAGGGAACGGTTCGTCCGTATCTGTAACGCTTCCACGATGGACGAAACCGGGTATAATCGCCATATCGTCCGTCCAGGAAAGCGGATAGGCCCATTGCAAATTATGGACATGAGGATTGTACAGATTCTCAGCATCGCTGCGCCGCAGCACACGGGCGCCCATAATGCTTGGGTTTTTCTTGGCTTCCGCGTTTACATCCGCATCGCTGCTTTGCGCGTCATAAGGCGTGAGCAAACGATGCAGTTCCAGCCCGTCCCTTACAGGTATGGCGTTCAGGTCCTCCCGTTGATAGCGTGTATCTTGGAACACGCGCCAGTCAGTTGCCGGAACAGAATAAGCACAGCCAATCTGCCCTGTCGAATCCGTCAGCACCATCGTTCTGGCTTCAAACAAGGCCTTGCTTTCCGCTTGTGTCTTCCGATGGGGTTTATTGAGGTATAACGTGGGACAGTAAAGATGGTCCATACCCGCCGATACTCCAAAGCAACTGGAACGGCCGTGGAACATGACCCCTTCCCAATCACCTTCCAGGCGATACGGCATGCCGTGCGGAATGATCAGCAGATCCAATGCGTTGAAGCTGTATTCCTCTATCTGCAGGCAAGGATTTCCCTCCCCCAGAATCAGTTTTCCAGATCCATGCAGCGGATATACGTACATGGTGATATCAGGATGTGACATAAGCCCCCAGGGACAATCGGTATCTGCCGCACTCTTTTTTTCAACATAGCAAAAAACAGCAAAGTCGTTCACTTCACTCAAGGGGTAATAGTAACGCATACAGCCGATCTGGTTGTCATACACCGGACGCGTATCCTCCGGCCTTACTAAGCGATTCCCTGGAACAAACGGGTTCTTTTGCGCTTCTTTCTGCAGCATGTGTACACTCTGAAGGTATTCCGGATCGTTCAGGGGTTTGATTTGGATTTGATTCATTCGAAACATGTGAGTCCCTCCACTATTAAATATTCTTGGTCCCTTTTGCTATCAAAATTCGTCTTTGGACAGCCGCTCATAAACAGGCCGTGCCAGCACCTGCGCATAGGTTTCGCGCGCATTCATGCGCAGCATCCTGGACGGCCCTATCACACCGTCAACAGCATCCTCCGGCTTCACGTATGTAATCGCTTTGTGCGGGCAATCCGCGCTTCCGCTGGGTACTCCGAACGCGGTGTTTCTGGTATGGAAGAAGATCGCCGTGTAATCACCGGCATCAAAATGCGGAACATCGCGCGGCGTGATAATCAAGTCGTGTTTTTCAAATTCGATCCATTCGGTGTTAAACGACGGATCCCCATGTCCAAGCGCAGTCTTTCCGCGGCCATCCAGCACGAATTTGAATTCCTGAATATCCGGATGACAATGGGAACTGGCCGGTTTATCCGCATCCGCCTTCACATTGTGACGCGCAGGAATGAAAATGCCGATATCATCCGCCCATGATAATGGATATGCGTAATGTTCATTCTGGTCCGCCTCGTTATACTTGTACTCAGCGTCGCTTTTATGCATCACACGCGCACCTAAAATCATCGGGTTTTTCAGCATCTCCTGAGCAACCGTTTCATCCAGCGTCTGTTCGGCCCGGGGGCAATCTCTGTACAGATCGTTTGCATCGGTGTGCGGTATTCCCCCAAATTCAGGGCGCATGGCGCTGAGATCCGCCGGAATTACAAACGCAGGATTGTATGGTATACGCATTCCCGTGCTGTAGGTTGGATTCATATACAGGAACGTACCGGGGTCGAACAGCGCCTTCGTTTCCGCTGTGGTGGGTCTGTATGGTTTGTTGTGCATCAAAACCGGGGAAGAAAATATGCCGTCCCCCACCGTTTGCCCGTATACGTTCGTACGCGCATGGAAACAAATCGCTTCCCATTCCCCGGTCAATCGATAAGGGATGCTGCGGGGTACAACAAGCATATCCTCACATCCGAACGGATAGGTTTCCTGTGCGAAAACACCGTCATTCAAACCTAAATGCAGTTCTCCCTCGCCCTTGATAATGTACATATACAGGTTAACAAACGGATGAGATTGTATGGCCCATGGGTGAGTTTTGTCCGTTACACGTTTTTTCTCGATATAACAGAACATGCCCAGATCGTCGATTGCAGAAAGCGGATAATACCAATGCAAGCATCCTGTTTCATTCGAATATACCAGCTTTGCCTTGATTCGGTTCAGCTTTCTTGACCCGGGAATGGATGGATTCGGGTTTTTCATTGTCTGCGTCTCCTTTCCTACGCCTTGATGCTTCCGGTAACAAGTCCGTCAATGATGTACTTCTCAGAAAAGAACACAAATATTGTAATCGGCAGCAGAATGATACAACCCATGGTAGCGATCAGTTCCCACGGCTGGTAAAAGCCCGTCAGATTCGGCACGGATACAATGCCAAGGCTAAGCGTTATAATGTCTTCCGAAAAAATCAACGGGGTAAAAAAGTCATTCAGGCAAGTAATAAAGTTTACGATACTGATGGTAGAGATCGCCGGCAGAAGTAAAGGCAGAATGATCCGGAATACGATCTTGGGCGCCGAAGCTCCGTCTATTCCCGCGGCTTCATCGATCCCCATGGGGATGGCGTTGCAGAAATTGGTCAGCACCAAAACCGAAAACGGAATCAACGAGCTGGTGTACAATATGATTAATCCCGGAAAGGTATTAATAAGTTTCGCATTACGGAAAACATCATACAGCGGCCTGACCGCAACGATTGCGGGCACCATTGCTGAAAGCAGCAAAAAATAATAGGGGATTTTCATTGCCGTACTCATGAACCTCGCAAACGCATAAGAAGCCATGGTGCAGGCAACCGTGGATATCAGAAGCGCAAAGAACGTAATCACCAGCGTGTTCCACGCCATAATATCCACGCGCATATCCCTGATCATTTTTACATAGTTATCAAACGTAACGTCAAATCCAAACCAGACGATCGGCGATTGCAAGGCTTCCGTACCGTCTTTCAGCGATGAAATGACCATCCAATACAGCGGCGTAACGATCAGCGCCATGACAATGAAGAAGCAGAGCCAAAGAATAATGCGTGAAACAATATGAGTCGTCCTTTTATTCATTGCTTTACTCCTCCAAGTTCAGGCGTTTCTTTGCATAGGTCAAACCAACGATAACCACCGCCATAGCCAGGAACAGTACAACGCCAATAGCCGAAGCATAACCAAGATTTAAGCTGCTGAATGCAGCAGTATAAATCCGATACGCGATCAATGACGTAGAATTACCTGGTCCTCCTCCGGTCATCGCATAGATGATGTCAAAGTTGGTCATTCTCCACAATGTGAAAAAGATCATCAGGCTCATCAAAGTATTGGAAATACCCGGCATAGTAATGTGCCAAAAGGATTTAATGGCGTTTGCGCCGTCAATCCTTGCCGCTTCGTACAAATCATTATTGATGTACTGCAGCGCCGACAACACCAGAATGGCAAAATACGGTATATCCTTCCATAAATCGGTTATGATCACGGCTGATTGCGCAGAGCCGGACCATACGAGCCAATTATAGCTGAAATCTGGTATAATGCGGCGGATCAGATCATTAATCAGGCCATAGGTGTCATTAAACGCAAACCTGGCTAATTGCCCCGCGACAATGGTTGGCATCGCCCATGGGAGAAGAGAAAACGTTCGTAAGATCTTTCTGCCTTTGAATTTTACATTCATCAGCAACGCTAGACCAATGCCCAAAATCAAATGCATGATCATGGAAACCACCGTAAATTTCACGGTGAATCCAAAGGATTGCTGCAGGGACGTGTCGCTGAGCATATTCACGAAGTTCTGAAGGCCAATGAATTGTTCTTTGCCTCGGTTGAGCAGCGACATGTTATATAAACTGTTGCGAAAAGACAGCACAACCGGATAAAGCGATGTAAAGCCTCTGATCAGGAGCACCGGTATCAGCATAAGCCATGCAACATATCGGTATTTTTTTTGCATATGCAACTCCCTTATCTATACGTTCAGGACTTGAGGCGAAGGGCTGTTTTCAAGACAGCCCCTCCGCCTCATTCGAAATCGAAATTAGAAAGCTGCGTCAATCAGGGCCTGTGCCTGTTCGCAATATTCGTCCAAGGTCACGTCGTCCGAAATATACCTCTGGAACAGTGATCCGAAATTCGCGATGAAGTCAAGCGAATCGGTCGGGACAGGACGCTGAATCATTCTGTAGTTGTTCAAATAGTAGCGAATGTCTTCAAGGCCTTCCTCTCCCCATACGCTGTACTTAAGGTTATCGGAATTCAGCACATCAATACGCGCGGGCAACAGGCCGGTGCAGTCATAGAATGCCAGTTCGGCCTCTTCGCTGATCGCCCAATCGAGGAACTTCTTGACAGCTTCCGGATGCGTTGAAGCAGAACTGACCCCATAGAACCAGCCGGAACAATACGATGTGTTCACCCCGGAAGTGTTGGACGGCAGCTTCGGAAGCGGGGTGATATGCAACTTGCTGGTAGGACTGTAGGCATCCGCGTTGACGAAGTTGTTGATGTAGGTTGAGTATGTAATGGTCGAAAACTCAATCCCGTCAAACATCTTCTGCTGCGTAGTCACATGCTCGTCGGCCAGATTGGCAATCGGAGTATAGCCCTTTTTGACCATGTCGTACATGAACTCAACACCGGCACGCGTATTCGGGTTCGTGAAGTCGAAGAAATCGCCTCCGAACAGATAAATGAATACGCCAATTTCATTGTATACGAAATTCTGCGCCCAGGAGCCGCCGTATGCCCAGGTGTTGCCGGTAGAATACGTTTCCAGATACTGCATGAAGGCGTCTTCGTCTTCGAGGTTCTCATATCCCAGCGCTTCAATCTTGGACTGGTCCGCCCACAGGGCAATAAACTCCATAAAGGTGGGTACGCCGTAGATATGGCCGTCGTAAGAAATAATATTCTGAAGGCCGACGGGCAGTTGCGCGTAAATATCATCGGTTATTACATCGTCAACCGGTAGAATCGCGTTCGTTGTTTTCAACGCGACCAGCGTTTCTTCACCACAGGATACGACGTCGGCATCGGCGCCGCCGGTGAGCAAAGTGATGATCTTGGTATTCTTTTCACTTTGATTCTGCGGGAGGCCCTTCACAACGATATCCAACCCCGTTGCATCTTCCGCCATTTGAATCCATTCATCGTATCCCTCATATGCTGTTTCATTGGACCAGAAGATCAACGTGTTTTCATCGTCCGCCGCAAATCCAGCGCTAATCGAGAGTGTCGTCAGCATCACAACAGCCAACATAAACGCTAACCATTTCTTCATTACCAAAGTCTCCTTTCAATCAATCCAAACCGTTTTGTACGAAACATATGCACGCATTTCAAAGCGCCTGGCTCCTGTCCATTATAGGCTTGCCCCCTTTCGCAAGCCAGGTTCTTTCAGGTTCACGCATGCACTGTTTCGGAGTTTATACTCATGATAGATGATGCAGGTTGCCGCATCCATACAATATTTACGGAACATTTATATAAAATCTGCACGAAAGCTGCGCAATAGCATCAAAGGCATATGTCAGCACCGGCAATTTTCATTGACAACAAGGTTCAAATAAATCTATAATTAATCGATTACATGAAGGAGTGTTACGATGAGAATCAAGGATATCGCAAAGTTGTCCGGCGTTTCTGTGGCATCTGTATCCCGGGTAATCAACGGCAACATGCACGTGCTGCCCCAGACTCGCGCCAAAGTGATGAAGGCCATATCGGAATCCGGGTATGTTCCGAATTTGACGGGAAGGCTGCTGCGGACACAGCGCAGCGATAAACTGTTGATTCTTGTACCAAACATCAGCAACGCGTTTTTCTCAAAGATAATTATCGGTATGGAGGATGCCGCCTTTGAATTGGGCTATGAACTGCTAGTGGCGATCACCAACTGCAAAGCCCCGATAGAGGAGAAATATATCAACATGCTCAAGACCAGGCTGGTGGATGGGATCATCTCCTTCTTATCCGTACTGCCGCTGGAAACCCTGAAGCACTTGAGTGAGAATTATCCGATTGTTCAATGCTGCGAACCGATCCGTGAGCTTTCCACATCCGTGGTATGCATTGCCAACCGCCAAGCTGCAAATGAAGCCGTAACCTATCTGATTCAAAAAGGCCGAAAAAGAATCGCTTTGCTGCACGGACATGTATACCGGCATTCTGAAGGCGAGCGGCGCAGCGGCTACCTGGATGCGCTGCGGGAGAACAGGCTTGAAGCTGACAGTTGTTTGATAGCGGACTGTGAGTATACGCATGTTGATGCTGCGAACCATATGGATCGCCTGTTAGCGCTTCCTCCCGGCAAAAGGCCGGACGCCGTATTTTGTTGTGCGGATATCATGGCGGTCGGCGTGATGCGGAGCATTTTGAAACACCAATTACAGCCGGGTAAGGATATTGATGTAATCGGTTTCGATAATAACGCAATATCCGATATTTTTATCCCCTCCATCACCACAGTGGAGCAGCCGCGGTACGAGATCGGAAAGACTGCAGTAGAACTGCTGGTAGAAAAAATCAATCATCCTGGTTCCATCAGTAAAAGCATTACATTACCGCACCGTTTGATCATTCGCGATTCGACAGGTGACGCCATGGAACAGGAAACCTGACAGCATAGCATATACTCAAACGATTGACTCTCTTTGGCGGATGTGTTATAGTATAATCGAAAGTAATCGATTACCTAGTTTTATGATTCAATGACCGGTCACGAGTTAAATGCGTGCCATCTCGTCTTCGTCTATATAGCGGCGGAACGATGCGGTATCCAGCTTCGCGGCCGCTTCCTGAACCATTGAAATTCACGAAGAGAACTTTCACTCTCGCATATCCGTTTTTCTCACGGAACCCGATGCACCGCCGACCTGCTTTGAGTATAAAGCCGCTCCATTAGAGGGTGAACACACGTGCCTATCGATACGCAAACTGCATCCAGATTGGCATCAGGCAATGATAACGGACATGCCAGCGGACAGCGGAATCGTGCGGACAGCAAATATGTTGTATAATTGGAACGGCTAGTCAAGAGTGATTTCGGATGCTTGCCGGCAGCGCGCAGCAAGGATTCCGGATCACAGCTAAGGGATGAAAATGATGTCTTGTCCGGTTACAACGCCAGCCGCAAAGAAGCACAAGATGCCACATAATGGCAAGGGAAGTATGCCCACACGGCTCACGATTCTTTATGCCTCGCTCAAACGGTTGGTTTCGGGGCAAATAACAATACTGTCATTCTCTCCATCCAGGTTCCTGGCGCTTTTGCGGACTGCGCCTGTGGCGCGGTACTGGGTATACCTTGGCTCCGCGCCGGTATGCATTGCAAGATCGCGCCCCGGCGCTTCGATTACACCGGGCCCCGTTTTGTAAGGGGATGGTCCGTATGATAGCAAAGCATAGTTTTCAGCATAAAATACTTTGGCTTATGCTGCTCTGTTGCTGTGTTCCGCTTTTGATCGGCAGTTTAACCGGCTTGTATTATGCCGCTTCCACGCTGGAGGAACGGCAGAGTAGTTCTCTCGCTGCCGTTGGAGAACAGCTGGTTCAATACGTGGAAATGCGCATGAAACAACTGGAGCCGATATCAGGTATGCTTTCACAGATGATGTACAGACATGATCATTCCATTGATAAACCATTAAGTCAATATCTCGATATATACTTTGAAATCTCGGCCTATATCGACGCGGTGCTGACGAATTTCAAATTGTTCAATATCGAAGTATTTTGCGATAGCAATGCGTTAGCCAGCCAAAACAATCTGCGCTTCTTCCC
>DAIOVG010000074.1:0-12162 GCA_036759125.1 Candidatus Limiplasma sp.
TCATTGCGCCGACTTCTTCCACGTAGCGCTGCTCCACACCGTCCAGCCAAAGCACCTGCGCATAGCCAAGTTTTTTGGCCTTGACGCTTGCCAAAATGCTTGCGGAATAGTTACCGCCGGTCTTGGCTACGCCAACGCCGCCGCGCACCGCGCGTACGTGCTCGTCCTCCACATAGATGCCCACAGGCGCAAGCCCGCTGGCATAATACGCGCCGCTTGGCGACAGCAGCACATAATACAGGTAGCTGTCCGACGCCGATACGCCAAGGTACTCCTTGGTGGCAATCATCGTTGGCCGGATATACAGCGACGCGCCTTCCTGGTGCGGTGTCCATTCCTTATCCACGGACAAAAGCGCCAGCAGGCTTTCGATGTACAGGTCGATGGGCATGGTCGCCATTCCCATGCGCGCCGCCGAGCGGTTCATGCGCTCGAAATTATCGCGGATGCGGAACAGGTTCATGCCGCCGTCGGCCCGGCGGTAGCACTTCGCGCCTTCAAAAATTTCCTGGCTGTAATGCAGCACAGCGCTGGCGGGGTGCAGGGACAGGTTTTCAAGCGGGGTTACCCTCGCGTCGTGCCAGCCAATCCCCTCGTTATAATCAATGCGCAGCATATGATCGGTAAAAATTTTACCGAAGCCAAGCTTTGATTCATCTTCCGGTTTCTGCTTGAGGATGTCTGCCCTGGTGATTTTGATGTCGTACATGATGTCCCCTCCTGCTCCTTTATGTTCCCGACCCCGGCATGGTTACGGTGACGATCCCGGCCGCGTCATCCACAGCAAAGCTGATGCCCGTAATACGCGTCATATCTTCCATCGGCAGATAAAATACGCCGTCCAGAAGGATCGCGCTGCGGTTAAAAAGCGGCTGGGGCTGCGCGTTTTTCTCAAACACGAGGTTAGCCAGACTGCCGTCATCGTTCACAGTATAGGAGACCTGGTAAAAATCAGCCAGTACATTGAAGGCGATCTCCTCAAGATTTTCGTTGGTATTTTCAATAATGACATTGCCGGAGTTTTGCAGGATCTCCGTCAGCGGTACGTAGAGCACTTCATCCAGCTCAACGGGATGCAGTACGGTTTCCGTATCCCCGACTGTCAGCGGCTGGGAGAATCCGGAGAACTCGAAGCTGTATTGCGTCAGCAGCGCGGGCGCGTTCACATCCGGGGTTTCCGTCGGCGCGGGCGTGTCGGTAGGCTGTGGTTCCTCGGTCGCCTCCATGGGCGTTTGCGAAGGCTGCGGGGCCGGTGTGGCGGTCACCGGCGGAGGCGTGATCGTCTCGTCGGGCTGGAAGGCCGGCGTTGGGGTCGGCGCGGCTTTCACATCGGCATATTCAAACAATATGGTCTGGGTATGCCTTCCAGCGATACCATCCACGGTCAGGCCGTTATAGTACTGGAACTGCTGCACGGCCAGGCGGGTTTGGTTGCCGTAGGCATTATCGATTTCACCTGTATAGTAGCCAAGCTCCTGGAGCTTCGTCTGCACACTTCCCACGGTTGCGTTGCGGTCGCCGAGCACCAGCGTTTTATACGCCGGATTGGCCGTGATGGAAGGGGTGGGCATAGGAGCCGGCGTGGGCGTTGCAACGACCGCCGTTGCGTATATCCCGGTTGTGGTAGGCAAAGGGCTTGGCGTAATGTTGACCGTGGCCGGATCGGGTGCAACCTGCACAGCAGAGACATAAAGCATGGACATATACAAAAGAATGGTTTTGAGAAGATCCATACGCGTCACTTTCCTTTCCGTGCTATGGTTTCACCTTTTGAAGTATACCATGTTTTGCCGTGATTCCGCAATGAAACACGGCGTGTAATCATGTTAAAATCCAGTGGATTGATCCAGCCTGCGGTGTGTGCGCGCCTGTTTGACGGACGCATCGGTAATCACAAGCCCCAGAGCGCTGCGCCCGAGCTTGTCCATAGGCGCCAGCCACTGCTTGATCTGCGCGGGCGTCCAGCGGCTGGCGCGTATCACGGGGAGCACGCCGTGCAATATGCCGCTGATGGCCAGCGCATCGGTGAACAGGCTCGCCTCCGGCATATCGAAGAGCACAAAATCAAACTTCCCGTATAGCTTGTCCAAAAACGCCGCAAACGAAGCCGAAGCCAGAAGCTGCGCCGCCATGCTCTGGGTGTGGTTCTGATCCAGAAAGTAGAGGTTGCGCGTCGGGGTCTGCACCATCGCCTGTTCAACGGGGATATTGGAGGCCAGGCAGTGAATCAAATCCCGGTCGCCCTTAACCCCCAGCAAGCGTGCCAGGCGCGGCGCGTACCAGTTCATATCCACCAAAAGGACGCGGCTGCCCTGCCTGCAGAGCTCCTGGGCCAGCATGACCAAAACCGCGCTTCGGTACTCCCCGTCCGTACCGGATACGGCGGCGACGCTTTTGAGTTTATCCTGCTTGGCGCGCAGGCGAATCGCCAGGGTAATCAGCCGTAGCTGTTCGTGCGTGTGGTAGCCTGCGAAATCATACAGCGGGGGGCAATCCTCCGGGTCGAAGCGCTCAAATGCCGCCATAACGTCTTTCAGGTCGGGAATCTCGGCCAGCACGGGCAGCGCGGCGGTCCGGGCGATATCGCCGGAGCGGATCAGCTTGGTTCGCCTTGCGCTGATCAGCAGGAAGAGCAGGGAAAGGAGGATAAACGCTCCCAAAAATACCGCCGCAATATAGCGTTCCCGGTAAAACCGTATGGGTGCTTCCGGTACGCCCGCGGTGACCACGGACTTGAGCACCGTTTCGTTCATGGAGTTGTTGATCACGCCGATCAGCGCTTCAGCCAGCGCGTTGGCACCCTTTGCGGCCGCCAGGTCGTTTTCCGCCGTGACCTTGACCAAAAGCAGGCTGGTATTGCCATAGCGTGTCACGCTGCTGTGCATGGTTTCATCCCACGGCGCGCCTGTTTTCAGCGCG
Organism: Candidatus Limiplasma sp.; assembly: GCA_036759125.1. GTDB lineage: Bacteria > Bacillota > Clostridia > Christensenellales > Aristaeellaceae > CAXXOK01. The sequence continues at coordinate 2,920 of DAIOVG010000074.1, forward strand.
TCGTACTGTGACCAGCGGATGCTCTCATCCGCCAGGGCGGAAAGCTCTGCCGTACCCGATGGCAGCATCAGGATCTCCGCAACGGCCTCATACCGCAAGGGCATGTAAAGATAGGCGTAAGCGCCCATGGTGCCAGCCAGTACGATAGACAACAAAACGACCCAGACCAGACGCCGTTTCCATAGATAAAATGCGGCTTTCATCCGGAATCCGCCCCCTATCCGCGCTTTTTTCAAAGAATATCACATCCCCGGTGGGTTGGCAAGGTATCGGCTCTATAAATATGAAATATATGTTGCGAAATGTTTAGAATTGTAGTATTATTGTAACCGATTAGGAACAAGTTTACTATGAATTCGGTGTATACCATAAAAATGTTCTCCAACTTGGGAGCAATTCCACGTATACAATCGTTGTATAACAAGTACACTTTGAGTAACGGAGGCATCCGACATGAAACGCATCGTAATACTCGGACTCGCTCTCATTATGATTCTGACCCTACTGCCCGGCATGCAAGCCTCGGCGGCAGAGTACGGAACGGTTACCGGTGGGTGGCTCAGGCTGCGCACCGCCCCGTCATTGGACGCGACCATCCTGAAATCTTACAATACGGGTACCGTTGTTGAGATCCTGGGCATCAGCGGCGATTGGTACAATGTAAAAACACCCGACAACAAGGCCGGGTATATGCACTCGGATTATATCTCTCTGGGCGGATCGCCCAGCGCGTTAACCAAATACGTAACCAGTGCAAACGGTTACGGCGTTCGCATGCGCACAGGCCCCGGCAAGGGCTACCGCGTAATCGCGGTGTACTCCGTCGGCACGAAGGTCAGCGTATTGCAAACCGGCGTGATCTGGAGCCGCATCCAGGTCGGCACGACCGTCGGGTTCATGATGAGCGAATTCCTGACCTCTACCGATCCCGGCACCACGACCCCGCCGCCGACTGGCGATGATTTGGCGACCGTATGGAGCGCAAACGGTTATGGCGTGCGCCTGCGCTCCGGTCCGGGCACAAGCTATTCCATCATCGGCCTGTACAGCGTAGGCACCCGTGTGGATGTGCTGGAGCGCGGCGCAGACTGGGACAGGATCAAGGTCGGCAGCCGCATCGGCTATATGATGAATGATTTCCTGATTTATGACGACCCGAATCAGACCGTCGCCACCGGCATCACCGTGACCTCCGATTACCCAACAGGCATGCAGGGCGAGACGGTAGACCTTGATGTGACTGTCACGGGAACCGATCTCTCCTCCCCCGCCTATACCTTGTCTGTAACAGGCAACGCCAGCATGGCGGAGATTGTCAGTGGGCAGCTGCACATCCTCAACTCCGCAACCGTTGGCGCTGTGATCGAAGTCACCGCGACGACGACGGACGACGACGCGAACGGAGACCCGATTACCGATACCTGCACCGTAACCGTAACTGCGGCAGAACCCCGCGTGACCGGCTTCGCCTTTGACGATACCGCCGCCACCGTATCCATTGCCGGAGGCGACGTGGAACGCCGCATCGGCTATTCCATCAGCGGCTATAATCTGACGAATCCCTATTTCTCCCTGGTGGTATCGGCCGAAGCGGGCGGCAACGTAAGCACCTCGATTGATACTGTCAATGAAGAGATTGTCCTTAATATCAGCTCAGCCATCGCCGACGGCACCGTGTTCACCGTAACCGGCACCACCACCGCCGACGACGCGGGCGGCAACCCAAAAACCGCCGTGCTGACGGTCACCATCACCACCGATGCCCTGACGATTACCTCCATCGAGCTTCTTCCGGCGGATACGACCCTGCGGTATGATGAGACTGCCAACATCAACGCCAAGCTTCACTACTCCAACGGCTCCTCCGCCACAGCGGCCATCACGACCGACTATACGCTGAGCATCACCTCAGGCTCGACCTACGCGGCGCTGGCAGGTAAGCTGCTGGTGCCAGACGATGCCGCGCTGGTCGGCGTGGCGGATCAGATGATCGAGATCACCGGAACCTCGGTGGCCGATCCTACCCTGACCGATACCTGCGAGGTGCTTTTATACGGGCGCAACGCACCCGGCGCTCCGGTGCTGACCAGTGCGGTTGCGGCGCACGAAACCGTCACCCTGCATTGGACAGCCCCCGCCAACGACGGCGGCGAGGCTCTGACAGCCTATAAGGCATACTACAGCCTGACCGAGGGCGGTGCAAAGAACGCGTTGAGCACGACGATCAGCGCAGGCGATACCCAATACGTTGCCACCGGGCTGATCGACGGAACCACATACTATTTCTGGCTCGTAGCCGCCAACGCACAGGGCGACAGCGCCTACTCCAACTCCCTGGTTGCCACGCCCAACCCCAGCGCGCCCAGCGCACCTCAGGGTTTGAATGTGTCCGATCGCGGAGACGGGTTTGTAGAGCTCAGCTGGTCTACCCCGGCCGATACGGGCGGTACCGGTGTGCTGATCGACCACTACCGTGTGTATGTCGATAACGTGGAATACGATGTTGCCGGACGCTCCAGCGCGACCACCAAATCGGTCTCCGGGCTGACGAACGCGCAAACCTACGAGTTCATGGTCATCGCTGTCAACTCCGCAGAGGTTGGCTCTCCCGCAACCATCTCTTCCAACCCGGTCGGCACGCCTGCCGCACCCACGATCACCCAGAACATTGAGGATTTTGAAGAGATTTACATCTCCTGGCTGCCGGATGCCGATACGGGCGGCAATGCCATTCAGGACTATGATCTCTACATCAAAGTCGCGACCGATCCCGATCCGGTAGGCGCAACGGTGTCTGCGCTGGCGGCTACGGAGTACACCTTCACCGGTCTGTCCAACGTAGAGTACGAGATCTGGATTACGGCCAACAACGGCTACGACGACAGCGATGCAAGCACGCGGGTCAACAACACGCCGTATGTTGCCCCTAGCGCGCCGCAGAACCTGGCGGTCGATAACAGCGTTGCCAACACGGCGACCGTCACCTGGCAGGCTCCGGCCACAACAGGCGGACAGGCGATTACCCATTACAGAGTTGAGTACAACCCGACCGGCGGATCGCCCGATTCCCCCATCGTGGTTACGGCAGCCACCGTATCGCAGCTGATTGAAACCCTGGCGGCAGGCAACTATACCTTCTCCGTCAGCGCCAGCAACGACGGCGGAACGCACTACGGCACAGCCGCTTCCAGCGGAGCCATCGCAATTTCCAACTAAAGTTAGCACCTTACTAAGCCTCCGGGAACCCGGAGGCTTTTTCTATTGATCAAACCCGGTTTGCCGCAAGAAAAGTCGTTGACGTACAGGCTGTCCTGTGCTATTCTGATAGCGAACACATATTCCCCAATCCGTAAGGAGTTCGCCATGAATCAGTTCGTACTGCAATCTCCCTATCAGGCCAGCGGCGACCAGCCCGCGGCCATCGCAAGCCTCGCCGAGGGCATCCAGAACGGGTTGAAGGATCAGGTGCTGCTGGGCGTTACGGGCAGCGGCAAAACCTTTACCATGGCTTCGGTCATTGAGCGCGTGCAAAAGCCCACGCTGGTCATCGCGCACAACAAAACGCTGGCGGCGCAGCTGTGCGCAGAATTCCGCGCGTTCTTCCCCGACAGCGCCGTGGAGTACTTTGTCAGCTATTACGACTATTATCAGCCGGAGGCCTATATCCCCTCCACCGATACCTATATCGACAAGGATGCCTCCATCAATGAGGAAATCGACCGCCTGCGCCACTCGGCCACCTCGGCCGTCAGGGAACGCAGGGACGTGATTGTCGTCGCCAGCGTATCCGCCATTTACTCCATGGGTGATCCCAGCGAATATTCCAGCATGACCGTCAGCCTGCGCCCCGGCGTGCAAATCAGCCGCGATACCCTGATCGACAGGCTAATCGATATCCAGTATGTGCGCAACGATATCGATTTTACGCGCGGCAGCTTCCGCGTGCGCGGCGACGTGCTGGAGATAATCCCCGCCAACGAGCGTGAGCACGCCATCCGTGTGGAGTTTTTCGGCGACGAGATCGAGCGCATCCGCGAGGTGGAAGTGGTATCGGGCAACGTGCTGGCGACGCTGGAGCACGCGATGGTCTACCCCGCCACACACTACGCTATGGAACGCGAAACCATGAACGAGCATCTGGAGGAAATCGAGCGCGATATGGAGCTGCGCGTACAGGAGCTGACCGACGAGGGCCAGCCGCTGTATGCCATGCGCCTGCGCCAGCGCACCCAGTACGACATCGAAATGATACGCCAGATCGGCAGCTGCTCCGGTATTGAAAACTACAGCCGCTACTTCGACGGTCGCAAGCCGGGCGACGCACCGTTCTGCCTGCTGGACTACTTCCCCGACGATTACCTGATGTTCGTCGACGAAAGCCATGTGACCATCCCGCAGGTTCGCGGCATGTACAACGGTGATCGGGCGCGCAAAAAAACACTGGTGGACTATGGCTTCCGCTTGCCTTCGGCTTACGACAACCGCCCGCTGGTCTTTGACGAGTTCCGCAAGCGCCAAAACCAGACCGTATACGTCAGCGCGACGCCTGCGGCCTACGAGCAATCCATCGCGCAGAATATCGTGGAGCAGATCATCCGCCCCACCGGGCTTCTGGATCCGCTGGTGGTACTGCGCAAGGCTACCGGACAGGTGGACGATCTGATCGGCGAAATTCACAAAACAGTGGACCGGGGGGAACGCGTGCTTGTCACAACCCTGACCAAGCGCATGGCCGAGAGCCTGACAGAATACCTGAACGGGCTCAAAATCCGCGTGCGGTACCTGCACTCCGACATCCAGACCATGGAGCGTTCCGAGCTGATCCGCGATTTGCGGCTGGGCGAGTTCGACGTGCTGGTGGGCATCAACCTGCTGCGCGAAGGGCTGGACATGCCTGAGGTCAGCCTTGTGGCGATTTTGGATGCTGACAAGGAAGGGTTTTTGCGCAGTGAAACCTCGCTGGTGCAAACCATCGGGCGCGCGGCGCGCAACCTGAACGGCCGCGTGATTCTATACGGCGATCAGCTGACCGACAGCATGATGCGCGCCATCAACGAAACCAACCGCCGCCGCGCCTTGCAGGAAGCGTATAACAAGCTCCACGGCATTACGCCCCAGAGCGTGCAATCCACCGTGCAGGCGCTGCTTCGGATTACCAACGCGTTTTCCACCAACCCGGAGGCAGATATCCCCGAGGAAGAGCGCGAGGAGCTGCTGAAAAGCCTGGAAGATCAGATGCTCTCAGCCGCGAAGGATTTGGATTTCGAAAAGGCCGCCAAGCTGCGCGACGAGCTGTTCAACCTGCAGGGCAAGAAAAAGGAAACCCAAAAACCGCAGATGCGGCGCCGCAAGCCCAAACGGGTCCTTCGCTGACGTCTATCGTCCGCTATGATCACCACCGGGATTCCACGCATGATTTCGGGAGCCATACCTATCAATACATCACTTCGGCGCGGGAAAACCGCGCCGTGTTTTTCTTCACACGGATAGGTGTTCATTTTCCATTGTTTATGATAAAATACTCACAAACCTGCGTTGCGACTCGATTGACAACCTGTATCACAGCATGGAGATGAAGTATGTTTAGCATTCACAATCTCGAGTACACTGATCTGCTGATATTCAGCGTTTTGCTCAGTACCATCATGGTTGTGTTTCTCAGCAGGCAACAGACCCACCTCAGCCATTCCACAAGGATTTTGCAAAGATTCATTATTTCCCTGATGATCGTTGGCGTCTTTGAGATTTTTTCGTGGCTTGTCGCCATCCCCGGACGCTCCGGTTTAATTCCCTTGTCGTATCTCGGCAACGCGCTGTTCTTCTCGGTTAACCTATTGCCCGCGTCGCTTGGGCTTTGCTATCTGGATTACATCATCACGCTTTCCAAGGAGCGCAACGCAAGGCGAACGTATCTGTATCTGCTTCCTGTCTATGTGAACATCGTACTGATCATTCTCAACCTGTTTTTTGACGGTTTGCTGTTCAGGATCGACGCAAACAACGTGTACCATCGCGGTATCGCAACCTACCTGGGTAACGCGTTCACGATCCTGTTTGCCATTGGGGTCATCCTAAGCATATCCCGCAACCGGCAGATGATCACGGGCCGGATCACACAGGTCATCCTGGTGCTGACGCTGGTTCCCATTACAGGAACCGTGTTGCAGATGGCGTTTTTCGGATTATCCCTTGGCGTTCCGGGCTATGCGCTTGCGGCGTTTATCACGTTTTTGCTGATGGAGCGGCATGAGCTGCAAAAGGATCCGCTGACGATGCTGCACTCACGCGCGCAGCTGGAAAATAGGCTGCAGTTCAAGCTGCGTTCGCAGGAACCGTTTACCGCTATTATGATCGACGTAAACGGCTTCAAAAAAATCAACGATATCTACGGTCACAACATTGGCGATCAGGTGCTCAAGGACGTATCCAAGGTGCTTTTGTCCAACGCGAATTACGAGGATTTTGTCTGCCGCTTCGGTGGGGACGAATTCTTTGTGATTCTGGAGTCCACGCTGGATATCGGAAACTCCTATATGCGGCGCATTGAGCAAACCCTGTATAACTACTCCCATGGCAAGCCCTATGTGACCGCGCTTAGCTTCGGCATCGTCTACGTGGAGCAGAACAGCGGGTATGATGTGGCGGAGCTGATACAGATCGCGGACCAGCTGATGTACAAGGATAAATCGAGCCGGAAGCAGTAAGAAAATTAATTTAAAACACCGCCGGATCATCCGGCGGTGTTTTTGATTCGCTTACAGTTCGCATTCCATCTGGCAGTCGCAGGGCTCCAGGCGCACATGCCCGGCATCGTACTCCTGCGCTTCCACACAGCCCATTGCCCGGTAAAAGGCCTGTGTTTCCACAGCCGAATGCGCGGAGATATAAAGCTTTTTCGCGCCGTGCGCCCTCGCCCAGTCTTTGGCCAGGGTGAACAGCCCGCGCCCGATTCCCTGCCCGCGCATATCCTGCGATACGTGAATGCTGGCGAGATCCAGATACTCTCTGCGGCTTCCCATCAAACCTGCCTTCACGGCTGCAAAGCCTTTCAGCAAGCCGTTTTGAAACGCACCGGACACGAAGCCCTGTGCGGCTATGGTAGCTCGCAGATCCCGTATCAGTTTTTCGTAGTCCTTCTCATCCCAGTCGTCCACAAACGGATCGCTGCGTATCACCCATTCGCCGTCCACGTACCGCCAGCATTCGCGTACGGTTTGGCGGTGTGTAAAGCTCAAAAACAGGTCGCGGGTGATTTCGCTTTCCGAAAGGCCGCGGTATTCCATCAGCTCTTATTCGCGCTCATCCAGCGCTTTGTAGTCGCGCCTTGGGAACACGGCCATGTAGGCAGGGCGGATGATTTTATCCATATTGATGAGCTCTTCCATGCGGTGCGCGCTCCAGCCGACGATACGCGCGATGGCGAAGATCGGCGTGAACATCTCCTCGGGGATGCCAAGCATCGAGTAAACCAGCCCGCTGAAAAAGTCCACGTTCGCGCTGACACCCTTGTAGATGCGTCGCTCACTGGTGATAACCTTGGGGGCAAGCCGCTCCACCATGGAATACAGGGCGTACTCTTCATGGTGGCACTTTTCATTGCACAATTCTTCCACAAATGATTTAAACACCCGCGCGCGCGGATCGCTGACGGAATACACCGCGTGGCCGATGCCGTAGATGAGGCCCTTCTGATCAAAGGCTTCCTTATGCAAAAGCTTGATCAGGTAGGCTTCCACCGCTTCCTCGTCGGTGAGGTCGGTTACATTTTTCTTCAGGTCCTCCATCATCTGTACGACCTTGATATTCGCGCCGCCGTGCTTGGGCCCTTTCAGGCTTGCCAATGCCGCGGCGATGGCAGAATAGGTATCGGTCCCGGACGAGGTCACCACATGGGTGGTGAAGGATGAGTTGTTGCCGCCGCCGTGCTCCATATGCAAAATCAGCGCCAGATCCAGCACCTGCGCTTCCAGCGCCGTGTACTTCATATCCGGGCGCAGCATATGCAGCAGGTTTTCCGCCGCCGAAAGCGAGGGATCGGGACGGTGAATGTACATGCTCTGGTCCTGCTCGTAATGGTTAAACGCATGATAACCGTACACGGCCAGCATCGGGAAAACCGCGATCAGCCGCAGGCACTGGCGCAGCGTATTGCTGACGGACAGGTCCGACGGGTTGGAATCATAGCTGGCAAGCGTCAGCACGCTTCGGCTTAGGGAGTTCATCATGTCGGCGCTGGGCGCCTTCATGACCACGTCCCGCACGAAATTGGTCGGCAGGTAGCGGTTTTCGGCCATCAGACCGGTAAACTCCTGCAGTCTTGCCTTGTCCGGCAGCTCGCCATACAACAGCAAATAGGTGATCTCCTCAAATCCAAAACGGGATTCGCGGATGACGCCGTTGACGAGATCGATAATGTCGTATCCCCTGTACCAAAGGCGGCCGTCGGCTTGTTTCAGCTCGCCGTTTACCTCCGCTCGGCCTTGAATCTCCGAAATGTTCGTCAGTCCCGCGAGAACGCCTTTGCCGTTTTCATCGCGAAGTCCGCGTTTGACGCCGTACTTGGAATACAGTTCCTTGTCGATCGTCGCGCCCCGAACCACGGCCTGCTCGTTATCCGTTGAATACTCCACAAGCCGGTCAAAAGGGGTCTTATTCATCATGGGCTTCACTTCCTCTCTGTTCCACTACACTACTAAAGTATAGTGGAACAGAGAGGTGTAAGTCAAGAAATGCCGCGAACGGAGTAGCCCGCGCCTTCGACAGCCTGAATCAGCAATGCCTCCGGCAGGGTCTTGCCCAGCGTCACTTCGGCGGCCTGCTTGTCCAGGTCCACCTGTGCGCTGGCAACGCCGGGAACGCTGCGCAGGGCCTCTTCAACCGCCTTTTTGCAGTGGTTGCAGTTCATACCGTCAATGTGCATAGTCAGGGTTTTGGAATCCCTGTCCTGCCCGTGGGTATCATCCGCGGCTTTGAAATTAACCAGGGGGTGCATGTTTCCAGTAAAATTGTCCATAGTGATCTCCTTTCGGTTTTCCGTGGTAAATCGTTTCAGCCTGAGTGCGTTGGTTACGACGGTCACGGAGCTCAGGCTCATCGCCGCGGCCGCTATCATCGGGCTCAGCGTAATCCCGAAGAACGGGTATAAAAGCCCCGCCGCAACGGGAATGCCGATGACGTTATAGAAGAATGCCCAAAACAGGTTTTGCTTGATGTTGCGGATCACCGCGCGGCTCAGGCGGATAG
>DAIOVG010000075.1:0-12014 GCA_036759125.1 Candidatus Limiplasma sp.
AGCGCATCGGCCTGGGCGGATATCTGCATCTGGTAGAGGGCTACCCTGAGTTTGTGGATTGCGTTGAAGCCATCGCGGGCGAATTCCGGACCATCAAAGCCCTGCACCAGGCAGGGGATGTGTATACGGTTCCCTGCAAGGTCGCTGTGTTGACCGCCTGGGGGAAGCTGCGCACCTGGACGCTGTCCGGGCATTTCCACGAATCGGCCGACCATGACCTGATGCACATCATCGAGTGCCTGGCCGGACTGCCCGTTGAGGTCACCTTTATTGGGTTTGACGATGTGAAGCGCGGCGCGCTGCAAGGCATGGACGCGGTGATCTGCGCCGGGCGCAGGGGTACCGCGTGGAGCGGCGGCGAGCTGTGGCGGGATACGGCGGTCGTGGAAGCGGTGACAGCGTTTGTCCATGGCGGCGGCACCTTTCTGGGCGTCAACGAGCCGTCCGCTGTGGAGGGCTACGCCGATACGCTGCGTATGGCGCAGGTGCTGGGCGTGAACATCGGCGAGCACAGCAATCATGGGCTCTGGCAGTACAGCGTACAGACGCCCATGTTTGTCGGCGATACTGATGTATCGGTTCCTGCGCATCCCTCAGCCTACCTGACAGGGCCCGAAACCGAGGTCTGGCTGGCAGACGGGGGCAAGCTCGCCCTTACGCGCCGTGCGTTTGGCAAGGGACAGGGGATATACGCGGGCGGGTGGCGGTTCAGCCCGGGAAACGCACGCCTGTTGCTCAACCTGCTCTGGGGACATGCCCAGATCGAGGCTGTGACCGATACCGCCAAAGTGGACTGCGCATGGTATCCCAAGGCCGGGAAGATCGTGCTCGCCAACCAAACGGATCGCCCGCAGCAGGGCTGTGTTACTGTGAACCAAAAAAATATCCCCTTCTGCCTTGCTGCGGACGAGATGCTGGTCATGAATGATCAATAAAACCCCCTTGGGAATCCTTGTAATGATTTAACATATGGTTTTATACCTGTTCCACACAAAAGACCGCGTATTACGCGGTCTTTTGTGTGGAACTCCTGGATATACTCGAAAATCACCTGCCGTCAATCCAGCATGAACACGTTCTCAAGCCTTGCGGCCGCACCGGTTTCATCCCGAACCATGTCCATCAATCCGGCCATGTGCACGTTCCAGCGGGCAACCACGGGGCTTTCCGCCTGCACCTTTTCGGCGTAGGCCACGCCCTTTTCGCATTCATAGTAGCCAAACAGCTCGTCTCCGATATTCCAGATCGTATAGTTGCATATCCCGGCCGCTTTGAGCACCTCTGTCATCTCCGGCCAGATCTCATCATGCCGCTTGATATACTCGGCCTTCATGCCGGGCTTGAGCAGGGCTTTCCAGGCGCGTTTTTCCATAGGGTTTGCTCCTTTTCAATTCAGGATTCACTGTGCTTTCATATACCGATTATACCAAACCTGCGCCAACGGCACAAACAGAATCGGGATTGACGAACCTGCCCTGGTTTGTTACGATGGAAGCAAAGAAACAGCCTTCGACGACCGGGAGGGCAATATGGCCGTTATTTTTCGCACCTACAATCCAGAGCCTCTGTTTGGTGAGGATTATTTGGCGCTTCGGCATTTTCTGATACAGCTGGACGACAGCAATTATCACTTCGGCCGCTGGGACTGGATGATCACGCATTCGCACCTTGATTCCAGCGGCTTATCGAAGATCGGCCTGTGGGCGGATCACGGAGAGATTGTCGCCGCCGCGACCTACGATTGCAGCCTGGGCGGCGCGTACCTGCCCGCATTGCCCGGATACGCGTATCTTTGGGACGAGATGCTGGGCTATGCGGAAACCGCGCTTGTAAAAGGCGGCAAGTTTGCCGTGCTGATCCGCGACGGGCACCTTCCGCTGCAAGGCGCGGCCATGCGCAGGGGGTATATCGCCACGCAGGACAGGGAGCAGGAAGCGCTGTTTGATTTGGAAACGGGCGACTTCCGCTACACTCTGCCCGAAGGCTTCCGCGTCACCAGCATGCGGGAAACCTATGACCTGTACCGCTACGGCCAGGTGCTTTGGAGGGGATTCAACCACGAGCAGGACGGCGAAGGTCCGTTTGTGATGAACGAGCATTTTGCAAAGGAGTTCGAGCGCCCTGGCGTCAATCCGGATCTGAAAATCGCGGTCGTCGCCCCAAACGGCGATTTCGTCTCCTACTGCGGCATGTGGCAGGATGCTGCATCGCAGTCGGCGCTTGTTGAGCCCGTAGCCACCGACCCGGCCTACCGCAAGCTGGGGCTTGGCCGCGCCGCGGTGCTTGAGGGGCTGCGCCGCTGCGCACAGCTTGGCGCAAAGCGCGCCTTCGTGGGCTCCTCACAGCAGTTTTACTACGCCATCGGCTTTCGGCCCTATCAAAGCAACACCTGGTGGGCGCGGAAACCTGTGGTAAACTAGAGAAAAGGAGACTGAGCAATATGAGCTATCAGGAAGTCAATATCGGGTCTTATGCCATCAAACCCTTTGAGGCCATCGGCGAGAAGTGGGCGCTGATCACTGCCCAAAAGGACGGCAGGGTCAACACCATGACTGCCAGCTGGGGCGGCATCGGCGTGCTGTGGAGCAAATGCGTGGTGACCGTTTACATCCGCCCCCAGCGTTACACGCGGGAATTTGTAGAAGGCAGCGAATACTTCACCTTTACGCTGTTTGACGGCTACAAAAAGGAACTCGCTGTGCTGGGCACCAAGTCCGGCCGCGACGGCGACAAGATTCAGGAGGTCGGTTTCCATGTGGAGACCGTCGGCGGGCAGCCGACCTTCCGGGAGGGGAAAACCGCCATCGTGTGCAAAAAGCTCTTCTGCGAACGGATGACCCCGGAGAATTTTGTGGACATGGATCTCATTAGCACCAACTACCCAAACAAGGATTTCCACTACATCTATATCGGCGAGATCGTCGGCATCTACGAAAACCAGTAACAATGCCGCTTGCGGCAGGGAGGACAAAGCCATGCAACACAACATGCTTGGGAAAACCGGTCTGAAGGTCAGTGCCGTCGCGTTTGCCGGCATTGTCAACATGGATGAAACGCCCCAGGACGCTGCCCGTTTTACCGCCTATGCCGTGGAAGCGGGTGTGAACTATTTCGACGTATCCCCCTCCTACGGCAACGCGGAAGAACGCCTGGCCCCCGCCCTGAAACCCTACCGGCAAAACATCTATCTGGCCTGCAAAACCCAAAAACGGGATGCCGAAGCGGCCCGGGAGGAGCTGTTGCACTCCCTGATGCGCCTGGGCAGCGAGTACTTTGACGTGTACCAGCTCCACGCAATGACCACGCCGCAGGATGTGGAGCAGGTCTTCGGCCCCGGCGGGGCGATGGAGGCATTTTTATGGGCAAAGCGCGAAGGGCTGATCCGCCATATCGGCTTTTCCGCCCATAACGAGGAGGTAGCGCTTGCCTGCCTGGAGCACTATGATTTTGATACCGTCATGTTCCCGATGAACTGGGCGCTGGGCCTGAATACCGGCTGGGGCAACCGCATCGCCGCCGCCGTGAAGGAGCGCGGCATCGGCCTGCTCGCCATCAAAACGCTGATCGCGCGCAAATGGCGCGAGGGCGAAACGCGCGAGTACCCCAAAAGCTGGTGCAGGCCGATCTGCGGTGATGAGGAGCTGGCCGTCGCCGCGATGAAGTACAGCCTGTACAAGGGCGCGGCAACCCTTATCCCTCCCGGCAACATCACCCACCAGCGCTTCATGATCAACCATATCGACGCCTGCCTGCAAAACCCGCTCTCGCCCGCAGAGCTGGACCTTCTGACCGCCGAAGCCCACAAGGTGAAGGACGAGCTGATTTTTTAGACCTGTCAATGCGAAGCGGCATATAGTATTACAACACCCCCGCCCGGTACATACAGGGCGGGGGTTTCTTGATTGCTGTTACTTCGTATGAAAACGCTTTTTGAATTCCATCAGAAAGTCCCGGCCCAATACCGAATAGCATGCCGCCATCAGCGCCAGGGATAAAAGCCCTGCCAGCAGCGCGGGCCACATCGCCTTGCCCTTCCATAGCGTCAGGCCGATGATCGACGCCGCGAGGGTGATCGCGGTGAATAAAAGCATCGGCAGCATATTTTGCTTTTGCCGGTTGAAATCGGAAAAAAACAGTATGGCTGTCAGGATCAGCGCGGAAAACAGCACGATAAACACGACGTCCACCGCCCAGCCGGGGGAGAGGAAGATGTCGATCAGGATCATCAGAACGCAGGAGTATTCCACCGTTTTGATCGTCTGGCTGATGCGGTTGTACTCCACCAGATCGGGGGAAAGCAGCAGCGTCCAGGCCATAAACAGCGCCCAAAGCACCACGACGCTCCATGCGCTTCCGCCGAAATAAATGTTGAACACCGGGCACAGGTACGCGGCCAGCAGAAACGGCCCGCGGGCGTACCGGATCACCCGGCCTCTGTGAATGGCTTTTTCCGTGCGCTCCGGGTAGGTGATGTCAATCTTCATACAGGGCGGTTCCCTCCACGGTCATCATAACGGCATCGGCCGTCAGCAGGCCGTACAGCGCTTCTTCAAAGGACGGATCGACGGTTGATTTGGTGATCGAAAGCATGGCGACGTTGCCAAACGTGACCAGCGAGCAGGCGGCTCGGTTGGTTGCGGACGGGCCCATGACCATGTCCATGCTCTCCACATGGCTAGCAAGCTCCGGCGGCATGTGGACGACGCCGAGGTTGGATAGCGTGGTGGAGAATAGCCTGTCGCTCAAAAAGCCGCTGACCAGCTTCACCGCGGGGGTTTTGATGAACAGCGGTATGAACCGAAGCGAGGAAACGATGCGCGCCGCCGCCGTGACCATTTCGCTCATGGCGCTTCGGGACGCCTTCTCGGCCAGCTGCTTAGTGATTTCGCCTGCGACCGATTCCACATCTTCAATCTCCTGAATCGGCAGCTGGATGCCGCAGTACATGGAAAAATTCCGCAGGGTTTTGGATGGGTAGAACTTCCGCATATTCACCGGCACTTGCACACGCATGGTGCCGCTTTGCTCGTCGGTCGCCTGCCGTCCCGCGATAAAAATCAGCGCCAAAAGGTACGAGGTCACGGTCGCGCCGTAGCGCTTGGCCGCGGCGCGCAGGGTGCCCGCGTCCATTTTAAAATGCAACACACGGCAGGGGCTTTGCCGGCAGAGCTTACCGCTCATCTGTACGGCCGGCCGGTTGACAAATCCAGAAATCTTTTCGGTTTGCTGCACCATGGGAAAAGCGTCGGCAAGCTCACGCGGCGACGGCGTTTCGTTGATGTCCAGCGTACCGGCTTCTTCGCCGGATTCGATGCCCAGCAGGCGCAGGTACTCCGCCATCAGGGTTTTGAGAAACACCATCCCGCCGGAGCCGTCCGCCAGGATGTGAAAAAACTCGATGCTGACGCGGTTTTTATAGTACAGAACGCGAAACGACTGCGATCCGCTGCGGGCGACCTTCAGGGGCTTGCAGGGTACGCTCAGCTCCGGCTCCAGAGAGTACCTTCGCTTGGAGGTGTCCAGATAGTGCCAGAAAAAGCCCTTTTTCACGGTGGTAGCAAAGCTTGGAAAGCGCTTGATGGTAAACGATAGCGCAATCTGGAGTATGTCGGGCAGAACGTTGCCCGTAAGGTATACCGAAAGTCGGTACACCGCCATACGCCCGTGCGTCATGGAAAACGGATAAATTTTGGCGGCATTGTCCAGCGGAAACCACCGCAGCGAGGGGCGGGCATAGAAGCTGCCCAGGTTGCTGATGGCAAGCCGCTTGAGCGCGTCCTCAAGTGTTACACCCAGGGAAGCGTAACACAGGAGCGCATTTTCAAAATCTTTGCGCATCAGCGCTTTTTCGGTTTTGTGCAAAAAGTTATGCTGGGAGTAGTCCGCAAAAAAGGCGGACAACGCCTCACCTTCGGCAGTTGATAACGACTGTGTATAGTCTGCAAATACCGAATGGGTTTCTTTGCGCATCGTTAAGCTGTCCTTCTCTGTTAAACATCAGGCAGTACGTCGTGGCCTTCACGTCTCATCATTATACCACACGATGCGCCGGAGCTTCCGGCGCATCGGTATAGATGATGTAAACTATGATAACAGGGAGCACAACGCGGCTTTGAACGCTTCATCCTTGTCCCTGGTGCGTTTTGGCGGGCCTTTCAGGCGGCCGCCGCCCTGGCGTATCTTGCGGGCGGTGTGCCGCGCCAGGAGCAGCGCGTCGATATTGTCTGGCGTGTAGCGCATGCCGTCCTGGTTTAGCACAATGGCCTGCTTGGCCAGCGCCATGGCCGCCAGGCCGTAATCCTGGGTGATAACCAGGTCGCCCCTGCTGATCATATTGACCAGGCGGAAATCCGCGCTGTCCGCGCCTTTGGATACGGTAATGGTCTGCGCGCCGTCCCGTTCAAAAAAATGCGCCGTATCGCAGATCAGCAGCACTTGTACGCTATGCTTTCGGGCACAGGCAATGGCGATATCCACCACCGGGCATCCGTCCGCGTCGATCAGTATTCTCATCCCATACCCCTCTGCGCCGTCATGGCGGCGCTTTGATCGTCCTCCAACATTCTAGGGTGCGCGCGCGGGACTGTCAAATCAGGAATCGGGATAGGCCTTGGCGCTTGTGCTGCTGTGCCGCTCGCGGGCACCATGCAGGCCGATGAAACCTGTGAGGGAAATGCCCACGAGCAGCCAGCCCAGCAGCCGGTAAACAATCATATAGGGGGTTGAGGTGCCTGCGATGTCCATCACTCCTTTGAGCAGGCTTCCGGTCATCAGGGCTGCGATGCCGGAATTGTAGAGGTTGAAGAATAACCGGGAATGCGGTATATAGGCAGCTTCAGGGGCAAAAAACCACAGAAGCGAAAACACCAGCGTGCCGCCCAGCAGCGAGTACAGGAACAACAACGACATCGACGGCGAGCTTACGCCATGTGCAAATTGCGCATAACCCAGGTTCAGCAGGACGCTCAGGATACTGACCGCGAGGTAAGCGATCGCGGCTTTCCCTGCCAGTCTGCAGCGCTTGTCAGAAGTAAACAATGTCCGACACCTTCCGTTCACCGTCGCTTCGCCCGTCCGTTGGGTTGTTGATGACCTCGCCGTTGAACCACAGTGTGGACGATCCGCCGCCATCCAGGTTGTAGGCTACGGTACAGCCAAGATCTTTCATTAGTGTTGCCAGCGCATACAGTGTCAGGCCGTCGCTCTGGGAGGTCCGCCCGTCGGACACGATCACGATGTAATGCAGGGCTGATACCTGTCCGATGGCGGTTCTGGGGTTGCTGGTCATGGACTGGTTTACCTCGCTGTTATAGGATACAGCGATGACACCGTTGTTGATTAGCGCCGGGCCGAACGACAGCACCTGCCACGCGCCCGCCGCCAGAAGCTCCTGCGCGCTGATTTCGCTTTCTTCGATGATATAGAAATTCCCGTCCGCATCGATCACCAGGTCCTGACGGTTTCCGGCAACATCCCGGTAAAGCACGCCGTTGCGTATTACATAACCGTCGTTGCGAAAGCCGTAGTAATCACCGTTGATGGCCAGGATGGCATGATTGTTCTCAGCCATATCGGACGTCGTCTGCTTAATATTGCGCCCGAATAGGTTGTTGGCCAGCGCAGTTTTCAGGCTGACCGCATCAGAAACCTGAATATCGGCGATGTATACCGCAGTATTGTCCACATACATGGTTTCGATGGTGATGTGAAGGTTGCCATCCATATAGGAGGTATCCGTAATCAGCACGCCCGTGTCGGGTTGGGCGGGCGCATCTGCTATCTGTGCCTGAGTATTTGCGGAGGATGCCAAGGCGACTGCCTGACCCGTGTGCGGGATCACAAAGGTATCCAGCATCACAAACGCGCTGCCAAGCACAAGGATGCAGGTAAAGAGTATTGCATAGCGAAACGGTTTGCGTATCCAGCTCATCGTGCGGCCGCCTTTCTGCCTGGTGTACGCAACAGGTATACCTGCCACGCCTGAAACAGGGCTGAAACCCGGATGAACAAACTGAAAACAAAACCCGCGGCAAATTGCCGCGGGAGATGGAGAGCGTATGTTTTAAGTGTACCGGATTACTCCAGTGAGATGGCGCGCATGGGGCAGTACTTTACGCAGCGGCCGCACTTGGTGCATTTGCTTGCGTCTACCGTCGGCGCGGCGTAGCCGGTTTGCTTGAGCGCGCCAACCGGACACACGCGGATGGACGGGCAGGGGTGGTTCTCGGGGCAGCGGTGTTTATTCACGACGAGTACTCTATCTTGCAGGGGTTTGCCAGATGCCGGTTCGCTATTGTCGAATAAGCCGAAAAAGTTTGCCATGAAGCCATCCTCCGTCATGTGTTGCTTTTTATTCGCTGTAAATCATATCCAAAGCGATATGAACTTTGTTACTGTATCAGCAATCTCTCGTTTCCTCTGTGATGAAGTCACAGAATCGTTGTGTTGTTTGGACAATCTGACAATCAATACAACTTTTTAGTGATTGGCAGCTGCCAGGAAAGGTACGCGGAGAATCACGTCGAACATACATGTGACATGAGTGGGGATCTCTTCTCCCATCAAACGGCTGTGCCTGAGAATGATGGCAGCCTTATAAAGAAACGCTTCCGATACGCTGTAAAGCGTTGAGAGAACGGATATGGACAGAGAACTGATTTTTTGATAACGGAGGGCATGAAAATGGAACTCAAGTTTATCCACGCAGGCGCTGATCGCACAACCTTTGAGCATCCGGTTCCCGCGCCGTACTTCCGGCGGGTTTTCCATGCCGGCAAGGGCGCCGCGGCGGAGCTGACCATCACCGGGCTTGGCTTTTACGAGCTTTACTGCAATGGCACGCGCATCACCAAGGGGCGGCTGGCCCCCTACATCAGCGCGCCGACCGATCTGGTGTATACCGATCAATACAATCTTTCGCCCTGGATAGGCGAGGGCGAGAACGTTTTGGGCGTTTGGCTTGGCAATGGCCTGCAGAACGCTCCCGGCGGCTATATCTGGAATATGGACCAGGCCCCCTGGGCAGCCGCGCCCTGCTTTGGCTGCAAGCTGACGGTGGGAGACCGCTGCATTGAAACCGACAGCCAGTTTACCACCGCGCCGTCGCCGGTGCTGATGGACGATTACCACTGGGGCGAGGTGTACGACGCGCGCCTGGAACTGCCCGGCTGGAACGCGCCAGGGTTTGATGATTCTGCCTGGAAACCGGCGATTCCCTGCCAGCGGCCCACCGGGCGGCTGACGCCATGTGACTGCGAACCCATTACCGTGCTGCGCGAGCTGGAGCCGGTATCCGTCACCCGCGAGCCCGGCGGCTGGCGGTATGATTTCGGAATCGTCACTTCAGGCGTATGCCGTATGCGCCTCAAGGGACGTGCTGGGCAGCGCATTGAACTGCTGCACGGCGAGATCCTGACCGACGGCCTGTTTGATATGAACAATCTGTATTTTGAGGACACTGAACGGGTGCGCAACCTGCAGCGCGATATTTACTACTGCCGGGGCGGCGAGGCGGAGGAGTACACGCCGACCTTTGCCTATCACGCGTTTCGCTATGTGCTGGTGAAGGGCATTGATGAGGCACAGGCGCAGCCCTCGCTGCTGACGCTGCTGGAGTCGCACTCGGCGCTTTCCTCCCGCGGAAGCTTTGCCTGCTCCGATCCGATGGCGGAGACAATTCAGGAGATCACCCTGCGGTCGGATCTTTCCTGCTTTCATTACTTCCCCAACGATTGTCCCCACCGGGAAAAGAACGGCTGGACGGCCGACGCGGCGCTATCCGCCGAGCAAATGCTGTTAAACCTGGCACCAGAACGCAGCCTGCGCCAGTGGCTTGCCAATATCCGCATGGCGCAGGATGAGCGGGGCGCTCTGCCGGGTATCGTGCCGACCGGCGGCTGGGGATTTGCGTGGGGCAACGGCCCGGCATGGGATTGCGTTTTATTCTATCTGCCCTATTACATTTACCGGTATCGCTGGGATACGGCTGTGATAACGGAGAACGCTCATGCCATGCTGCGCTACCTGCAATACATCGGCACGCGGCGCGACCCGGACGGCCTGTACCACATCGGCCTTGGCGACTGGTGCCAGGTCAGCCGCATGCCGGAGGAATACCTCACGCCGCTGCGCGTGACCGATACCATCATGGTGGCGGATATCGCAGACAAGGCCGCGCAAATGTTTGCCGCAGTCGGCTTGAAACGCGAGGAGGCCTTTGCCGCCGATTTGCTGGCGGAGACCCGCGCCGCGTTCCGCCGCCATTTGCTGGATGCCGATACCATGCTGGTGGATGGCAACTGCCAAACGTCGCAGGCCATGGCGCTTTACTACGGCATGCTGGAGCCCCGGGAAGAGGCGCAGGCATTCCAGCGCCTGCTGGAGCTGATCCACGCGGCGGACGACCATATGGACGTCGGGGTTCTGGGCGGCCGTGTGCTATTCCATGTGCTGGCAGAGCACGGGGAAGGCGATCTGGCCTACCGGATGATTACCCGCAAGGACTATCCTTCCTACGGCAACTGGGTAGAGCGCGGCGCGACAACCCTGTGGGAGGCCTTCATGCCGGAGGGCGATACGACGTTCAAGTACAGCCGCGATCACCACTTCTGGGGCGATGTGAGCGCCTGGTTTTACCGGGTGCCCGGCGGTATCCGCGTGTCGCTCAATCAGGTGGATGTGGTGCCGGTGTTCCTGACGCAGCTCGATCATGTTGCCTGCTCGCATGAAACCCCTGCGGGCAAGGTCAGCGTTCGCTGGGAGCGGAAGGGAAAATCGGTGCAGCTTACGGTTTCAGCCCCGGAGGGCTTGCAGGGCAATATTGTTTTGGGTGATGCCTGGCGGTTTGCGGATGGCCGGCAAAGCCGCGCCCTCACCAGCGGAAGCTGGGTATGTGTGCCATAGCGAAACAAAACAAGGCCTGCTGTCGGAAACGACAGCAGGCCTTTTGGTTTGCAGTGTTTGATCAGGCGGAATGCGCTTTGAGAATACCGGAGGTCTCAATCAGCCGGATTGCGTTTGTCAGCTCGTTCTGATCCGCAACTAGCGCGATGCGCACATGGCCTTCACCCTGAGCGCCGAACGCCGTTCCGGGGGTCATGAGCACGCCGGACGTCTCAAACAGCGCGCGGGTAAACGCAACGCTGTCGGTATAGCCCTCGGGCAGGCGCGCCCACAAAAACATGGTCGCCGGGCTTTTATGAATAGCCCAGCCGAGCTTGCCAAGGCCGTCCACCAGCAGGTCGCGCCGCGCCTGGTACTGGGCGCGCGTAGCCGCAACGCAGTCCTGCGGGCCTGTAATCGCGGCGATGGCCGCGTCCTGCAGGGGGAGGAACATGCCGTAGTCGATGTTGGATTTCAGCGCTTTCAGCTTCCCGATCACCGCCGGGTTGCCCACCGCAAAGCCGATTCTGGCACCGGCCAGTCCGTAGGTTTTGGACAGGGAGTTGAATTCAATCCCGACAGCCTTGGCGCCGGGGTGGCGCAGGAAACTGCCGCAGCAATGCCCGTCAAACGTCAGCTCGCTGTAGGAGTTGTCGTGCACAACCACAATATTATACTCCCTGGCAAAGGCGATTACATCGCGGTACAGGCTGTCCGGCGCTACGCTGGCGGTGGGGTTGTTGGGGTAGGAGACGATCATCATTTTGGCGCGCTCGGCCACGACACGGGGGATATCCCGGACGTCGATCAGATAGCCGGTTTCCTTCTTCTGGGGCATCATATACGGCTGCGCGCCCGCAAGCACAGGCCCGTCCTTAAAAATCGGATAGCACGGATCGGGAATCAGGATGGTATCGCCCTCGTCGATCACGGTAAACGCGATATGCGCAAGCCCGTCCTGAGAGCCCAGCAGCGACGTAATTTCATGGGCCGGGTCCAGCGCGACTCCGTAGCGCCTTTGGTACC
This sequence comes from Candidatus Limiplasma sp., assembly GCA_036759125.1. Classification (GTDB taxonomy): domain Bacteria; phylum Bacillota; class Clostridia; order Christensenellales; family Aristaeellaceae; genus CAXXOK01. The sequence goes on from DAIOVG010000075.1 coordinate 11,908, forward strand.
ACTGCGCAACGGCCTGGCGGAGCTTGTCGGTATCGTCAATCGCGTAGGCGTAGTTGCACCTGTCCTGCGCGGAGCAGACCAGCGCATCCACAATGTGCTGCGCCGGG
>DAIOVG010000076.1:0-11952 GCA_036759125.1 Candidatus Limiplasma sp.
GTAGGCAAACAGCTGCAACGGGATGATTGCCAGCAGCGGAGCCACAACATCGTCGCCTGCCGGGATTATTACCAGCTTGTCAACTTCCGGGGCAACCTGGTCTTTCAGGTCCTCGCGGCAGATGGCCATCACCTGCGCGTCGCGCGCCTTGATCTCCTTAATGTTGGAAAGTGATTTGTCCAGCAGATCCGGCTGGGTGATGGCGGTGACCACCAAACGGCCTTCTTCCAAAAGCGCGATGGGGCCGTGCTTGAGCTCGCCGGAGGCATAGGCTTCGGAGAAAATATAGCTGACTTCCTTGAGCTTCAATGCCGCTTCCATCGACAGAGCATAGTCAAGCCCGCGGCCCACAAAGAACACGTGGCCTTTGCTGCATTCTTCGGCTGCGATCTTCACCAGCTGCTCTTCGGTGGCTACGGCAAGCGCGGCCTTCTTGGGCAGGGCGGCGATTTCGGCCTGCAGGGTTTTAATTTCTTCCTCTGTCAGCGTACCGCGCAGATCGCCCAGGGCGAGCGCGAGCAGCAGCAGGGTTTCCACCTGCGTGGAATAGGCCTTGGTGCTTGCCACGGCGATTTCCGGCCCGGCGTAGGTAAACAGGGTGTTTTCCTCGCCCGCCTCGCGCGCGATGGTGGAGCCGACGACGTTGCAAATCACCAGGGTTTTGGCACCCTGCCGTTTGGCTTCGCGCAGCGCGGCCAGGGTATCGGCGGTCTCGCCGCTTTGGGAAATCGCAATGAAGATCTCGTTGTCCGAAAGCATCGGCCCCCTGTAGCGGTACTCGCTGGCGAGGTCGACCTCCACGGGCACACGGGCAAGCTTCTCAATGGCATACTTGCCATAAACGCCGGCATGGTAGGCCGTGCCGCAGGCGACGATGGTAATCTTGCGCAGCGCTTTGGCCTCCTGCGGTGTCACAGGCAGCCAGCTGTGGTCGTGCACATCGGCGCTATGGCGCGGAGAGTAGGTATTCTGCAGCGCTGTGGGCTGCTCGTGGATCTCCTTGAGCATGAAATGCGGATAGCCGCTTTTTTCGGCATTGCTCAGGTCCCAGGTTACGTGGTACAGCTCGTGGATAACGGGTTCGCCGTCCGCATTCACAACCTCAATCCCGTCGGCGCTTAGTACGGCGACCTCCCGGTCGTTGAGGAAGATAACGTCGCGGGTATGGCTGAGCATGGCGGGGATATCGCTGGCGATATAGCTTTTGCCGTCCTGATGGCCTACAACCAGCGGACTTTCGTTGCGGGTGCAGAACAGTTTATCGGGCTCCTGTTCGCATACCACGCCAAGGGCGTAACTGCCCTTGAGCATTTGGGTGGCTTTGAGCAGGGCCTCTTTCATGTCGCCGTCATAGATTTCGGACAGCAGATGCGCCACAACCTCCGTATCGGTCTGCGATACAAAGACACAGCCTTTTTCGGTCAGCTCTTTTCTCAGCTGCGCGTGGTTTTCAATAATGCCGTTATGCACGATGGCAATCGTTTGCGCGCTGTTGAAATGCGGGTGCGCGTTCACGTCGTTGGGCTCGCCGTGGGTGGCCCAGCGGGTATGCCCGATGCCGATATGCCCGTACAGGGGGCTTTGCTCCAGAAGGAGACCGAGGTTTTCCAACCGTCCCCTGGTTTTGGATATATGAAGCTTTCCATCTTTGCTCAGTACGGCAACCCCGGCGCTGTCATAACCGCGGTAGCTCAACCGCTCCAGTCCGTCCATCAGGATGGGGCAAGTCTCCTCATTGCCGATATAGCCGACGATTCCGCACATGAATTTTACCTCCGAGTGTTTGATTTCGGTCATATTGTATTATATTGTATTATAAAATGCAAGCACTTTTCAAAATTTGTGAAACCGGACGGGATTTTGTCAGTTCTTGTCTTTTTCCCTGTCCTTGTCTTTCTCCTTATCATCTTCCGCCGGAGCGGGCGGGATAATGGAGACCAGCGCCTTTTCCAAACGGTGGTCGATGATCTCTTCCACCTTGATATGCAGGCCGTAGATATCTACCTCGGGGGTGGAGCCATCCTCGGGGATGGTGTTGAAACAGGAGAACACCATGCCGCCGAGGGTATCGTATTCCTCGTCCAGCGGCAGCTCGATCTCCAGGGCGTCGGCAAGGGTTTCCAGCTCTACGCTGCCGTCGCAGCGCCATAGGTTATCGCCAACCTTGACAACCTCGATCTCCTCCGCTGGGTCGAACTCGTCGTAAATGTTGCCGACGATCTCTTCAATGAGATCCTCCATGGTCACAATGCCGCTCATGCCGCCGTACTCGTCCACGACGATCGCCATGTGAACCTTCTGTTTCTGCATATCGCGGAACAGCACGTCGGCGGGTACGGTTTCGGGCACCAGGTAGGCGGGGCGCAGCAGTTCCCGCAGGGATTTTTGCTGCTCGTCCAGCGCGTTCATCAGGAAATCGCGTGTGTTCAGGATTCCGGTAATATCGTCGATATCCTCATCGTATACGGGGAAGCGGCTCAGGCCGGATTCGCGGATGGTCTGGATGATCTCTTCAAAGCTATCCTCCACGTGGATGGCAACGACGTCCATCCTGTGTACCATCACATACTCGGCGGTGATATTGTTGAACTCGAAGATGTTTTCAATCATCTCGCGTTCGTCTTCCTGTATGGTGCCGCGCTCGCCGCCGATATCGACCATGAGGCGGATTTCCTCCTCGGTCACGGTGGATTTGTCAGCGTTGGGGTTGATGCGTAAAAGCCGCAAAATCCCGTTGGTGGAAACGCTTAAGAGCCACACGATGGGCTTGAAAATCACCTGCACCACGATGATGACGCGGCTGGAGAGCCTGGCGACCTTTTCGGGGTTTTGCATGGCGATGCGTTTTGGCGCAAGTTCGCCAAGCACCAGGGTGAAATAGCTGAGGATGATTGTTACCACGATCATGGACACGGTGGAAATCACCTGCTCCGATAGCAAGGTAAATCCTCCTGAGATCAGAGCTCTTGTGATGCGGCCCGCAAAGTTGCTGGCGGCGAACGCGCTTGCTAAAAATCCGCCCAGGGTGATTGCAACCTGTATCGTAGACAGGAAATCACTGGGGGATTCGGCCAGCCGGAGCATCATGGCGGCTTTCTTATCGCCTTCTTCGGCCTGTTTTCGAACTTTGTTTTCGTTGATAGATATAACGGCGATCTCCGTAGCTGCGAAGAATGCGTTGATCAGGATCAGAACGAACTGAAGCAGTAGTTGACTGCCTATAGGGTCGTCCAAGGAATAGTCCCCTCCTTTGGTGAGAAACGACGTGCGTCTTGGTTGCGATACGCTATTATAGCACAGGTATGGCCTTTCTTGCTAGTGAAAAAGCCTCCCATCGATCTGGAAGGCTTTGACAGGGCTTACGCCTGCGCGGCAGGGAAGCGGATTGTGATCTCCGTGCCCTTCTCCGGTTCGCTTTTCAGGCTCACCGCGGCGCCATGCAGCTGCGCGCCGTTTTTCACGATCGACAGGCCCAGACCCGTGCCTCCGGTCTCCTTGGAGCGGCTGGAATCCACCCGGTAGAAGCGTTCAAATACCCGGTGATGGTGCTCGGGCGGGATGCCAAGGCCGGTATCCTTGACAGTAATGAAGGGCTGATTCTCATTGGTGCCGACCAGCACAGATACGCTGCCGGACTTTTTGTTGTATTTGATGGCGTTATCAATCAAGTTGATGATCATTTCCTCAAGCAGGGTGCGGTCGCCCAGCACAATGGTCTGCTCGCCCTCCACATTGAGGCTGACGCCGGATTTTTCCGCGTAATCGCGCAGCTTGCTTGCGCAGGCTTGCGTGAGCATATACAGCTCCACGGGATTCTTCACCTTGGTGACGCCCTCGTCGAGCTTGGACAGGCGGAGAATGTCCTCTACCAGCGATAACAGCCTCAGGCTTTCCTGATGGATTTTCCTGCCGAGCGTCGCGGTATCCTCCGGCTTGGCAAGCCCCGTTTCCAACAGCTCCGCGTAGCCGGAAATGGTCGTCAGCGGTGTGCGCAGCTCGTGGCTTACGTTGGCGGTGAACTGCTTACGGTTCTGCTCGGCGGTCTGGGCTTCGGTGATGTCCTGCAAAAGCAGCACGATGCCGACCTCGCCCTCGGAGGGGCTGGAGGACACATGGTAGGTGCGCCCGGCAATGCGCATTTCGCCGCTCCCGCCATTGTTGGAGAGGATGCGCATCAGCGTCTCGTTGCGGTTGATTTCCAAAAGCGGCTTGTGCAGCAGGTTGCCGTCCCCGGCGTTGAGTATCTGCCGCGCGGCGGGGTTGATGACCAGAATACGGTTCCCCTCGCCCAGCACGATCAGGCCCTCGCGCAGGCCCCGCAGCATGGTGGCGAGCTCGGTCTGGTGGCGCTTCTGCTCGCGCATCTGTTCGGCAATGCGGCGATTTTGCGCGTCCATGCGCCGAAGCATCGGGGAAAATTCCTCATAGGCATCGGACAATAGGGGATCGTCGAGGTTGATTTTGTTCAGCGGCCCGATGATGGACGCGGTAATGGGCTTGGCCAGCTGGTAGGCGAGGATGGTGGAAATGAAGAAGCCCAGGATAATCCATATGATCATGCCGCTGACCGTAACCCATACGCTTTTCAGCGCTCCGGCCACGCGCAGTATGTAGGCATCGTTAAGCTTCACGGCATAGTAAACGCTCGTTTCGCCGATGGTTGCGGACGACCGGCTGGAGCTGCCCGTACCGGTCCTCATCGCTTCGACGATCTCCGGGCGGTCGGCATGGTTTTCCATCACATCCGAATCGGCCGCATTGTCAAACAAGACGACGCCGTTTGGATCAATCAGCGTGACGCGGTTGACAAAAATCCCGGTGCGCAGGTAGGCGGCCGGGTCACTTTGATTGCGCAGCATGGCGGACAGCGCATCGGCCTCCGTGCGCAGCTGGGCTTGCAGCTGGCTGCTGAAATACATGTACATCCCGCCGATTAAAAGGACCGACAGCAGAAGCGAAACAAGCATGGAGAACAGGACCAGGCTTCGAAACAGCTTTCTCCTCACGGCGTTTCCTCCAGTTTGTAGCCCACGCCACGTACGGTGTGGATCATTTCTCCGCAGCGGTTCAGCTTCAGGCGCAGGGAACGGATGTGCACGTCCACGGTGCGCGTATCGCCCGCGTAGTTCAGGCCCCAAACGTCGTCCAAAAGCATATTGCGCGTGACGGCCTTGCCCGCGTGCGTCATCAGAAACGACAGCAGCTCAAACTCCATATGGGTGAGCTCCACGGTCACGTCGTCGGCCAGCACCAGGTGGCGTTCCCGGTCGAGCGTCAGGCTGCCGACGGTGATGACCGCCTCGGTTTTCACGTCCTCGCTCCTGCGCAACAGCGCTTTGACCCGCGCTAAAAGCTCCATGACGCCAAAGGGTTTGGACAGGTAATCATCCGCGCCCGCGTCCAGACCGCGCACCTTGTCCATCTCGGTGCCTTTGGCGGTCACCAGGATAATGGGCAAACGCTTGGTGCGGGGCTCGCGGCGCAGGCTCTGTAAAAGGGTGACCCCGTCTTCGCCCGGAAGCATGACGTCCAGAAGCACCAGCGAGGGGAGCTTTTGCTTGATCGCCGTGCGGAATGACGCGGCGTTTACAAAGCCTTCCACTTCAAAGCCTGCTTGTTTTAAGGCGTAGAGCTCCAGTTCGCGGACCCCGGTATCATCTTCTACAATATAGATCACCTGAGCTCGTCTCCTTTATACAGGCCGGTCACGCAGTACTCCACCCATTCGGCGATGTTCACCGCGTGGTCGCCGATCCGTTCGTAATATTTTGCGATCATCAGGAAATCCATGCCCTCGATGCTGCGGCTGGAATCCTTGGCCATATAGCTGGCAATCTCCTGTTTGACTTCCACAAAAAGCGCATCCACGATATCGTCGTCGTCCATCACAACGCGGGCAAGCTCCACGTCCTGGCGCACATAGGCATCCACAGCGCGGTGCACCATATCAATCGCGGTGCGGGACATCGCCAGAAAATGCTCGGGCCGCTGCTTGATCTCGTAATCGATCATCGTGATGATCTCGGAAATATCGGCCGCATGATCGGCGATCCGTTCCATATCGGTGATCATTTTAAGCGCCGAGGACACCACACGCAAATCGTGGGCAACCGGCTGGCGGGTGAGCAGCATCCGCAGGCAAAGGCTCTCAATTTCGCGCTCCTTGCGGTCAATGACCGAATCGCCCTCGATGATCTCCTCCGCGCGCTTTTTATCCAGGCTCTGCAAAACATCACTGGCGGCTTCCAGCGTGTTCTCAATCATGCCGCACATTTCGATCATCTGCTGGTTCAGCACGTCGACCTGTGCGTCGAAAAGATTTTTTCTCATCATCCGAACCTCCCTGTGATGTAATCTTCGGTTCTCTTGTCCCTGGGCATCGTAAACAGGTTTTTGGTCTCGCCGGATTCAATCACCTCACCCAGGAGGAAAAACGCCGTGGTATCGCTGATGCGCAGCGCCTGCTGCATATTGTGGGTTACGATAGCGATGGTATACTTTCCCTTCAGCTCTACGGCCAGCTCTTCGATCTTTCCGGTGGAAATGGGGTCCAGCGCGCTGGTGGGCTCATCCATCAGCAGCACCTCCGGCTGAACCGCCAGCGCCCTGGCGATGCAAAGGCGCTGCTGCTGTCCGCCGGACAGGCCCAAGGCGCTGTTGTGCAGGCGATCCTTGACCTCTTCCCAAATGGCGGCATCCTGCAGGGAGCGTTCCACCACCTCATCCAGCATCGCTTTGCGGCGTATGCCATGGGTGCGCGGGCCATAGGCGATATTATCGTAGATGCTCATGGGGAAGGGGTTGGGTTTCTGAAACACCATCCCCACGCGCTTGCGAAGCTTGTTTACGTCCATATCTCCGTAAATATCTTCGCCGTCGAGCGTGATACTTCCTGTTATCCGGCAGCTAGGGATCAGGTCGTTCATACGGTTGAGCGTCTTGATCAGCGTGGATTTTCCGCAACCGGACGGCCCGATGAACGCCGTGATCTCATGCTCCGGAATTTGGAGATCAACGCTTTTGAGCGCTTGAAAATCACCATAAAACAGATCCAGATTTTTGGTTTCGATTTTATACATAGTCTACTCCTTCACAATTCTGCGGGAAATCAGGCGGGATAAGCCGTTCATCACCAGAACGAACACGAGCAGCACTGACGCCGCCGCGTAAGCCTTGCCCACGAAGTGCCCCTCCCCGGCCAGCATATACATGTGCACTGCCAGCGTGCTGCCGGACGACGATATGCCGGTGGCAAGCTTGGCGACCGTCCCCGCGGTGAAGATCAGCGCGGCGGTTTCGCCGACAATGCGGCCGATGGACAGCACAACACCTGCGAGGATCCCCGGCGCGGCGGGCGGGAGCACAATACGGAATACCGTGCGCAGCTTGCCCGCCCCCAGCCCGTAGCTGCCTTCGCGGTAGCTGACCGGCACGGATAAAAGCGCTTCCTCGGTGGTACGCATGATGAGCGGCAGGATCATCAGGCTCAGCGTCAGCGCGCCCGCGATCAGCGACATCCCCATTCCCAGCGCGATGACGAAGAACACCATGCCGAACAGGCCGTAGATAATACTGGGAATACCGGCAAGCGTTTCTGCCGTGACGCGGATGGCCTTGACCAAAACGCTGTTGCGTTTGGAATACTCGCTGAGGAAAATCGCGGCGCCGATGCCGACCGGTACGGCAAAGAACAACGACATAAACGTTATGATGAAGGTGTTGATCAGCGAGGGCATCAGGCTTTGGTTATCCGTCGTATACTGGAAGGAGAACAGGTCCCACGAGAGATTGGGGATGCCCTGCACCAGGATGCTCAGCGTTACCTGGAAGAACAGGAACATGGTGATCAGCACGCTCAGGAAGGTGACGAGCCGGATAAGCGCCGAGAACGGATGTCGGATCACGCGCAGCTTCCACTCCTTGGCCTTCACGGCGATGCGCTGCTTCCAATGCATATCCTTGGGTGCGGCAGGATTGTGGCTCATGATTCCGTCCTCCTGTTCAAAAGCGAGAATAGCAGGTTAATGAGTAGGATGAAAACAAACAGCACCACGCCGGTTGCAATCAGCGCCTCGCGGTGCAGGTCGGCGGCATAGCCCATCTCGGTTACGATGTTGGTCGTCAGCGTCCGGATACCCTTGAGTATCCCGGCGGGCATTCTGGCCTGGTTGCCCGCAACCATGACGACAGCCATCGTTTCGCCGATGGCGCGGCCGATGCCCAGCACCAGCGCGGCCATGATGCCGCTCTTGGCCGCCGGGAGCACCGCGCGGAACACGCTGCGTTCCTCCGAGGTGCCAAGCGCCAGACTGCCTTCAAAGTAACTTTCCGGCACGGCCTTGATGGATGAGTAGGTCAGCTGGATGATCGTGGGCAGTATCATCATCGCCAATAGCAGCGAGGCCGTGAGTATACTGAAGCCCGTGCCGCCGAAGGTGTTGCGTACAAACGGCACCAGCGTGCGGATGCCGAAAAACCCGTATACCACCGACGGGATGCCCGCCATCAGCGCGATCATCGGCTGTAAAATATTCAGGAATTTTTTGGGGCAGAACCGCGCCATGTAAACGCCGCCTAAAATTCCGATCGGCCCGCCCAGCAGAATGGCCCCGGCGGTTACGTAAATGCTGCCAACGATCATCGGCAGGATGCCGAATATGTCCTGCAGCGGTTTCCAAGTGGTGCCGGAGAGGAATTCCAGGATGTTGACTTTTCCAAAGAAGGGGATGCCGGTCATAAACAGGTAAACGCAGATCAACAATACCGCGGCTACGCTGACAAACGCAGCCCCCGTGAAGACCCAGCGCATGGCTTTTTCGTTCAGCTTCATCCGTTCTATCCTTTCAAAGCCTGCAATACAATCATACGAATGTAAGAATAGTATGACCATGTTATGGATACGTACGGCTAATGTAAATTCCGTGTAAAATCGGGAAATGCGCCGCAAGCGTGTCACATTCGATTTTACATAAGCTTTACCAAGACAGTATTTTCGCTTAACATTGCCGCCTTACAATGGCAACGTAAACCGAGAGGACGCATTTGAAAGGAATGGAACAAAATGAAGAAAATCGTAGGAATTCTCCTGGCACTCGTCATGGTACTGTCCGTTGTTTCCGCTTTCGCGGCAAGCGAAATCATTGTCATCAGCCGTGAAGAGGGCAGCGGCACCCGCGGCGCGTTTGTCGAGCTGACCGGCGTTGAAACCAAGGAAGCCGGCGACCAGACCTACATCGAAGCCATCATCGAAAGCGGCACCGCAGCCGTGATCACCACTGTTGAAAGCACCCCCACCGCCATCGGCTATATCTCCCTGGGCTCCCTGAACGATACCGTCAAGGCCTTGCAGGTGGAAGGCGTGGACGCCACTGTTGAAAACATTTTAAGCGGCGACTATGTGCTTGCCCGCCCCTTCAACATCGCCACCAAGGGCGACGTCAGCCCCCTGGTTGCCGATTTCATCGCCTTCATCTTCTCTGAAGAAGCGCAGGCGCTTGTCATGGAAGAGGGCTACATCTCCCAGGGCTTCAGCGAGTACACTCCCGCGGATGTCGAAGGCAAAATCACCGTGGGCGGCTCCACCTCCGTGTATCCCCTGATGCAGAAGTTCGAAGAAGCCTACGAAGCCCTCAAGGGCGGCAAGGTTGACGTTGAGGTGCAGGGCGGCGGTTCCACCGTCGGCATGACTGGCGCCAAGGACGGCACCTTCGATGTGGGTATGGCCAGCCGCGAGCTCAAGGACAGCGAACTGGAAGTTCTCACGCCTTATGTGGTCGCCATGGACGGCATCGCCGTGATCGTGAACAACGAAAACGAAGTGAACTCCCTGACCATGGAACAGATCAAGAGCATCTTCATCGGCGAAACCACCGATTGGGCCGCCGTGATGGAATAATCCCGGATTCAAGCAAACGCAAGCCCCGCAGCCTTCCGGCTGCGGGGCTTTTTGCTGCCACGCGGCATGCTTTTCTCATTTTTCTTCACGCACCAACCGACCTATGGTATAATACCAAAACAGCAACACAATACCGGGAGGCGTTCAAAATGGCTTCATTTACGCTTCGGGATGGAATGGAACTCGGCGCAGCCAGCGCGGCCACGCAAATCGAGGGCGGAGAGCTGAACCACAGCTGGTTGGACTGGGCAAAAGCCGGGCACATCAAGGACGGTTCCTCACCCTCCCGCGCGAACGACCACTGGAACCGCTGGCGGGACGACGATCAGCTCATGGCCGAGATGGGTATGCAAATAGCCCGCATCGGCGTGGAATGGGCGCGTATCGAGCCGGAGGAAGGCATCTTTGACCAGAAGGCCATCGACCGTTATGTGGAAGAGGTTCGCTGGCTGAGCGAGCATGGCATCAGGCCGCTGGTTACGCTGCACCACTTTACCAATCCCTCGTGGTTTGAGGAGATGGGCGCGTTTGAAAAACGCAAAAACGTCCAGTATTTTCTGCGCTTTGTGACCAAAATGGTGCAGGCGTTCGGAACGGATGTGCAGGAGTACCTGACCATCAACGAGCCCAACGTGTATGCGATGCTGGGGTTTTATTTAGGCCAGTGGCCGCCCGGGAAGAAGAAATTGCGGAAAACCACGCGGGTCATGGCGGTGCTTGCGGTCGCACACGTCCAGGCCTATCAGCTCATTCACGCGCTGCAAAAGGGCATGGGCGCAAGCGATACCCGCGTCAGCTTTGCCATGAATATGCACGTGTTCGAGCCGGAAAATCCGCATAAGTTCAAGCACCGCCTGGTATCCTACCTCATTGACCGTTTTTACCAGTCGGCAATCGCAAGAGCTATGATCCTGGGCAAGTTCCGCTGGCCGATCCGCAACCTTGGCGGCATCAAAAAGGGACTGTACTGGGATTTCATCGCGCTGAACTACTACAACCGCACCACGGTTTCCGGTTTTCAGAGCGGCACCCGCAAGGGCGCTCCGGTGAACGATCTGGGCTGGGAGGTGTACCCACAGGGAATCGTGGATTGCCTGCGCAAGCTATACGCCCTGCATCCGCTGCCCATCTACATAACCGAAAACGGTACCTGCGACAATGCCGACGCCTTCCGCGCCCGTTACCTGTACGATCATTTACAGGCGCTTGTGAAGTCCGGCCTGCCGGTGAAACGCTATTATCATTGGTGCTTTACGGACAATTTTGAGTGGTTGGAGGGCGAAAGCGCGCGTTTCGGGCTGGTGCATGTGGATTATCAAACCCAGAAGCGCACCGTCAAGCGCTCCGGCACGTTCTACTCCCGGATCATTCAAAACGCAGGCGTTACGGAGGAAATGTACGAGCAGTACGTGGAGCCGCAGCAATATCCCATCAATACGAAGTAGGGGAGAACCGCATGACGCAGTGGTGGAAGGACAGGGTTGTTTACCAGATCTACCCCAGAAGCTTTCAGGATTCCAATGGCGACGGAATCGGCGATATACCGGGCATCATTTCCAGGCTGGACGCGCTGCAAAAGCTCGGCGTGGGCGTGCTCTGGCTGTCGCCGGTATACCCCTCGCCTGATGCCGATAACGGCTACGACATCAGCGATTACAAGGACATCGATCCCAAGTTCGGCACGCTCCAAGATATGGACCGCCTGCTTGCCGAAGCCGGAAAAAGAGATATCAAGATCACCATGGACCTGGTCGTCAACCACACCTCGGACGAGCACGAATGGTTTCAAAAAAGCCGTGACCGCATCGAGCCTTACACGGATTATTACATCTGGAAGCCTGCCAAAGCGGATGGAAGCCCGCCCAACAACTGGACGAGCTTTTTCATGGGTCCGGCCTGGACCTGGGATGAGAAGCGCGGGGAGTATTACCTGCACCTGTTTGACAAAAAGCAGCCGGACCTGAACTGGCATAATCCGCGCGTCATGGCGGAGGTCAAGGATATCATGCGTTTCTGGCTGGATCGCGGGGTGGCTGGCTTCCGCTGCGATGTCATCA
>DAIOVG010000077.1:0-11731 GCA_036759125.1 Candidatus Limiplasma sp.
CCCGCCGTCTAGGCCTGCGCCACGGTGACGGCCGACAGCGTCGATCTCGTCGATGAAGATAATCGCGGGCGCTGCCTTCTTGGCCTGTTCAAACAGATCGCGAACGCGGCTTGCGCCAACGCCGACGAACATTTCCACGAAGTCCGAACCGCTGATGGAGAAAAACGGCGCGTTGGCTTCCCCGGCGACTGCCTTGGCAAGCAGCGTTTTACCGGTTCCGGGAGGGCCTACGAGCAGAACGCCCTTGGGAATGCGAGCGCCCATGGCAATGTATGCTTTAGGGTTCTTGAGGAAATCGACCATCTCCTCAAGCTCTTCTTTTTCCTCTTTGGCGCCTGCGACATCCTTAAAGGTTACTTTCACCTTTGTCGGGTCGCTCATGCGTGCCCGGCTTTTGCCGAAGTTCATCACCTTATTGTTGCCGCCGCCCTGGCGCATAATCAGGAAATACCATAGCCCCATGCTGAGCGCAACAATAAACAGCAGCGGTAGGAGATCCACATACCAGGGGGTAACCAGCGGCGCGCGATACTGCACCTCAAAGGAGAAGTCGCTTACGCTGACCTCATCCAGCGGTTTACCAAGCTTGTCTGCCGTAATCTGGCGTACAGTTTCGATAAAATCGGCACCGATGGTGGTTTCAAAGTCATATCTGCGGTCGGGGAAGTCGGTCGACGCGATTTTGGTATCGTTATATAAACCGACCAAGGAAGTGCCGCGAATCGCCACCGCTTTGACCTGATCATCCTTGATCGCGGTAAGCAGAGCGGGGTACTCAATTCGCAGATTCACCGTTTGACCCAGACCGCCATTCAATACCATTGCGATCAGGATGAATGCGGCGATCAACACCACATAGCCCATCATACCGCGTTGTGATTTCTTCAAGCGTCCGTCCTCCTTGTGATCCTGGGCATGTATGCCACATGATTTGCGTTTTCAATGGCAAACCATTAGCCTTGATTATAACATATTTACACCATAATACCAACACTTGAAACAAAGAAATGGACAGCGTTTGCAATCTTTTACAACCATCTGGAATGGCTGCAGGCGCGGCAGAAAAAAACCCGGATGCGCTCTGGGAGCGCATCCGGGCACAATCTGTGTGGTAGGAAAAAAATGCTTTAATCGCTACGCGGTATAAACACCGGGTTTGATCTGGTCGCCGTACTTGTCCTTGGCGGCGTTGATCTTGGCGATGGTCGCATCCCAGTATTCAAAAATCTCGGCGGGCGTCGCAGCATCCATCTTCTTGAAGAAGGCTTTGGCGCGTTCGAGCTTCTCCACCCACTTCTGGCAGCGGAAGGTGAACAGGTACGTGTAGGTTTCCTCGGTGAAATCCTCGTTGAGGTATTTCTTGAACAGCGCTTTCAGGTCGGCGTACATCGGAATCTTGCCGGTGGGCGTCTCGTAGGCGTCGTATTCGCCGTGGATACGGCCTTCCGCCCAGTGCAGCCAGACCTTCTTGGCGAGCTTGGAGGTCACGAACTTGCCGTCCGCGCCGCGCATGAAATAGTTGTTGGAGAAGATTTTGGGGGTATCCTTCACGCCTTCGCCGAACTTGATGTTGTTCATGGTATAGCGGCCCAGCGGGTAGGAAACGAAGTCCATGTTGGCCATGGGGCTGGGGGTGCGGACGCCCTCGGCGCCCAGCGTAGCGCTGGTGGTTTCGGATTCGAGCGTGCAGGCCTTGAGCAGGATTCCGTCCTTCCAGTTGGGGGACTCCTCTACGGGAACGGTGGTGTCGCTGTCGCGGCCGCCGTAAAGCACGCCCTCGATCTTGACGCCGTTCTTGTCTTCAAAGCCTTCCTTGTCGATGTTGGCCAGGTAATCCAGACGCATGGTGTAGCGCGCGTTGCCGTGCGCGACTTTCACCACGTTGCCTTTGGCGTCAGTTACGCCTTCGTGCCAGGCGCCAAAGTGATTGCGGCCTTCCTTCGGGGTCTCCACACCCATGCCCAGCCAATAGGGCATTTTATCCGGACCCATGAGGACGTTGGAGAAAATGACTTCCTGGTCGATCATCAGGTTTTCGAAAATGACGGGATCGTCCTTGGCGTTAACGTCCTGGATGATGCCGAACATGCCCGCTTCCACGTTCACGGCGCGGAATTCGCCGTTGATGTTGCGGAAATAGGCGATATCGTCGCCGACAATCTTCTCGCCGGGAATCATCGCGGTTGAGGTTTTGCCGCAGGCCGAGGGATACGCGCCGGAAAAATAGGTTTTACGGTTTTTATCTTCGTTGACTGCCGCCATGATGAACATATGCTCGCACAGCCAGCCCTCTTTGCCGGATTTGGCAATGGCAAGGCGCATGGAGTGCTTTTTAAGGCCCACGGAGTTGCCCGCATATTGGGCATTCATGGAGTAAACCCTGTTATTCTGCATATCCATGAACACGCGCCGCTTGTCCAGGTTCTTGGTGTTGTTGTTCTCGTCCAGCTCGCCGGCGGAATGGATAAATTCGAAGAAGTCGCCCTTTTCAGCATCCTTCATCTTCATAAAGTGGCTATACGCCGAACGGTACAGAATATGCTCGGAGTGGGCAACGTAGAAGCTGTCGGTAAACTGCACGCAGGGAATGGTGAAGGGGCTTTGGGTGGGGCCTTCGGAGAAGAACAGCACGACGGCCTGTTTGCCCTTCATGATGCCCTTGGAAATCTCCAGAATTTCCGCATAGCCTTCTTCGTATTCCACGGCGCCGTATTCTTTCATGCTTTCAAGGTTTTCCTTGACGACCATAAACTTGGTATTTTTGGTATCACGGCCCTGATCGCCATAACCGTCCCAGTGGATGGTCTGCTTGGAATGGGCAAGCGTTTGTTCCTCACCCAGCTTCAGCGCCTGGTCGCGTACATACTGCACGTCCTTCTCATCATCTGTACATACGTAGATGGATTCCGGCTGGCAATGTTCGGTGAAAAAACCGACAAAATCCATTACCTTGTCGTTTTTTAGCGCTTCAAGCTTTGCATAGCTCTCACCACTCATCTTTTGCTTCAGCAGTACCTCATACTTCATAACCGTATCTCCTTTTCAGTCGTATTGCCTGTACGCGAGGCCATTTCCGTTTCTTGCCGATAAAGAATCAGCAATCTCCCACAAATAACATGATATCTGATTTTGTAAAGCAAGTCAATTGTCGCTTGACATTTTTCTGACAATTTCTCGATTCTTTGCTTGGGAAACGCTTCTCCCCCATGCTTATGGGCATATATGCCTGTTTTTTGTATTTTCTCTGCATCAAATTGCAGGCATGAAAAAACCGCCCGTTGCCCGGGCGGCATGATTGATTTGTTTATTTCTTTGCTAGAAACCCGCTTTTCTCCCAGAGGGCAACCCAGTCCTTGAGCCGAACGAACAGATCGGCATTGCAGGTGGTTTTGGACATCATGTCGATCAGCTGCACCAGCGCTTCGCGGTTGGTGGCCGAACCCAGCACCATGCGCACAGCCTTCAGGCTTTCAATGGCCTCCGGCTCCAAAAGCATGTCTTCCCGCTTGGTGCCGGACCTGCGCATATCAATCACGGGGAACATCGGCTCGTTGGCCTCTGGCGTATCCAGCCACAGGGTCATGTTCGCCGTTCCCTTGAACTCCTCGAAAATGATGTCGTCCACACGCGAGCCGGTATTGGTCAGTATGGTCGCGATCACCGTCAGGCTGCCGCCCTCGCGGGTGTTGCGGGCCGCGCCGAAGAAGCGCTTTGGCTTCACCAGCGCCGTTGGCGTCACGGTGTTGGTCATCGTCCGGCTGCCCTGGGTGGCCGCCGCCTGATAGGCGCGGGTGAGCTTGGTGAGGCTGTCGAGCAGAACGATGACGTTCTTGCCCTGCTCCACCAGGCGCTGGGCGCGTTCCAGCATGGTATCGGCAACGCGGGTCTGCGCGTCGGGCGCTTCATCAAAGGTTGTGGCGAACACCTCGGCAATGCCGTCGAGTGCGTCGCGCACCTCGGTCACCGCTTCGGGCCGTTCGTCGATCAGCAGCATCATCAGCACGGCGTCTTCATCGTTTTGCTTGATTGCCTTGCAGATTTCCTGCATCATGATCGTTTTGCCGCTTTCCGGCGGCGCGACGATCATCGACCGCTGCCCAAAGCCAATCGGCGCGATCAGATCGGTGATGCGCATAGGCCAGTTGCTTTCGGTGCCGCAGCTCTCCAGCTTGATGCGCCGATTGGGGTAAATTGCCGTCAGCTCGTCAAACAGCGGACGCTCCGCCTCCGCGTCGTAGGGTTTTCCGTTGATTGTATCCACGTACATCAGCGCCGCAAATTTATCCAGGTCACGGCCGGGACGCACCTTGCCCGCAACGAAGTCCCCCGTCCGCAGATCATAACGGCGGATGGTGGCGACCGATACATAGAAATCCTTGCGGCCCGGTAAAAGCGACCGGGAGCGCAGAAAGCCAAAGCCGTCCGGCAAAATCTCCAGAATGCCCTCCCCGGGTTCGCCTTCCTGGGCCTGGAGGGCGTCCGGAATTTCGCCGTTTTCGAGGCTCTCGATAATTTTCGAATCGCGAACCGGTTTATACACGGCATCGTTGTAATAAACTTCCGGGTTGCGGTTTGGCTGCGGCGTGTGTGTGTTGGACCCGGACGGGTACATCGGGCGGTGATACTCCATGCGGTTGGGGCTTCTGTACTCCTGCCTGCCGTACTCGCGCGGCTGTGCGGCACGGTAGCCCAGCTTATACCCGTCGATGGTTTTCTGGGGCAACGGCGGCTGTTCCGGCTGACGCATGCCGTATGCATTGTCCGTACTGGGCGCGGGTGTGGAATAATTAGCCCGCGGGCCAAAGCGCGAGGGATTGACGCCTTGCGGCTCCCTGTTGAGTGTGTTTTTCAGACCGGGTCTGTTCATCAGGTTTGTACGGGCCTGTCGCACCTGCTGGTAGGCAGAACGGTATGTTTCAGCCAGATCGCCCCTAGGCTCTACGGATGTTACGTCCGCCGCAAGGGGCGCAGCCTGCAGCGCCTCGTTCTGTCCGCCGGCAGGCGCATGGCTTACGCCAAGCTCCTTGGCGACCTTCTGGATGATCGTCGCCTTGTCAACACCGGCTGCCAGTTTAATATTGTTTTCCTTTGCCAGCTTGCGCAACTGGACGACTGTCATCGCTTGCAAATCGCTTGACAACAATTGTAATTCCTCCTCAAATTCGGTGCTTGCGGCCTGAAAAAAGCGCCGCCCAGACTATGTTTTCCGGTTATCGTTTTACGGCGATCACCATATCGCGGTTGACCGCCTGCTCCACCCAGTGAGAAAAATCGTTGAATGGAGCGTCGGTAAGTACGCGGAGGCCTGCATTTCCCATTGCCTCGCACAGGGCCTCCCGCCTGAGCGTGTAGGTGTTGAACGAGACTGCCGCCGCGCCGCCTGTTTTCAGCGCCCGCCGAAATGCGGGAAAGCTGTCGTGCATCAAGCGCTGCATGGTCGCCATGCCCTGGTCGTCTCTGGCCGCGTGCTGCACGCCGTAGGGAAGATCGCACACGATCAGGTGGCTGCTTTCGGCACCGACCATACGGTCTGCCAGCGCCGCAGTGCCCTGGAACAGCCGGAGGCTGCGGGTATCCCCCGCCTTATAGGCGTCGGCGCTGGTGGCGAAGCCGTAGCGAATCTCCGCCGCACTATTGCTGTCCGGCAGAGTTGCGGAACCCGTTTCCCGCTTGTGCTTATAGCGATGGTATTGCAGATAGCGCTTGAAATAGGCATCCGCTTCGTGAACGGCCTTTTTGTCGATCTCCACGCCTGCCGCATGATGCCCCTCCTGCAAAGCGCAAAAGAGGGAGGTTCCGCGGCCGCAGAGCGGGTCCAGCACCAGTAAAGGATCTAAGCTGAAGGCAAAGTCGGATGCTGCAAGGGCACAGTGAATCATCATCTGGGTAAAGTCCGGGTTTGTTTTCCCCTTGTACTTAAGCACCTGTGCGAGATCGTCATCCATATACGCAGCCTGTCGAAGCTCAAGGGGCTTGAGCCATTCCCCGTCCTTCAGAGCCGCAAAACAAATGCCTGAATGGCCGGAGAGCCATCTCCATCCCTGTTCGTCTATGGGTTCTGTCTCAATCAAGATGAATCGCGTACCTGCGAGCTTTTCCTGTGTAACGGTTGCCTGTGCGTTCAGCGCATGCAACATACATTGCATTTCGATCAGGGCGAGCTTATCCATCGAAAGAGCGTAGCGGGCGTTCGCATGCGGTTTTATGGCAAAGGCATACTGCAAGAAGACTCCTCGCTTCACGAGACGGATGATAAATGAATTACTTACCCTAGTTGCACAATAGCACGAGACCCAGCTTTTGTCAACCGATTATCATATGCCGGATAACAAAACAAATAAAAAGCCCTCCCCGGCAGTCCGGGAAGGGTTCTTTAATTCTAGTATTTGCGTTTACGCGCGGCTTCGGCTTTTTTCTTGCGCTTCACGCTGGGCTTTTCGTAATGTTCGCGTTTACGCGCCTCCGCCAAAACACCTGACTTAGCACATTGACGTTTAAACCGTTTCAGAGCGCTTTCCAGGGATTCATTTTCTCGGATACGTACCTCGGACACTGCTATCCCTCCCCTCGCTCATCTCGCCGATTTTCCACGCAATGTGGCGTACAGAAAACAGGCTGTTACTGATTGATTATACAGCGTTGCGCGTTTTGCGTCAACCATGAATTTACATTTTACGGGGATTTTAACTGTTTGAATGCGCTAGGCCATCTTTGCGGACATCTCATTGCCGCCGATCACATGAAAATGCAGGTGATTCACCGTCTGGCAGGCGTCGGGTCCGCAGTTGGACACCACACGGTATCCGCTTGCCTCAATCCCCAGTTCCGCGGCGACCTTTTGGCAGGTGCGCAGGCATGCGGCAAGCTGCGTATCGGTCAGCTCATCTGCTGCCGAAAGCCCCGAAACATGCCTTTTGGGAATGACAAGCGCGTGCACCCTGGCCTGCGGGCTGATATCGTGAAACGCGTACGTGAGCTCGTCCTCGTAGATTTTTTTGGAGGGAATCTCGCCGCTGATGATTTTACAGAACAGACAGTTATCCATTGCGTTCAGCTCCTTTAGCATTATGCATTCGCGGGCTCGCCGCGCATTCCTTCTTTGGTGAGGCTCGTAAGCCGCAGCGGGATGATATCGCCGATTGTTCCTTTTTCGCAGACCACCGGAACATACTGCGGCGTATACCCCGCATAGAGGCCGCCGTGCTGCTTTTCTTCAATCAGCACCGGCTGCACGGTTTGTAGCATCCGGCTGCGGTAATCGGCAGACAGCGCCTCCCCTACAGCGATCAGCTCGCGCACACGTTCATCCTTGACATGTTTTGGAACCTGACCGTCCATCACTGCCGCAGGCGTACCCGCCCGCTGACTATAGGGAAACACATGGATTTTCATAAACCCGATCTTGCGGCAAAAGTCGACCGTTTCCTGAAACTCTTCCTCTGTTTCACCCGGAAAGCCGACGATGATGTCGGTGGTCAGCGCTACATCCGCAAACGCCTGCCCAAGCCGTTTTGCAGCCGTTAAAAACTGCATGGTATTGTAGCGGCGTTTCATGCGGCGCAATACCGCATCACTGCCGGACTGCAGCGCCAGGTGGAACTGCGGGCAGAGCTTGGGAATCTTGGCAATCGCCCGGATAAAGGCATCGGTCACGATGACGGGCTCCAGCGAGCCAAGCCGGATGCGCTCGATACCGTCCGTCTGCGCAACCGCCTGGATAGCATCGGGCAGCGACGGCCGATCCTCCAGATCTCGCCCATAGCTTGTCAGATGGACGCCGGTGAGAACAACCTCCTTGAAGCCTGCCTGTGCGAGCCTTCCGGCCTCAACGCGGATATCCGCAAGCGTGCGGGAACGGATACCGCCGCGCACCGTAGGCACAATGCAGAAGGTGCAGCGGTTGTCGCAGCCCTCCTGTATTTTCATCAGCGCGCGGGTGTGCCCCTGATGCCCGTGGATGGACAGCGGTTCAAACGCCGCGCGGCTCAGGCTGTCGACTGCGATGATCTGGCTGTTTTCCGCAATCGCCTGTTCAAACAGTTCGGCAATTTCACCGCGGAACTGTGTGCCGATCACGAGCCGTGCCCCGGTATCGCGCAGGGTTTCGCCCTTGCTTTGCGCCAGGCAGCCCGCAATAATCAGCTCACCGTTTGGGTTCTGCCGCTTGAAACGGCGCGCTGCCTGCATGCTTTTGTTTTCGCCTGTACCGGTCACCATGCAGGTGTTCACCACATACACGTCAGCCGCCTCGCCCTGCCTGGCGGCGACATATCCCTTTTCCAAAAATCGTTCGAGCATGGCCTCGGAATCGTACTGATTCACCTTGCAGCCCAGCGTATAAAAACGTACGGTCCTGGGCATATTACATCTCCCCCAACGCCGTAAGGGCCGCCGCAAGCGCGCAAAGCCCAGCCGTTTCTGTGCGGAGAATGCGCCTGCCCAGCGTTACGGTTTGCGCGCCGGTCGCAAGCAACTGCTCAATTTCATCCGTTGCGATACCGCCCTCCGGCCCGATCACGATCGTTATCTCTCCGGGCTGATCCTGGGCAATTGCCTGGGACAGGCGCAGGGAGTTTTCATCCTCCCACGCAACATAAACAACCTTTCCCTGCATGGTTTTGATCGCGTCCTGAAAGCGCAGTGCCGGAAGTACATCCGGTATATGCGCGCGTCCGGCCTGCTTGGCAGCTTCCAGCGCGATGCGCTGGTAGCGTTCGCGCTTTTTTTCTTCCTTCTCGCCGATCCGGGCTACCGACCGCGACATTTCCACAGGTAGTATGCTGAAAACGCCCAGCTCCGTAGCCTTTTGGATGATCCATTCCAGCTTGTCCGCTTTGGGGAGACCCTGCATAAGCGTGATTTTTACACCCGGTTCGGGTGATGGCAACGCATCCACGATCCGGACCTGCACAATCCCGTCCTCAACCGACTCAATGGCTGCAAGAAACAGGCGTTCCGCCGCAATGAGCTGCACCGGGTCGCCCGTCTTCATGCGCAGGGATTTGATCATATGGCCGCTCTCCTGCGGGGAGAGCGCGACAGCATCCCCCACCGCAGGCGGCGCCGCCGCGTCGATAACGCATCGGTGCATTTATTCCATTCTCCTGGCGCACAGCCCGACCCAATCGCCCTGTTCCAGACGTTCCAGAATCACGAATCCGGCCTGTGTGATCGCATCCAGCGCGTCCTTCTCGCGTTCCCTGATAATGCCGGAGGCTACGAAATACCCGCCAACACGCAAATATCGCTTGACCGGTTCGGCCAGGATCGCAATCGCGCCTGTGACCAGGTTGGCCACAACCAAATCGCAGTCGATCGCTTCGCCGCGTACCATGTCGCCCTTGACGGCGGTCACAATGCTTTCCACGCCGTTTCGACGGATATTCTCCTGAGCGACTTTCACAGCGTCGGCATCCACATCGATACCCAGCACCTGCGCCGCGCCAAGCTTCGCCGCCGCGATTGCCAGAATGCCGCTGCCCGTTCCCACGTCCATGACGCGCATATCCTGTTCCAAATAGGTTTCCAGCAGCATCATACACATATTCGTGGTTTCATGGGTTCCGGTGCCAAATGCCATGCCGGGATCGATCTCGATGATCAGATCCTTGCCGGCAGGCTTGAAGGGCTCCCACGACGGTTTGACAATCAGCCGATTGCCAACACGAAACGGCTTATAATAGCGTTTCCAGCTCTCCGCCCAATCGTCGTCGGCGACGGCGGATACGTCTGTGGTCAGCAAGCCCATATCGATTCCGGGGGATTTCTCCCGGAGGGTACCAAGCTGCGCATCCAGCGTATCAAGCTTTTTCTGATCCTCCTGGGAAAACCAACCCTTGACCAGCACGTCTCTGGGCATTTCCGAGATCAGCTTCTCGTCAAACAGCTCCCATGCGCTTTCGCCGCGCTTGATCTCATCCACGTCCTTGCGATCCATGACCTGCGTTCCCAGCGCGCCGTTGCGCACCAAAAGATCGCTGACAAGGTCGCTGCCCGCAGTGGTTGTATGTACGACCGCTTCAATCCATTGCATTGAAAATCCCTCCATAGAAAACGGCTTTTCCGCTACAGAAAAGCCTATGACATTAAGATTTGCCCGCAGAAGCAAACTGCCGCAGCAGGTCTTTCTGTCTGTTGGTCATTTTTTTGGGGATATTCACCCGCACCGTTACCATCAAATCACCCTTGCCAGAGCCGCGCAGGTGCGGGATGCCGTAACCCTTCAACCGGAATACGGTGCCGCTTTGCGTGCCTTCGGGAATCCGGTACTTCACAGGTTCCTTGAGCGTCGGTACTTCAATGTCTGCGCCCAGCGCCGCCTGCACCATGGTGATATCCAACTCCATCATCAGCGTGGTGCCGTCGCGTTTGAATACGGGATGCGGCTTTACGGAAATCCGCACGTACAGGTCACCGTTGGGGCCGCCGCGCTTGCCGGGCTCGCCGTTGCCGTTGAGTACGATTGTCTGGCCCGGATTGATGCCCGCGGGAACTTTGATGGTCGCCTTGCGCTTTCTGCGCACACGGCCGGAGCCAGAGCAGTCCTGGCATTTTTCAGATACGATCTTGCCTTCGCCGTGGCAGGTGGGACAGGTATGCACCGTCACCATAAAGCCCCCGCCTGAGCGCACCTGGCCCGCGCCGTTACAGGTGGGGCAGGTTTTGGTGGTGCTTCCCGGCTTAGCGCCGGAGCCGCCGCAGGTATCGCAGTTTTCGTTGCGGTAAAACTCGAAGGATTTCTGCACGCCAAAGGCGGCTTCCTCAAAGGTGATGGTCATATCGTAGCGCAGGTCGTCGCCGGGCACGGGGCCGTCTCTGCGAGAGCCTCTGCCGCCCATACCGCCGCCAAAAAACGACGAGAAAATGTCGTTGATGTCGCCAAAGCCGTCAAAGCCCTGGAATCCGCCTGCACCGCCACCGAAGCCCTGCATGTTGGGGCCGTCGTGGCCGAACTGGTCGTACTGCGCGCGCTTCTTAGCGTCGGACAAGACCTCGTTGGCTTCATTGATTTCCTTGAAACGCTCTTCGGCTTTGTGATCGTTTGGATGCAGGTCAGGATGGCTCTCCTTCGCCTTTTTCCGATATGCTTTTTTGATGTCGTCGTCGGACGCATCCTTGGGAACGCCGAGGACCTCATAATAGTCGCGTTTGGCCATAGTTCACCTGCTTTTCGTAGTTCTGCGAAAGGCCCCGGCAGGGGTTTTTACACGCTCTGCCGAGGCGATTTTGAATAGACGTGGGTTACTCTACATCAAAGTCGGTGTTCACAGTCCCGTCGTCATTTTCCACGGGGCCGGACTGCCCCATATCGGGGCCGCCCTGCGGCGCGCCTTCAGGCGTCTGCTGGTAGAGCTTGCCGAAGATTGCGTACACCTTCTGGGTCATCGGTTCGATGGCATCCTTAATTTTCTGGACGTCGCCGGTCTCCTTGACCTTCTTGAATGCCTCAAGCTCGGACTGCACGGTGGCCTTGTCCTCTTCGCCCAGCTTGTCGCCGTTTTCACGCAGCTGCTTTTCCATTTCGTAGACAAGGCTGTCGGCCTGGTTGGTCACTTCGGCTTCTTCCTTGCGCTTTTTGTCTTCCTCGGCGAACTGCTCGGCTTCCTTGACGCGCTGGTTGATCTCCTCCTCGGACATATTGGTGGATGCCGTGATGGTGATCTTCTGCTCGTTGCCGGTGCCCTTGTCCTTGGCGGACACATTCACAATACCGTTACGGTCGATGGAGAAG
>DAIOVG010000078.1:0-11725 GCA_036759125.1 Candidatus Limiplasma sp.
CCCAGATTAACGATAAAAAAGCGGTAATCCATGACGAGAAAACCGCCATGTCCGCAAAAGACCTGATTATGAAATCTGTATTCTCGGTGTCAAACGTGAAGCACGACGAGAAGCTCAAGCGCTCTCAGCCGCCCTTTACCACCTCAAGCCTTCAGCAGGAGGCCAGCCGCAAGCTCAACTTTTCGACCGGGAGAACCATGCAGGTCGTACAATCGCTGTATGAAGGCGTGGATATCGGCAAGGGTACGGTGGGTTTGGTTACCTATATCCGTACCGACAGCGTTCGCGTATCCGATGAAGCGCTTTCAGCCGTCCGCGATAGAATTCGCGCCGATTACGGTCCGGAATACTGCCCGCCCAAAGCCAACGTATACAAGGGCCGCAAAAACGCGCAGGATGCGCATGAGGCCATCCGCCCGACCGACTTGAGCCTGACGCCGGATGCGGTCAAGAAGAGCCTTACGCGGGATCAGTATAACCTCTACCGGCTGATCTATATGCGGTTTATGGCAAGCCAGATGAAGCCCGCCGTGTTTGAAACCGTAACCATTGATATGCACGGCGCGCCTTCGGGGGATTATAGCCACAGCGCCGATATCCGCTACTATGGCGAGCATATGACATTTGCGGGCTACCGCGCACTGTACACCGAAAGTAACGACGATGAGGAGCTTAAACCTGAGACCGCCATCCCGGCGCTTGAAGCAGGCGACCCGGTCACGGTCGACGGTGTGGAAACAAACCAGCGTTTCACACAGCCGCCTTCCCGTTTTACGGAGGCTTCGCTGGTGCGGATGCTGGAAGAAAAAGGCATCGGTCGTCCCAGCACCTACGCGCCGACCATCACTACCATTATTTCCCGCGGCTATGTGGCGCGGGAAAAGCGCAGGCTATACCCGACCGAGCTTGGCAGAATGGTCACCAGCATGATGCTTGAATACTTCGCCCCGATTGTGGATACGGCGTTCACCGCGCAAATGGAAGACCGTCTGGATGATATCGAAGAGGGCAAGGAAGACTGGCATAAGATTCTTCAGGAGTTCTACCCGCCGTTTGAAAAAATGCTCAATGTCGCCGAGGAGCAGATTGAGAAGATCGAGGTTAAAGACGAGGTCAGCGACGTACCCTGTGATAAATGCGGCGCGATGATGGTGTACAAAATGGGCCGCTATGGCAAGTTCCTCGCGTGTCCGAACTTCCCCGAATGCCGCAACACCAAGCCGATTATCAAATACATTGATGTACCATGTCCCAAGTGCGGCGCACGCCTGATGGAGAAAATATCCAAGAAGAACCGCAAGTTCTACGGCTGCGAGCGCTACCCCGACTGCGACTTTGTCAGCTGGGAGATGCCCGCCAAGGAAAAATGCTCCCTGTGCGGCAGCTACATGACCGAGAAAAAGAACAAAAAAGGCGAGCGCATCCTTTTATGCGCCAATGAGAAGTGCCGTCACAAGGAAAAGAAAGCGGCGGAAGGCGACGAATGAAAGCTACGGTCATCGGCGGCGGGCTGGCGGGCTGCGAGGCGGCCTGGCAGCTTGCCAATCGCGGCGTTAACGTTACGCTTTACGAAATGAAACCAAACAAGAAAACCCCCGCTCAGACGCTGGATACCATGGCCGAGCTTGTCTGCTCCAACAGTCTGCGTTCGGACCGCCTTACCAACGCGGTGGGATTGTTGAAGGAAGAAATGCGCAGGCTGGATTCGCTGATCCTGTGCATCGCCGACAAAACCAGAGTGCCGGCGGGCGGCGCGCTTGCCGTGGATAGAGAAACATTTTCCAATGGCATTGAAACGGCGATTGCAAATCATCCGAAGATCACAATCGTCCGGGAAGAACTGACGGAGATCCCAGATGGCGATGTGATCGTTGCCACGGGCCCGTTGACAAGCGATGCGCTGAGCGATGCAATTGGAAAGCTTCCTGGTTTATCCACCCTGCATTTCTACGATGCGGCCGCGCCGATTGT
The DNA here is from genome assembly GCA_036759125.1 of Candidatus Limiplasma sp. Taxonomy (GTDB): domain Bacteria; phylum Bacillota; class Clostridia; order Christensenellales; family Aristaeellaceae; genus CAXXOK01. Next base: position 1,972 of record DAIOVG010000078.1, read on the forward strand.
AACAATTGAATCGCTGGACATGGATAAAGTGTTTTCCATGTCGCGCTATGGCCGGGGTGACGATTACCTGAACTGCCCGATGGAGAAAGACGAGTACGAGGCGTTTGAGCAAGCGCTGCGCACAGCGGAAACCGTTTCCGTAAAAGGGTTTGAGGAGAAAGCGGTATTTGAAGGCTGTATGCCGATTGAAAGCTTAGCCAAGCGCGGCGACAAGGCGATTGCCTTCGGACCGCTGAAACCCGTCGGGCTATCGGACCCGCGCACGGGCAAGCGACCCTATGCCGTGGTACAGCTGCGGCAGGACAACGCCTCCGCTTCGTTGTATAATATGGTTGGCTTCCAAACGCGCCTCACCTTTCCGGAGCAGCGGCGGGTATTCCGCATGATCCCAGGTTTGGAGAACGCAGAGTTTGCCCGTCTTGGAGTCATGCACCGCAATACGTTTTTGAACAGCCCCGGATTTCTGGACGATACCTACCGTGTAAATCATCTACCCCGGCTGTATTTTGCGGGACAAATCACCGGCGTGGAAGGGTACGTGGAAAGCGCGGCTAGCGGGTTTCTGGCAGGGCTGAGCATGGCGTATCGCCTGCACGGCGTGGAAGCGCCAAAGTTCTCCGGCCGAACCGCGATGGGCGCTATGGGCCGCTACGTTTCGACACCCAATAAGCGCTTTCAGCCGATGAACTGCGCGTTCGGGCTGATCGATCCGCTGGAAATCGCACCCGGTGAGAAGAAAATCCGGGATAAGCAGGAACGATATTTGAAGATTGCGGAACGGGCATTGGCGGAAGTCGACGCCCTGCGGCGACAGATGGAACAGGAATCCTTTACAGACCATCCCGATCAGTGATACGATCCCCGAGGATAAGGAGTGACAGCTATGATGAAAGGCACTACCATTTGCGCAGTCAGGCGCGGCGGCCAGGTAGCCATTGCCGGAGACGGCCAGGTGACCATGGGCGAACATACAGTTTTTAAATCTACCGCCAAAAAGGTACGCAGGTTGTTCGATGGCAAAGTAATTACGGGCTTTGCAGGCTCGGTAGCGGACTCGTTTGCGCTGTGCGAGCGCTTTGAAGAAAAACTTACCCAGTGTGGCGGCAATTTGGAACGAGCCGCTGTCAACCTGGCGCAGGAGTGGCGCAGCGATAAGGTAATGCGCAAGCTGGAAAGCATGCTCATTGTGGCCGATAAGGAAACCATGCTGGTGCTCAGCGGTACCGGCGAGGTTATCGATCCGGATGGCGGGGTAGCGGCCATTGGTTCCGGCGGCAACTATGCGCTGTCTGCGGCGCGTGCCCTGATCCAGAATACCGATCTGACCGCCAAGGAAATCGCGGTCAAGGCGCTGGAGATCGCCGCGTCCATTTGCGTGTACACGAACAACAACATCAACGTAGAAACCCTGGGAGCGTGAGAATATGAAGGAATTAACACCCAGAGAGATCGTACGTGAACTCAACCGGTATATTATCGGTCAGGATGATGCCAAACGCGCGGTGGCAATCGCGCTTCGCAACCGGTACCGCCGTGCCCAGTTGCCCGAAGAGCTCCGAAATGAGATCAGCCCCAAGAATATTCTGATGATCGGCCCCACAGGCGTAGGTAAAACCGAAATTGCCCGGAGACTCGCCAAGCTTGTGGATGCGCCGTTTGTGAAGGTCGAAGCCACGAAGTTTACCGAAGTCGGGTATGTCGGCCGCGATGTGGAAAGCATTATCCGCGATCTGATGGAAAACGCCATTCGCCTGGTGCGCGACGAATTCAAGAAGAAAGTCGAAGTCCGTGCCCAGGTGCTTGCTGAGGACAGGCTCGTCACCTTGCTGGTGTCCCCGCCCAAGAAAAGCAGCGGAAACCCATTTGAAATGCTGCTCGGTAATAAGAAGGAGCCTGATGTAGCCCCTGAGGAGCAAGTCAAGCTTTCAGGTCAGCGTGAGGAAATCCGCCAGCAGCTGCAAAAGGGCCTGCTGGAGGACAGGGAACTGGAGATCGAGGTGGAGGAAAGCACGCCCCAGCTTGAAGTTGGCGGCAGCTCTATCAATATCGGCGATATGATGGGCGGAATGCTGCCCAAGAAAACCAAAATCCGTCGCGTCAAGGTGAAGGACGCACGCAAGATTCTGTTTGAAGAGGAAGCCTCCAAGCTGATCGACGACGACGATGTGCAGCAGGAAGCCATCAACCGCGTGGAGCAGCACGGCATCGTGTTCATTGACGAGATTGACAAGGTCGCTGGCCGTTCATCAGGTCATGGCGGGCCGGATGTCAGCCGCGAGGGTGTACAGCGCGATATTCTTCCCATCGTGGAAGGCTCGACTGTGAACACCAAGTACGGCGCCGTGAAAACGGACTTCATTCTGTTCATCGCCGCCGGTGCGTTTCATGTGGCAAAGGTCACAGATCTGATTCCTGAATTACAGGGTCGTTTCCCGGTGCATGTCACGCTGAAAAGCCTGTCGCAGGAGGATTTCAAGCTTATTCTCACCCAGCCGGACAACGCCCTGACAAGGCAGTACGAAGCGCTTTTGGGCGTGGACAAGGTCAAGCTTATGTTTGACGAAAAAGCCATTGCCGCCATTGCCCGCGCCGCGTATGTCATCAACGAGAATAAGGAAGATATTGGAGCCCGCCGCCTGCTGGCTGTGTTTGAGAAGCTGCTGGAGGACGTTTCCTACCATGCCGGTGGAGATGATATGCCGGAGGTCAATCTCAACATCACTGAAGAGTACGTAATGGAGCATCTGGCGAAGGACGAAACAACCTTCGATACCAGGCGATTTATCCTCTAATCGGGTTTCGCGGTCGCTTTGCGCCGCTGAATCCATAAAATGGCTGCAAAGACTATAACAATCGCAAACCATTGTATCGTGCTGAAGGAACGTTTGAAGAAAACGAAGTCCATCAGCGCGATTTCTATAAGCATCAGGTTGTTGATGCTGCTGGATTCAAACGCCGTAAGCTCCTGCTGGCTGTGAGTCCACAGCGTAAAGCCCAGCGCGCCGCTGATGAGGCTCAGGTACAGAAGGATCAGCAATAACCGCCATGTGATGACCGGCATTCCTTCTGCGATGAGCCCGGCTGCAAGCATGACGATGGAACCGATCAGCATGGTTTGTGCGACCAGGGTTCTGGGGTCGTGCTGTTTCCTTGCCATAATGCGGCGGGTGATGGTCATGTACAGCGCGTAGCCAATCGATGACAGCAGCATGAAAGTCATTCCGATCAGCGACAGGCTCTGACCACCAAACGGAAAATAGTATATAAAATATATCAGCGATCAGCAGTAGGAGCTTGCCAAGATCGCCCGTTGTTTGGTTTTCCTTTAGCCAGAGTCTGTCCACCAGCACCACCAGCGGCGTGTTGCCTACGCTAAACAGCAGAGAGGCCTGTGTCGGCGTCAGATACGACTGCCCAAAATATTGCAGCCCCTGTGCCATGGCATAACCCAGGATGGCGAGGATAGCAATTACAGATAGTGGCAAGTGTTACTCGGTCTTTGCCTTTTTACGGCTCCCCAGGCAAATTAAGAAGAGCGACGCCAGCAGATAGCGCAGCCCGGAAAGCGTTACCGGCCGATTCCGCCCTGAAACGCAAGCTTGTTGAGAATATAGGAGCCCGACCACAGCAGGGTGGTTATCACGGCTATCAGGATCGCTTTTTGTTTCATGCGTTGATCCATTCTGCTAAATATCAGAAAGATGTGGCACGGTTCTGTTACACTATCACGGCTGCGGAAAAAATGCAAAGGAAAGCCAAATGTTTCAGGTGTAAAAGCCCGTTTATCGGCATATTGTCCGGTATGGTTTCATTGCTTTTTAGTCTTCTCCATTGTATAATACTAGCGCCGTGTGTGCGATGACGACTGAGTCCCGTGCGATTTCATGGCGTGAATCCTGTCAGGACCGGAAGGTAGCAGCAGTAAGCGCTTCCTGGAATGTGCTGCGGGGTTGCTCGGTCGGAGCGCACGCGGTATTTTGATACAGTATAAGGGGGAGATGCCATTGAATTTCAGCCATGTGATGAAAAGCGATCCTGAACTCTTTCAAACCATCGTCGACGAGGTTCAGCGCCAACGGGATCATATCGAACTGATTGCCTCGGAAAACTTCGTATCCAGCGCCGTCCTGGAGGCGATGGGGTCCCCCCTGACCAATAAATACGCCGAGGGTTATCCCGGACACCGCTACTACGGCGGATGCGAAATGGTAGACATCTCAGAAAACCTGGCGCGCGACCGTGTAAAGCAGATTTTCGGTGCGGAGCACGCAAACGTACAGCCCCACAGCGGCGCGCAGGCCAATTTTGCCGTATATTTTGCCGTGCTCTCACCCGGAGACACGGTGCTTGGCATGAACCTGAGCCACGGCGGGCATCTGACCCACGGCAGCAAGGTAAACATTTCCGGCAAATACTATAATTTTATCTCCTATGGTGTGGACGAAACTACGGGCCGTATCGACTACGATATTCTACGGGATCTCGCAATGGAACACAAGCCCAAGCTGCTTGTTGCCGGCGCGTCCGCCTATCCGCGCGCGATTGATTTCAAGCGGATGAGAGAGATCTGCGACGAGGCCGGATGTATGTTCATGGTCGATATGGCGCACATCGCCGGGCTGATCGCCGCCGGTGAGCATGAGAGCCCTGTGCCGTATGCCGATTTTGTCACCTCCACCACGCATAAAACACTGCGCGGACCGCGCGGCGGCATGATCCTCTGTAAAGAGCAATACGCCAAGGCAATCGACAAGGCCATTTTCCCCGGCACGCAGGGCGGACCTCTGATGCATGTAATCGCCGCCAAGGCAGTTTGCTTCCGCGAAGCGCTCCAGCCTGAATTCAAGGCGTATCAGCATCAGACTATCCTAAACGCCAAGGCGCTGGAAAATGCGTTCCGCAAGCAGGGCATCGACATGGTTTCGGGCGGTACGGACAACCATCTAATCCTGATTGACCTGACGAATACCGGCAGAACCGGCAAGGAAATGGAAGATCTCCTGAGTCTCTGCCGCATTACCACCAATAAGAACACCATCCCCGGCGAAAAGCTTAAGCCCACGATCACCAGCGGCATTCGCGTGGGTACGCCGGCAGTCACCACGCGCGGCATGGTGGAAAGTGATATGGAAACCATCGCAGGGTTCTTCTCCCGCGTAATTAAGGGCGGGGAAGCGGCTTGTGCCGATGTGGAAAAGGACGTCATCGAAATGATGAAGCGGTTCCCGCTCTATGAAACCTTTCCAAACGACTGAAAAAACATACGATAAAGGCCTGGCTGGAGAAAGCCAGGCTCTTTCGTATCTTGAAAAAAAGGGAATGCGGCTCGTGCACAGACGCTACCGCGCACCCGGCGGCGAGGCAGATCTCATCATGCGCGATCATGATACACTGGTATTTGTCGAGGTCAAGCTGCGCGCAACCGGCTCGGCGGGCGACGGACTGATGGCGGTGACCAAAAAGAAACAGCGCAGGATTATCAACACTGCGCTGTACTATCTGGCTGTGAACGATCACGACGGGCCGGTACGGTTTGACGTGGTGGAGGAAACCGCCGGAGGTTTACGCCACATTCAAGACGCGTTCCAAGGCAAGGAATTCTAGCTAAGGTCTGTACGTATACCGCACAATCAGCCAGGGAACCTGGCTGTACATACCATATACGTCGCCGTATAAGCGGTACTGCTCGCCGACTTCCCATACGGTTTTGGTCTGGTTCTCAACATACACTTTCACCGTGCCGGATGCCAGATCGCTGGTACATTCCATAAACGCGCGCTGCGGACGCGTGGTCTCAATCGACAGAATCGTGCCGACGCATTTATAGATTTGATTCTTGGACACCCGAAGCGCCATGCTATCCATCAAGTCTGTGTAATCACGCACGATATCCCATGCCGCGCGGCTGTATTTATCAATCGACGGAACATAATAAACGGAGTACTCCAGGCGTGTCTGCGGCTTTCCCGGATAATCGGCGGTGATGATAACCGTATTATTGCCGATGGTGTTAAACAGCGCCTTGAAGGTAAACGTGCCGTCGCGTTCGATGTCGGTGATGTTCAAATCGGAATAAGGCGACAGTACGTTGATGAGCGCGCCCGGAATGGTCGTGGCGCGGATGGTCATTACATCATAGTTGCTGATGCTGGAGATATCGCTGGAAAGATCAAGCGGGATTGCCTGCTTTTCTCGGTATAAAGTGACGGTCATTGAGTTTTCCCGGCAATGCGGGCTGCGAACGACAATCGTAAAGTTATTTTCACCAATAGGCTGCACGGTGGCGTTGTAGCTGACCTGCCCGGTCGTTTTGGCAACCAGATCGGAAAAGTCAGCGCCGTTAATGTATACCTTGCTGCCCTCAGATACATAAAACACAATGGTATACAGTGCTGTGGAGACCACGGAATAGGGGTTGGTGGGGCTGTAGAGCTCGATGTAGGACAGGGGAATATCCACCGTGTATTGGATAGTTTCCAGCGGTATTTGCTTGCCGGATTCCTCAATCAGATAGGGCGACAGGGTAACGTCCATGCTCTCCTGCAAGGAGGTGTCCGTATCGTCATACCAGCTGTAGTCCATGATATCAAATGTCGCAACGCCATCCATAACGATCGCGGATGTTCGCAGTTCACGAAGCGAAATACGGTCGCCGTCTTTTCCGGAAATGGTGATGGTATGGGCGGCGAGGTCATCGCGTATGGTGGGGGTGATGGTAATCACCGCGGATTTATCGGCATTGGAATCCCGGATCATCGGGAGTATATAGGTAACGCCGGCCCAGCCTAGAAGCGCGACCAGCATTGCAATCAACGTGAGTAATACTAAGCGTCTGAAACGCATGCGCTTTTTCAGCTCGCGCTGGGGTATGGAGCTTGTCGGGTTTCTATGGTGTTCGTACTCGTCGGAACGCTGGTACTCGGGTACGTAATCCTCCACATCCTCAAACCCGTCGTATAACTGGCGGCTATTGTATGGATCGGTATCGCCTGATTGTCGGGCGGAGCGCTGATAGGGCGGGGTGCGTACCAGCCTGGCATCGGAGGCGATTGGGGACCCATCTTCCACAAGCCGTGAATCCACGGGGCGCAGCGCGGTATCGGGGTGATCCTGCACCCTGGAAAAGAAGGTGGACCGGTTCGACGTGGTGCGAACCGTACGGGCGGAAGGTGCAACCCCGCGCTTTGCGGCTTGTTCGCGCAGTTCCTTCTGGCGCTGTTCGCCCAAACGTTTGCGGCGGCTGAGGCTGACCATTTCATCGGCAAGCGTATCGCGGAATTCCGCTTTGGTTTCGGTTTCGCCGCTATCATCTACCAGAACATACTTTTGCGGCTCATCCTGCAGCTCGTTTTGCCAAGATGGCGTCGGCGGTACCAAGCCTTCATTGGTTGTAAGCGGCGCGCCGCAGTATTGGCAGTGCGGGAGGGCAGCGCGGTTCCAGCGTCCGCATTCAGGACACTTCAAAGCGACACCTCCCCAAAATGATTACAATTCTATGACTATATTCGTTGATAAGCAACATTCTCCTGTTATCCATTGGATTATTTACTATGATGACCGGTTTCCAGTACCTCGTTATGCATCTGTTTGCGGGCGCGCTTTCGCAGTGCAGTGGTGCGGATGGCGGAAACCCTGCGCTGCATCTGCTCAGCTGCGTTGGAGGTTATGCCCTTCACCGTACCTGAGAGAGTCTCCGCGCCTTCTTCATGGATGCGCGGCAGGAAGATCAGCAATACTGCGATCCGCAGGATGATGGATAAGAGGATCATCCAGTGCATCTTGGTAAACTCGTGGCCCAGCACAACCGGGATTCTGCTTGCCAGCGCGGCGAACGGAGACTGCATCAGAAAACCGCCAAAGGCATTCGCCAGCGCCAGCCCGAACAGGTTGATGCAAGCAAAGAACACGGCAATATACATGGAGCGGTGTGTGCGCGGCGATTGCGACAGGTATAGGTTCTGCTGGCAGATATCAATCGCAGGCCAGGTTGCGCCGGAGATGACGTTGGAGATGATAATGATATAGGCAGAGTTTTGCGTTGCGAACAGCCACGGGATGGGCGAAAGTACAATGCACAGCGCCGTGATTTGCAGAATAGGTTTGTTGCCGTAGCGATCAATCAGGCGTCCCCAGCGCGTCACAATGAGGATGGACGCGACCCCGGAAACAATCTGTGAGTACAGTGCCATCTGCATAAAATTCATTTTCAGGTATTCCAGCATATGAATATTCCAGAATGGTGCCGCGATGTTTACGGCAAACAACCATGAGGAATAGAACACGACGATCTTGACAAAGCGCTTATTGGAAAACACTTCTTTGAGAAGCTTTCCAAGGGTAGGCAGATGCGATACTTCCATTTCCGGCCATTTCACAAAGAAGTAGCAGGCAACATCCAAAAGCATGGTAAGGCCCGCAAAAGCGATGGCGATGGAGTATCCAACCAGACCGATTTTATCGACCAGCAGTGAAAACGCTAGCCCGGCGGTTACGCCGGATATCAGGCTGATTCTCTGGCGTACGCTGAAGTATGAGCCGCGGATGTTGATGGGTACAAGGTCGCCCATCAGACTGCCAAAGGCGAGGTTTACGCCGCTGTTTCCGCCTGAAATAATGACCACAAATACAATCACAAGCCAGATGCGCAAATCCACCGAGAACGAGGGGAACACATAGGGGACCAGCGCGATAAAAAGCCACATGGCCCGGCTGGCGAGCCCCAGAAAGAGAAAAATGAAGCGTCGGTTGCGCTTCTTCTCCATATAATAGCTGATGAACACCTGCAAAGCCGCGGTGGCGACGGGAATTGCGGCGATCAAACCAAGCTGAAAATCATTCGCGCCCAGAACTTCGCGTTGGAAAGCACTCCAAATCGGCCCGGTGGTGATGACAAAGCCGACCATACCGAAGGTTACCGACCAGATCACCCAGTAAAGATTCTTGCGAAGCTCTTCAGCCATGCCGCTGTCGTTAAAAAAGCGCAATCGGAACGGCGGACGTCCATGCCTTGTTCTCATACAAAATCCTCCGTTGGAATGCCTGTTTTGTACAAATTGGCAGCACAACAATTCACGATATTTTATCGCATTCTTATAGAACTTGCAAGTCGGCAGAGCAAGGAATATTGTGCGCTCCTGTAACAGATTTTCCCTTTGTAGTATAATGATTTCAATGCAAGCGTCGGTACTTCCTTGCGCAGGATTTGGTTTTTTGATATGCTAACGTTGAATAGCGGAAACGGGGGAATGCGGGTGCGGCGGCCGATGCACGAAATGCTGATAAAAGTATCAAACCGCGTCTCTCTGCATATGCCGGCCTCTCAGGGAAACGCTCCTTTTGATGCGCCAAACCTGTATGGGGTTGAGTCCACAGAGCTCCCGGTGACCGACGATCTGTTTAAGCCCACGGGCGCGATTCTGGAAGCGGAAACGCTTTTAGCCAATAGCGCAAAGGCAAACGCGTCCTTTTTGCTGTCCGGCGGTTCAACAGCGGGCATACACGCAATGATACTCTATGCCTGCAAACGTGGTAATACGCTGATTCTGCCGCGCAATTCGCATTTGAGCGCGCTCAATATCTGCGCTATTGCGGGAATCGAGCCGGTGTTCGCGGAGCTTACGGAATTGCCCGGCGGTTATATGATGACGACACCTGACGCGTTTGCCAAGGCACTGGACGCCCACCCGCAGGCCAAGGCGATTCTCGCCATATCAAGCGACTACTATGGGCTTATGTCTGACCTTCCTGCCATTGC
>DAIOVG010000079.1:0-11517 GCA_036759125.1 Candidatus Limiplasma sp.
CGTACGGGCGTGGACCTGCCCGGCGAGGAGCGCAGCGTGGTCGGCAACCAGACAAGCCTGTACGATCCCACCAAGCCGATGAACGAGGCCTCGCAGGACACTGCCGTGCCGATCATCGTGTTCAATTCTGTGAAAAAGCACCTGCGCAACCAGGGCGCGATCCGCAATATTACCTATGATGACGAAAGCCTGAACCGCTGCGTCAAACGCCTGATGGACATGGCGGTCAATACATCGCAGTCCGACTGGGTCGTGTCCATGCGTCCCATCCTGATGGAAGAGCTGAACATGACGCGTGAAATGGTCTATCTGCAGGCGGTCATCGGCGACACCTACAACTACTTAAACGATATCAAGTGGGGCGGCGCGCAGACCATTCAGGTGGCCATCGGCCAGTCCATCACGGTGCTCACGCCTGCGGCGGTCAGCCGCTATGTTGCCTCGCTTGGCAATGGCGGCGTAGTGAATAACCTGATGATCGTAGACAGCATCACATCCCCTGAGGGCGATATTCTAAGCCAGCGCACCCCAACGGTGCTCAACACCTTTGAGTCCACAGACGGCGAACATGACGTGCAGGAGTATCTGGACCTGATTCTCCAGGGCATGAAAGGCGTTGTTGACGAAAGCGGTACTGCGAAAAAGTACTTCGAAGACTGGAAGTATAAAGATAATGTCGCCGCGAAAACAGGAACTGCCGAGGTTACGGCCATCGACCTGGAAAACAACTCCTGGTTTGTTATGCTTGCACCGTTTGATAAACCGGAAATCTGCGTCGTCGTGTTCATCCCCTCGGGACTCAGCGGCGGTATGGCAAGCCTTGCCGCCAAAGAGTTTGTGGAATGGTATCTTGACCAGAAAACCCTGCGGACCACCGACGTTGGCTTCCCGGGCGGCAATATGCTGGCGCCGTAAGAGGGAAAGGCAGATGCAATCCCGCACAGTCCTGCCGCACGGCGCACGCCGCCGTAGAAGAGCCTTATCGCTTTTGGAGGAGGCAGCATGACCAATACCTGGATGATCGCCTCCGGCAAAGGCGGCGTGGGAAAGTCCACACTCGCGGCGGCGCTTGCCGTTGCCCTGGTACGGCAAGGGATTAAAACCGTGGTGCTGGACATGGATATCGGGCTGCGGAGCCTGGATATCCACCTGGGGATGGAAAACAGCGTCGTGTATGATGTGCTGGACTACGCCCGCGGAAACTGTAAGCTTTCCCAGGCGGTGCTCAGCTCCCTGGCCATGCCGGAGCTTTCTCTGCTGCCCGCTTCACAGCTGGGCACGGCGGAGGAGATCGAGCCGCAGCTTTTTGCAAAGATCGTCCGCAAGCTGCAAAAGCATTTTGATTTTGTGCTGACCGACGCCCCGGCCGGGCTGAACAACGTCATTGAGATGATCCTCAGCGGCGCTGAGAACACCCTGCTGGTGGTAACCCCGGATGATGTATCCATCCGCGATGCCGAGCGTGTGGTAACGCTGTGCCGCGAGCAGCAAAAGCCCGCGCCGCTGCTGATCGTCAACCGTGTCATCCCCGCGCTGGTGCAGTCCCAAGATATGCTCACGCCCCAGGCAATCGCCGATGCCCTGGATATCCCGCTGCTGGGCTACGTGCCTGACGACATTGAGGTGCTGCGTGCTCTGCACCGGCACCAAACCGTGATGGATACGGACTGCCCGGCGCGTTTTGCCATTGAACGCATCGCAAGGCGGCTGTCCGGCCAGGCGGTTCCCATGGTGGATATCGTGCCGCCGCAAAAAACCAAGGCGGGCTGGTTTGGCCGCAAACGGAGAGGAAACGCACACACATGATGAACGAAAGCCGCCGCTCCAAGGCGCATTTTGACTATATACTCACCGTGCTGGCTATCGGGCTGGCGGCATTTGGTGTGCTGAGCGTTTCCATCGCTTCGTTTTCCACCGACGCCAAGGCGGAGGATACGCTGCTGAATTATATCGTAGCCTCAAGCTCCGGGCTGAAGCAGATGATCTTTTTTCTGATTTCGCCAATCGTGATCGGGTTTGTCACCTTTTTCCCGCACGATTTCATCCGCAGACGCTCGCAGGTGTTCTACCTGTTCGCCTGCTTCCTGCTGATGGTCGCCCTGGGCGGCCAGGCCGCGGGCGTAAAGGCGTGGATCGACTTCATCTGGGGCTATACCCTGCAGCCGTCGGAATTTGTCAAGCTTGCCTGTATCATCACCACGGCCAAATATCTGGAAAAAACGGATAACCCACTGGGGACGGGTAAATCCTCCCTGCGGCTGATCCTGCTGATGGGCTTTCCCTGGGCGCTGACGCTTGCGCAGGGCGAAACCGGTTCGGTGCTGGTTATGGTGTTCGTGTTTGGCGTGATGCTCTATTTCGGCGGAATCCGCATGAAGGTCATGGGCGGGATCATCGCCGCGGGTGTGCTGGCGCTGATCATTCTCTACGGGGTGATTATGGCGTCCGGGATCGAGGATTACCGCATCACGCGCATTCTATCGTTTGTCAATCCCGATCTGGTGGACGCCAACGCAACCTATCAGGTATCGCAGTCCAAAATCGCCATCGGCGCGGGCGGAACCAGCGGCATCGGAGCCTTTGTGCAAGGCAGCTGGAGCCAGCTGGATTACGTGCCGCAGGATCATACGGACTTCATTTTTTCCACCATCGGCGAGGCGTATGGCTTCTGGGGCCTGATGGCTGTACTGGGCGCGTACCTGCTGATGCTTTTGCGCATGACGTATCTGGCGTATTTCACCCAGGAGCGCTTCGGGCAAATGGTGATTATCGGGGTGATGAGCATGATGCTGTTCCACGTGTTCCAAAACGTGGCGATGACCATCGGCCTGATGCCGATTACAGGCATCCCTCTGCCGTTTTTAAGCTACGGGGGCTCGAACCTCGTGACGAACATGGCGGGCATCGGGCTTGTGCTCAATATGGTCATGAACCGCAGTGTCACCAGCATCAAGGGGCTCACACCGCAAACCCGCATCAAGGGGCGGTATACGGGATGATGCGCCTGTTTGTCGGGCTGGGAATTTCCAAAGAGGCGCGGGAAATGCTGCACCATGCCGTGTCAAGCCTTGGCGTCCGCGGGCGCATGACAGAGCCAGGCAACTATCATCTGACCCTTGCGTTTCTGGGCGAGCATGACGAGCGCATCAGGCCGCTGGAGACAGTGCTTGCGGACGCGGCGCGCAGCTGCGCCCCGTTTTCTCTCTCCGTCACAGGCCTGGGGTTTTTCGGCAGGCGAAGCAGCGCCATTCTGCACGCAAAGCTGGCAAATTCCGCGCCGCTGCAAACGCTTGCCGATACCGTGCACACGCGCTTAACCCAGGCGGGAGAGCCCTATGACGGCAAGCCCTTCGCCCCGCACATTACCCTGGCAAGGCAGGCAGACCTCACCGATCTCAACCTGCAAACGCCCCTGCCGCAGGTTTCGTTCCCGGTCAACCGGCTTACGCTGTATCATTCCGCCCGTATGGAGGGCATACTCCGGTATCGTCCGGTGTTTGAAGCATTCTTTGAAAAGGAAGCATCACGTGTATGAAAAAAGTTTTGCTGTTCCATTTTGAAAGCTGTCCATTCTGCCGTTTTGCCCGCCGCTGGGTGCAGGAAGCCCTGGAGGAGGACCCTGCCCTGCAGGCGCTGGAAATCGAGATGATTGACGAGCAGCTTTGCCCAGGGATCGCAAACCAGTATGATTACTGGTATGTACCTTCGTTTTATGTGGACGGAAAAAAGATGCACGAGGGCGCGTGCACCAAGAAAAAGGTCGTTGAAATTTTGCGCAAAGGGCTTTCCTAAGGAGAGACAGGGGATTATATTTCAATACGCGTTTTTGCTGGGCAATGCCCTGCAACCCGACACAAAAGCCGCGCAATCACGCGGCTTTTTGATCGTGTTCAAGCAAAGCTATGGTATGAAGCCTTTAAATGACTACTTACCCCGCACGCTCTGAATGGCATCGGCGGCCTGCTGGGGAGAGAGGACGCGCCCGGTGGAAGCGACCTTGCCGTCCACAACCAGCGCGGGGGTGGACATCACGCCATAGCCCGCGATGACCGCCATATCGGAAACCAGTTCCACTGCATCGCTGAGGCCCAGGGACTTTAGCGCTTCCTGGGTGTTGTCCATTAGCTTGTGGCAGTTCTTGCAGCCGCCGCCCAGCACCTTGATAAAGCGCTCGGTTTCCGCCGCTTCCGGTGCGCAGCAGCCGCAGCAGCAGCCGGAGGCGGCTTCCGCAGGGGTACGGCAGTCGCTGGTTTGGCAGCAGGTTTCCGAAGCGGCTTCTTCAGGCGTGCAGCAATCGCCGGTTTTGCAGCAATTCTCAGAGGCAGCTTCCTCGGGTGTGCAGCAATCGCTGCCACAGCAGCAGGGGGCGGAGTCCGTTTTCTTCTTGAAATTGAACAGAGGCATAGGGTTCATCCTTTCTGGTTATAATATCCATGCCTGGATAGCGTTGAAAAAGTATCCCACGAGAACAATGCCGACGGTGCAGATGACGATAAACAGTCCCAGCAGCTTGGGCTTGACAGCCTTGCGCAGCAGGATCAGCGATGGCAGCGACAGGGTGGTAACCGCCATCATGAAGCTTAACACCGTGCCCAGCTGCGCGCCTTTGGACAGAAGCGCCTCGGCAATGGGAATGGTGCCGAAGATATCGGCGTACACAGGCACGCCGACGAGCGTAGCGAGTATCACGCTGAGGGGGTTGTTGTCTCCCAGCACTGCGGCAATCCAAGCTTCGGGAATCCAGTTATGGATCAGTGCGCCGATGCTTACGCCAATGAGAATATAAGGGAACACCTTTTTGAAGGTCGCAAGCATCTGTTCCTTGGAATAGCGCACACGGTCGCGCCGGGTCAGGGTGGGGGAGCTGATGTCCACGCCTCCCGCCGTGAGGATGAAGCTTTCCACATAGCGCTCCATGCGCAGCTTCTCAATGATGGTGCCGCCGACCACCGCGACGATCAGCCCGACGATCACATAGAGTATCGCCACGTTCGCGCCGAAGATGCTCGTAAGGATCAGAAGCGATCCCAGGTCGACCATCGGCGAGGAGATCAGGAACGAAAACGTCACCCCGACGGGCAATCCTGCCGAGGAAAACCCCATGAACAGCGGGATGGACGAGCACGAGCAAAACGGCGTGACCGTGCCAAGCAATGCCGCCACGATGTTCGCGCCGATGCCGTGGAAGCGGCTTAGGATCCTTTTGCTGCGCTCCGGCGGGAAGAAGCTTTGGATGTAGCTGATTATGAAGATCAGAAGGCATAACAGGATGGTGATCTTAATCACGTCATACAGAAAAAACTGAAGGCTTCCCACCCAGCGGTTGGCCGTGTCCAAGCCCAAACCCCGGAGTACGCCGTTGATCAGCGATTGCAGCCAGGCCATGCCCAGCAGTTGATTCTGGATAAAGTCCCAGATGGCGCGCATATCAATTGTTCTCCTCGCAGGCACAGCCGGTGGTGCAGCAGCCGGCGTTCTCTTTGGGCGTGGTCAGCGTTTGCAGATAGGCAACAGCCTCGGCGCTGCCCTCCGCGCTGATGCGGTAATGCGCCCATTTGCCCTCCTGCCGGTTGATGACGATTCCCGATTCGGTCAGAATCTTCATGTGGTAGGAGAGGGTGGACTGTCCCATATCCAAGTCCTCAATCAGCTCACAGGCACATTTCTCGCCGCCCTGCAAAAGCTCGATGATCTTTAGCCTGTTCTCGTCGCAGAAAGCCTTGAATCGCTTGGCCTGCGCTGCGTGGTCACTCATAGCCAATCCTCCATACATAAAAAAGTTTCGATCTATAGTATAACTATAGATCGAAACTTGTCAATATGTTTCAGCCTGTTCATAAGACCCAATCTGCGTTGTCAGCTTTTTGCGGCCCTGCATTATGTTTTGCATAATGCAGGGCTACGCCATTCGTTTCCTTTGGAAACTCGGTGGCTAGTCGTGCTTTCGCCCTCCCTTTTCGGGTTGGCCGGGGGCATCACTTACAAACGAGTAAGCTCAACCCCTGTCCACCCTAGCTTTCTAGCATCTCGGGCCTTCTGAACAGGCTGAAGTTTGATGACTTTCCAATCATTATCCCCGAAAAAATTTTACGCTTTTACCCTAGCGAAACATATTCTCCAGCTCTTCATACTTGGCATGGGTGATCAGCGCATCCTGCTTGATGCCGTCCATGCGCACCACGTAGGTCCAGCGCCCGTAGGGGGTGATGTCCTTGATGTGGTTGAGGTTGATGATATAGCTCTTGTGCGAGCGGAAAAACACATCGGACGGCAAACGGCCTTCAATATCACTCAGGGATTCACTGATCGCGTAGCGCTCACCGCTTTTGGTGTAGAGCACCGTGGAACGGTCCTCCCGCTGCACCAATAAAAGGTCGTTCAGGTCGACAAACGCGCTGCCCTCGCGGTGCTTGAGCATCAGCCGCCCGTCCAGCGGCTTTCTGTCGGCATTCACCGCCTTGGAAAACGCCGGGGCGGCGGATGAAAGCGTCAGGCTGTCCTTCACGCGGGCGAGGGTTTGCAGCATCCGGTCCACCTTGAACGGCTTGACGAGGTAATCAAACGCGTAGACCTCAAAGGCCTCGGACATGTACCGGTTGTGCGCCGTCACGAAGATGATCACTGTCGCAGGGTTGGTGTCCTGTATCTGGCGGGCGCATTCCACGCCGTCCATCTCCGGCATCTCGACATCCAGAAACACGACGTGGGGCTTGAGCTCTTCAAATTTTTGCATGGTGTCTTCGCCGTTGCACGCTTCCCCGGCCAGCACAAAACCTTCGGCTTTGTCAATCACGTGCTTGAGCACACTGCGCATAGCGTCGTCGTCGTCGGCGATCAGGACCTGAAATGGTTCTTTGGTCATCGTCTGGATGCTCCCGGTCGTTTGAGGATTTCGGACATCACAACGGCTTGTATCAGCGCGTCGCGGTTCAAGTGTTCGGGCAGAATTTTGGCTTCAACCCGCGCGCTGGTTTGGTAGGCGGCGGATACATCGTCGTAGGCTTCGGTCTGGTAGCCAATGCCCTCCGTTCTGGAGGTATCCAGGCTTCCCTTGTAGCTGGAAAACGCGACATCCATTCCGGCGGACGGCTTGATCGCCTCATACTCGCCCAGGTTGGATGCCACGACGGCGTCCGGATTCCGGCCCTCCTGATATACCGGCCTTGGCGCGGTTTTCTGTACGGGCGGAAAGCGGTGGTCCGCAGGCTTTGGCGCAGGCTTGGGCACGGGTTTTGCCTGCATGGCTTCACCTTGTGCCTGGTTTTGCGTTTGCTTGAATGTCGTCCCGGCTTTTTTGAAAAGCCTGGCGATCACACTGCCAACGGCAAACAGGATGATAATGGAAAAGATGTCCACAGTGTTCACCTCTCTTATCGGGCAGGGGACGCATTGCGCGTCCCCCGCCGCAACAGGGCATTACTTCTTCTTCTCATCCTTGGGCACGGTCGGCTGCGCAGGCGTGGTCGCCTTGGCAATGCCGTCGCGCATATCGGTATCGGCAATCACGTTGCGCATCTGGTAGTAATCCATCACGCCGAGTTTGCCTTCTCTGAGTGCCTGGGACAAGGCCTTTGGCACCTCGGCCTCGGCTTCGATAACGCGTGCGCGCATCTCCTGCACGGAGGCTTTCATTTCCTGCTCGCGGGCAACAGCCATAGCGCGGCGCTCTTCGGCACGGGCCTGGGCGATGTGCAGGTCGGCTTGCGCCTGGTCCATCTGCAGCTGGGCGCCAACGTTGCGGCCGACATCCACATCCGCGATATCGATGGAGAGGATCTCGTACGCGGTACCGGCGTCAAGACCTTTGTTGAGCACCGTGCGGCTGATCAGGTCGGGGTTCTCCAGCACCTGCTTGTGCGTTTCGGACGAGCCGACGGTGGTTACGATACCCTCGCCGACACGGGCGATGATCGTTTCCTCACCGGCGCCGCCGACCAGGCGCTCAATGTTGGTGCGCACGGTCACACGCGCCTTGGCGCGAAGCTCGATGCCGTCCTTTGCAATGGCGGCGACGATGGGGGTCTCGATCACCTTGGGGGTTACGGACATCTGCACGGCCTGCAGTACGTCGCGGCCAGCAAGGTCGATGGCCGAAGCCTTCTCAAAGGGCATTACGATGTTGGAACGCTGCGCCGCGATCAGCGCGTTGATGACGCGGTCGACGTTGCCGCCAGCCAGGTAGTGGGTTTCCAGCTTGGGCAGCGTGATATCCAGACCGGCCTTGCGTGCCTTGATCAGCGGGTCGACCAGCCTCTTGGGGGGGATGCGCCTCAAGCGCATACCGATCAGCGACGAGATGCCTACGTGTACGCCGGATGCCAGGGAGGTAATCCACAGGCCCAGCGGCACAAAGCGCAGGAACACCGAGATCAGGATCACTGCCAGTAATACCGGGATGATGACCCACAGCGCGTTGGCCAGGTCGGTTGTAGACGTCGAGGCAAAGCTTAACGCCATAAGGGATTGAATCATAGTGGGAGCTCCTTTCCAATGTTCAGTTTAATTTATGATTTGGATTCGATTTGCCGGACAATCACACGAAGCCCATCCACGCCGATCACGCGCACGGGCGTGCCTTTGGGGATGAACTCGGTTTCGGAAACGACGTTCAATTTCACGCCCTCAATTTCGGCCATGCCAACTGGGCGCAGCGTGGTGGTGACTACGCCTTCCTTGCCGATGAGCATTTCCATGTCCTGGTTGGCGGCGTTGTAACCCTCGGATGAGGTTTCCGCCCTGTTGAGGATGAGCGCGGATTTGGATAGACGGCCCTTGGTTGCGGAGCGAAGCGTGATCGAGATCACAATCCCGATCAGCGCAAGCACCACGATGGTCAAACCCAGCGCGGCAAGCGGCCCGTGGTTTACGTACATCAGCGCGACGCTGACGCCCTCCACCACAATGCCGGAAATGCCTGCTATGCCAAACCCGGGCATGAACACTTCGACCACCAATAGCCCTGTGCCTACAACGAAGAACAGGATGATGGCAAGGTCAGTCAATAAGAAATCAACCATTATTTTGTCCCTCCCGGTAGTATTTCGGATAAGAACATTGTAGCATGCGCAATGCAATATGAAACATATTCCGCATGAATACCGCAATTGGGCGGTTCAAACGTCTCATACGGTGTGCGGGCGGTTATCGCAGGAAAGAAAATGTTTGCTTATTTGAGCAGATCGGCATACGCGCCCAGGGATTGCAGCTCCTGGCGAAGCAATTTCAAATCGGCCCAGGTGTCGTGCTTGCGGCGCGGATCGCGTAAAAGCGCGGCAGGGTGGAACGTCGCCATCATTTTGATATCTCCGCGCTCAAACCACTGCCCGCGGCACTGTGTAATGCGGTAGTTGGGCCCGAGCATCACCCGCACGGCGGTAGCGCCGAGCAGGAAGATCACCTTGGGTTTCACCAGCGCGATTTGGGCCAGTAAATGGGGCTGACAGGCTTCCAGCTCGTCGGGCTTGGGGGCGCGGTTCTTGGGCGGGCGGCATTTTACGGTATTGCAGATGTACACACGGTCGCGTGGCAGGTCGATTGCCTTGAGCATATTGGTCAACAGGTCTCCGGCGCGGCCTACAAAGGCCTGCCCGGTTTTGTCTTCCTGCTCTCCAGGGCCTTCGCCAATCAGCATCAGCGCTGCGTTTGGGTCACCCTGGCCCATCACCTTTTGGATACAGTCTTCGCACAGCTCGCATGCCGCGCAATCGGATACCTGCTGGGCGAGTTCTGCCCAAGAGATTTGCATGGATGTCCTCCTACTGTCGATTTTTCAGGGCAGAAACAGGGGTTACCGAAACGGAGCGGTGATCACGCTTAACGATTGGGACAAATCCCGCTGCACCCAGTTGAACAAGCCGAACAATAGCGCGGTCAGCACCAGGATCACGGCTATGCCGATCAGCATACTGATGAGGTCGAACACGCTCATCGCAATGCGGAAGCTGTGCTCGGAGTGCAGTTCCTCATCCAGGTCGTAGTCGTCGTAGTCCTCGTACTCATCGTACGCTTCATACTCGCCGTTTTCGTTCAGGTCGGCATATTCGGTTTCTTCGTCCCAGCTGTCCTGCCGATAGGTCGAATCATAATCCTTATGTCTCATACGCTTGCCCCCTGTTACAGGCTGTCCATCCAGGGCAGGTGACCGTCCTCGCGGCCGGTGAGGCTGCCCTGCGCCGATAAATCCGGGAAATCCAGCTGCCGAAGCGCTTCGTATACAACGATTGCCACGGAGTTGGATAGGTTCAGGCTGCGCGCGCCGTCCCGCATCGGGATGCGGATGCAGCGGTCGTAGACTTTTTCCAACAGGCTTTCGGGCAGGCCTCTGGTTTCGCAGCCGAACACCAGAAAATCGTCGGCACCATAGTATACATCGGTGTAGGCCTTGCTTGCCTTGGTGGACAGGAAGTGAAAGCTGGCCTCCGGATACGCGCTCAGAAGCTCGTCAAACCCGTCGTAGGTCCGGTAGTTCACCATGTCCCAGTAATCCAGCCCCGCGCGTTTCAAATAGCGGTCGGCCAGCGAAAAGCCCAGCGGTTTGATCAGGTGCAGCTGGCAGCCTGTGGCCGCACAGGTGCGGGCGATGTTCCCGGTGTTCTGGGGGATTTCGGGGTTATACAAAACAACGTGCATTGCGTATCCTCCATGCTGTTATTGTACATCGTTTATTTGGCAAAGGTCAACTGACGGACACCTGTTCCAGCGACTGTTGCAATAATGACCGCGCCTGCGCCGCAAGCGCCTGGTACGCAGCCGCAAAGGTACTGGACTCCGACAGCTCCTGCGCGCACGCGGCGGCGTCATGCAGTAGCTGGGTGCTCATCATGTCCATGCCGCCCGCCCATAACCCCTCGCCATGCTGCTGCGTGCCCAGAAGCTCGCCGGGGCCGCGCAGCTCCAGGTCCTTGCGGGCGATTTCGAAGCCGTCGTTGGTTTGCGTCAATGCCCGCAGGCGCTCGTTTTCCTCGCCTACGAGGAAGCAATGGCTTTCCTCCGCGCCGCGGCCCACACGCCCGCGCAGCTGGTGCAGCTGTGCCAGGCCGTAGCGCTGGGCATCTTCCACTATCATGATGGTGGCGTTAGGCACGTTCATGCCGACCTCGATCACCGTGGTGGCGATCAGCGCCGCAAGCCTACCGCCTGAAAACGCGGCGAGGATTTTCGCCTTTTCGTCGGACGGCTGCCGCCCGTGCGTGACGCCAAGGGGAATGCCGCGCAGGATGCCCTGGGCAAGCTCCTTTTGCAGGGTTTCCACAGCCTTCAGCTGGGCGTTGCCCTCATCTTCCTCAATCAACGGGCACACGATATACGCCTGGTGGCCTTTTTCCAGTTCGGCGCGCAGGTAGCCGTACATATCTTTGCGCTTCCTTGCGGAAACAATGCGGGTTTTCACCGGTGTTCGGCCTGGCGGTAGCTCGTCCACTACCGATACGTCCAAATCGCCGTACATCATCAGCGCAAGCGACCGGGGGATGGGCGTAGCCGACATGACCAGCAGGTGCGGGGCCGCGTTGCCGCGAC
>DAIOVG010000080.1:0-11478 GCA_036759125.1 Candidatus Limiplasma sp.
GATACCAGGGTCAGCCCGAAGGCGACCAGCAGCAGCCACTTGAACTTGAGTAAATACTTGCCGATACGCAGCAATATGGCGCGGCGGGGTTTGCGCAGCTCCGCCGCCACGGCGCCGCTTGGCTGCTTGCCACGGTGCATGTTATGCATTGCCGTCACCGCCCAACTGGAGCTGCGCGATTTCGCGGTACAGGGTGCAGGTTTTCATCAGCTCTTCATGGGTGCCCAGGCCGCGCATTTCGCCTTCCTCAAGCACCAAAATCTTATCGCAGTGCATCACGGCGCTGATGCGCAGCGCGATGATGATCGACGTGGAGCCATGGAGCCGCAACAGCTCATGGCGCAGCGCCGCTTCGGTTTTGAAATCCAGCGCGCTAGCCGAATCATCCAAAAGCAGAATCTCCGGCTGCCCGGCCAGCGCCCGCGCCAGCAAAATGCGCTGCCGCTGCCCACCGGAATAGTTCTGCCCGCGGGTCTGCACCTCGGCCTTGGGGCCGCCGACCTCGCCGACGAACGCTTCCGCCTGCGCGCTGCGGATGGCCGCGTCCACTTCCGCCATGGATACGGCGCGGCCCAGGCGCACGTTACTTTCAATGGTGCCGCGAAACAGCGTATCGTTTTGAAATACCACGCCGATGCTCCCGCGCAGGGTGGCCAGGGGAATCTCGTTAACGTCCTGGCCGAAGATCTTCACCGTACCGCTGTCCGCCTGGTTGAAGCGCATCAGCAGGCGGATCAGGGTGGATTTCCCCGCGCCCGTCGGCCCAAGCACCCCCAGCGACTCGCCCCGCTGCAAGGCGAACGTAATATCGCTCAGGGCTTTTTCCTTGCCGTTGTACGAGAAATTGACATGGTCGAAGGCAATATGCGGCTTGCTCTCGTCAGGCGCGTAGGTTTCGTCGCCCGCCTCTTCCTCCGGCGCGTCGATCACGGCCGCAATGCGCTTGGCCGAGGCGACGGCCTTGGAGCTCATCGTGAGGATGCGCGTGATGATGAGCATGGCCGACAGAATGATGGTGAAATAGTTCAGAAACGCGATAATCGCGCCGACGTTGGAAACGCCCAGGTTGACGCGCGACGCACCCACGACCACCACGACCACCAGGCCCATGTTCAGCAAAAACTGCATCACCGGCCCGTTGACGGCCATGACCATGGACGCCTTCATTTCGCTTTGCGCAACCTCGTCGTTCACGGTCTGAAAGCGCTTCTTCTCATCCTGCGCCTTGGACAGCGCACGGATGATGCGGATGCCGGTCGCGTTTTCACGCACGATGCGCACCAGCTTATCCACTGTTTGCTGCAATGTGTTATACAGCGGTATGCCCTTTTTGGAAATATAAATCACAAGCAGCGCCATAAACGGCAGCATTGCCACCAAAATCAGCGCGAGCATCGGGTCCAGGAGCATCATCATCAAAATGCCGCCCAGCAGCAGGATCGGCGCGCGGATGCCGATGCGTTGGGACATGCCGATGACCTGGTACACATTATAGCTGTCGGAGGTCATCCGCGAGATGAGCGACGGAATGGTGATGCGGTCGATTTCACTGCCCGACAGGCGGGTGATTTTCGAAAGCAAATCATGCCGCAGGGTGCGGGTGGCATCGCGGGCCACGCCGATAGAGATGCGGTTGGAGACAATGTTGATCGCCCATGCCAAAATGGAGCAGAGCACCATCATGCCGCCCCACAGCAGCACCTGATTTTTGTCATTTTGCAGGGAAACCGTATCGATGATATACGCCAGAATCCAGGGAATCAACAGATCCAGAATCGTTCCGATAAACTTTAGGCTTGTCCCGCCAACGACACGCTTGACGTGCGGCTTGACATAGTGCAGTATAAAATCCAAGTGTGCTGCGCCCCGCTTTCTTGTCTGCCAAACAGTATAACGCGAAACGGGACGCGGTTCAAGCCGCACGGGCGTTTCAATTTTTGGCAGTCCGTGTACGCTTTTTGCATCGGACACGCAAAGGAGCAATGGACATGGCACGCAGCAAACAGGGACGACCGCTGTATTCATTGGCGGAAAGCTACCGCATTTACTACCAGGCCATCCGCACGGTGCCCTATATGGCACGGGGCGAAAAACAGGGTCTTTTGTCCGTAGAGCTGCGGGAACGGCTGATGATGGCGGTCACGGAGGTCAACGGCTGCGCCATGTGCTCCTGGTACCATACCAAGATCGCGCTGGAGACCGGCATGGCGGAGGACGAGGTGCGCAATCTGCTCTCCGGCGAATTTGAGAATGTGCCCGGCGACGAGCTGACGGCGGTGCTCTTTGCCCAGCACTACGCCGATACACGCGGCAAACCGGATGTTGTCGCCTGGAACAGGCTTTGTGATCAGTACGGCAAGGCCGCTGCGCTTTCGATGCTGGGCGCGATTCGCGGCATCATGCTGGGGAACCTGATCGGGATGCCGTCCGGGTCGCTGCTTAGCCGCCTGGGCGTGAAGCGCTTCCAAAAAGACCCCCGCAGCACGCTGGGGTACGAGCTCATGATGCTTATATCCGGCGTTGTTTTCCTGCCGCTTGCGTTTTTGCATGCGGGCGCGGCCTGGGGGCTGCGGCTTAAGGTACAGCCCTGATGAACACAACATTCATGCCGCAGGCAGGAAGCCCGCGGCGTATTTTTTATGTCCGCGTTCTTTACGGCCACCCTGGCGCAATGGTACAATAATCGGGATTATACAAGGAATGGAGACCCGTTATGTCACCCAAGCATCACCGGGCGCAGGCCCTGCAAGCGGCGTTCCCCTACACCATCCCGATTCTCACGGGCTTTGTGTTTCTGGGCATCGCCTACGGCTATTACATGACGGCGGAGGGCTTCCACGCGCTCTACCCCATCATGATCAGCCTGACCGTATACGCGGGCTCGATGGAGTTTGTCACCGTCGGCCTGCTCAAGGAGGCGTTCGACCCCCTGCGGGTGCTGATGCTGACGCTTATGATCAACGCGCGGCACCTGTTTTACGGCGTCGCCATGCTGGATAAATACCGCGCCGTCGGACGCAAGAAGTTTTTCCTGATCTACGGCATGGCCGACGAGACCTTCTCTGTCAACTGCGCGGCCGAGATTCCGCCGGGCGTGGACAAGGGCTGGTTTATGCTGTGGGTCACGGTGCTGGATTACTGCTACTGGCAGGTTGGCACCATGGTCGGGGCGGCGCTGGGCTCCGTGGTGCGCATCAACACCGAAGGCCTTTCGTTTGTGCTCACGGCGCTGTTCGTGGTGTTGTTTCTTGAGCAATGGCGCAAGGAAAAAACGCATCACAGCGCTCTGCTGGGCCTTGGGGCAACGCTTGCCTGTCTGCTGATCTTCGGAAACCAGAATTTTATCATACCGGCAATGCTTGTCATTCTGGCAGGGCTGACGCTATTGCGCAAGCCGCTTGCAAAGGAAGGTGAAAGCTTATGACGCTGGCGCAGGAGCTCATTACCGTGGGCATGATCGTGCTGGGGACCGTCGCCACGCGTTTTCTGCCGTTTTTGCTGGTGTCCAGAAAAAAGCCGACGCCCAAGTACATTCAATACCTGGGCGTGGTGCTGCCCGCCGCCGCGATGGGGCTGCTGGTGATCTATTCGTATAAGGACGTGAACCTTTTGGGCGGCTCGCACGGCCTGCCGGAGCTGATTGCCACGCTCGTCGTCGTAGGCCTGCACCTGTGGAAACGGCAGATGCTGTTGTCCATTGCGGGCGGAACGGTGCTGTATATGCTGCTATTGCAGTTTGTGTTTTAACCCTTTGCTCATATTTTCGGGTCTCGAATCACACGGAGGCCCTTTTTCAATTCGCGTTTTTCTTCATACATTTTCGTATCCGCACGGCTGATGATCTCATCAACCGTACCATCCTCATTGGATACAAACACACCAATGCCGTGGCTGATGCTGATTGCGTACGGCCTGGATTCCTCGGTATTGATCGCCTCAAATCTTGCCATGATGCGCTGCCAGACCCTTTCCGCACCGGCTTCATCCAGGCGGTCGAACACGATCAGGAATTCGTCGCCGCCGAAGCGCGATACAAAATCGTTACCGCGAACGCTGTCGCGGATGACCCCCGCAACGCTTTTTATCAACTCGTCGCCCACATCGTGCCCAAGGCCGTCGTTCACCTCTTTGAGGCCGTTGATGTCGATAAAGCATATAGCGATGGTATAGCCCCTGCTGGTGGTTTGCTTTTTCAGCTCGTTGAGCTTGCCGTACCCCGCGCGGCGGTTGAAAACGCCGGTCATGGCGTCGAATTCCGAAAAATACTTGATCTCCTTCTTTTGCGCCCTGCCGACGGCAATCAGCGCAGCGAGCGTAAAGGCAACCCCTGACAACAGGAAATAGATGGACAAATACTTCGCCACCACGCGGTCAACGGTTTGTAGCAGGGTTTGTGAAAACCGCTGGCCTACCGAGGAATCTGCGGGAATATAGGAAACGATGTAAAAAAACCCGGCATCGTCCAGAACAAGCGCATCGACATTGTATCCAAGAATCTCTTCCTCGGGTGAAATTGCAGTATAGGTAAACACTCCGTTCTCCGTGATGAAATGCCCGTACGTATCGCCACCGGAAATCATAGCCCATTCCTGTGGATAGGCGCTGGCAAAGCTTTCGTCCATACGGTCCGGAAACATGAACGCCCATTCCTTATCGCGGTCTGCGCTGTTAAACAGCCAATACCCTTCCCGGTTGAGCATATGGACCTCGCCCAGGGAAGCTTGCGCGACATTGCGAATTTGCTGCAGCATATCCTCCGCACTGTAGTTGAGCACAACCGCGCCGCTGAACCAGTTGTCCACAATCAGCGGAGTGGTTAGCCGCAGCATAGGCTTAAACGGAAGTTCCACCTCTCCGTTTTCAACATTCAAATCCATTTCCGAAATGAAAATTTTCCCTTGGCTCAGCAACTTCGTGTTCTGGAAGTAATCGCGGCTGTTTTTGTTCTGCAAGGTGCCTTTGGGAACAGCATACGCGCCTTGCGGGCTATAGTTGATGCGTACCTTCTCCTGCCCCTTGCTATCCAAGAAGCGGATTTGATCATAGATCTTGTATCGGTCGGAAAACGCAATCCAGGGCTTTGCAATCGCCTGATAATCCCCAAGCATCTCCCCGCTGAGTACAAGCGTGTCGGCAATGAACAGAATATCGGAAGCGCGCCTGTTGATTTTGTTTGCGATCGTTGTTTTCTCCAAATGAACCAGATCGCGCTCGATGATCTCTACTCTGCCTCTGACATAGGTATCATCGGCAATCTGCACAGCGGCGGTAATGATGAGAAACAAGATCGACAGCACCAAAAAGAAGATGAGCGTGTACAGCTGTGCGATTCGTTTTTCTTTCAGGAGCATTTTGATAAACATCAGCGTCACCCGTTTCTGTTTCGCGTCCGTCCGATGAATGATCTTTTCTATATGGATAGTATAAAGGATTTTGTGGGATTGTACAACTCCTGCGCGTGGTCAAGAAAATACCGCCCTTTGGGCGGCGCTATAACTATTCCGTTTCCAGCGTGAAGCTTTTCAGATACGGGGTACCGGTTCCCTGATACACAAGGTATATCGCCTGCTTGCCATCCGGGATGCGAAAATCGGCGCTGTAGGTTTCCCACGTGTTGGTGATACGGGTGTGCATTACAGCTGGTTCACGGCACACAAAGAACATCGCGGAAGGTATCGCAGCGCGTTTTTTTGCGGTATATTTCGCGAAACGTAAAGAAAACGGCCGTCGCCAGCCGCTTTCCAAACCGGGTCGAATCGCTTGCCCCTTTTTTACCTGAACAGCGGGCCGTAGGCGGCGCAGGCGCGGTAATCCGCGCCCTCCTTGTCCATACCGAACGCGTTCCAGGCGGCGGGGCGGAAAATATCCTCCTCCGGCACGTTGTGCATGCTCACGGGGATGCGCAGCATGCTGCACAGGGTGATCAGATCGGCGCCGATATGCCCGTAGCTGATCGCGCCGTGGTTGGCGCCCCAGGCGCGCATCACCGTATACGCCGAAACGAATTGCCCCTCCCCCGTCACCCTGGGCGCAAACCAGGTGCACGGCCAGGTGTAGTCCGTGCGCTTCCACAGCGCGTCGGATACGTCCTCGGGCAGCTGTACCGTGTAGCCCTCGGCGATCTGCACCACGGGGCCGATGCCCTTGACGAGGTTCAGGCGCATCATGGTAACGGGCATCTCCGCCTTGGTTTCAAAGCGGCTGGAGTAGCCGCCGCCGCGGAAATACCCCTGGTCGGCGGCGCACCACTGGGTTGCGGACAGCATGGCGGCGATATCCTGTTCGGTCACCTCATACCAGGGCTTGATGCAGTTGCGGCCCGCCGCGTCCGTCGATACGCCGCTGGCATCCAGGCAGGACGCCCCGGAATTGATCAGGTGGATCATCCCGCCGGACTGGAGCGCCTTGCCATTCAACTCAAACCCGGTGGCTTTCTTCACGGCCTCTGGGCTCCAGTAGGTGCGGACGTCTGAAAAGATCTGCGGCGTATGGGTGAGCAGCTTGCCAAACAGCATCCCCAGGCCGTTGAGCACGTCGTTTTCCGTGGCGAGGATATAGGGCTCCCGCACGCCGTTCCAGTCAAACGATGTGTTTAAAAGCGCTTCGGGAAAATCGCAGTTGGGGTAAAAATCCGTCCACTGGCGTTGGCCCTGGAAGCCCGCGCAGATGGCGTTGTGGCCGAGCATTTCCTCCTCGCAGCCCTTGGGCAGGTTTGCATTGCCTGCCATCAAATCCTTGATGATACACATCATCTTGACGACGAACTCCCAGTCCTCGTCCTTTTGCTGTCTGGACTTTTGCACCGCCTGGGGGTTCTTGTCCAGACCCTCTTTGCAGTGCTCCTTCGTCCAGGCCAGCGCGCGGCTAAACTCTGCCCGGTCGT
The DNA here is from genome assembly GCA_036759125.1 of Candidatus Limiplasma sp. Taxonomy (GTDB): domain Bacteria; phylum Bacillota; class Clostridia; order Christensenellales; family Aristaeellaceae; genus CAXXOK01. The sequence continues at coordinate 6,884 of DAIOVG010000080.1, forward strand.
AGATATTCTCGGTCATGCGGCGGATGATTTCGACCATGTCCACGCTCTCTACCCGCATGCCAAGGTATTCTTCGATGAAATTGGGGTCGATGATCGAGCCGCCGATACCCATGCAGACCGAGCCGATTTGCAGGTAGCTCTTTCCGCGCATGGCCGCCGCGGCGATTGCCGCGCGCGCAAAGCGCAAAAGCATTTCCCGCACGTCACCGGGAATTTCGGTATCGTCGGCATCCTGCACGTCACGCCCGTAGATGCCAAACGCCGGAAGCCCCTTTTGCGCGTGGGTGGCTAACACGCTTGCCAAATAGACCGCGCCGGGGCGCTCCGTGCCGTTGAAGCCCCACACGGCCTTGAGAGTCATGGGATCGGAATCCATGGTCTCCGCGCCGTAGCACCAGCAGGGGGTGACCGTGATGGTGATATCCACGCCGAGCTTTTTGAACTTCTCCTGGCAGGCGGCGGCCTCCGGCACCCGGCCGATGGTGGTATCGGCGATCACAACCTGTACGGGCGTGCCGTCGGGGTAGCGCAGGGTTTCGCCGATCAGGCGGGCGGCAGACTTCGCCATGTTCATAGTCTGGGTTTCCAGGCTGCCCCGCACGTCGAGGCTGCCGCGCCGTGCATCAATCGCGGGCCGGATGCCAATCACAGGATAGGTGCCGACAAATCTCGTGTCACTCATAGTCATCCCCACTTTATGCTTTTCTCGTTTATAACAGTATAGTTCTTTACAGATGGAATTTTCTTGTGATATAGTAAGGAAACCTAGCAGTATATTCACTTGGTGGAGACGTATGAAGTATTTAGAGCAGCGAGAGTACCGCGTACACGGGACGTTTGATTTTCCGTTTGGGTATTATCGCGTCACGCCGGGGCATCCGCGCTACATCATGGTGGATCATTGGCATCCGGAGTACGAAATCATCCGGATCAATAAAGGCACGCTCCAATTTACCCTGAACGGCCATCAGTACACGGGGCGCGAGGGGGAGTATTTCATCGTACAGGACGGCGCGCTGCACAGCGGCATCCCCCAGCGCTGCCATTACGAATGCGTTGTGTTCAACCTGCACGCCATCGCGGAGCTTAACCCGCTTTGCGCCCGGCTTCTTCAGCCCGTTCTGCTTGGCGGGTCGCAGTTCTGCGAGCATATCGAAACTCCGGAAATACAGCTGGCACAGGCGGGCGACGCGCTGTTTTCCGCCATTGCATCAAATGCGGAAAACGCTCCCTGTTTTGTGATCGGCGCGATTTTCACCTTCGTTGGCGCGCTGCTGGACAACCATGTCGTGCGCCGTGCCCTCAAGCCCCAGGAGGCGGAGCTGCGCCGCCTGGCCCGCGTGAAGGACGTGCTGCGCCTGATACGCAACCATTATCACGAGGAGATCACGCTGGAGGATATGGCGGCCAGCGCACATATGAACAAGCGCTATTTCTGCCGCTATTTCCGCGAAATGATGGGCAAAACGCCCATCCAGTACCTGAACTATTACCGCATCGAATGCGCCTGCGAGCTGCTGTCCACCTCGGAGAGAACCGTGTCCGAGATCGCGCTGGCCTGCGGGTTTAACAATATTTCCTATTTCATCCGTGTATTCGGCACGCATAAGGGCGTAACGCCCAGCCTCTACGCCAAGCAGGCGATGCAGCAGTAAAAAGTGAGGGGAAACGCATGAAATTCACAGACGGCTTCTGGCTGACCAAACCCGGGGTGGAACTCTTCAACTGCGCGCAGGTACAGGACGCGCGCTGGGATGGCGACGCCTATGCCGTGTATTGCTCGTATACGGCGATCACCCACCGCGGCATGACGCTGACGGGTCCCATGCTCACCCTGCGCTTCACCGCGCCGCGCGAGGGCATATTGTCGGTGAAGGTGAGCAATTACGAGGGCATCAGCAGAAAGGAACCGCGCTTTACCCTGTATACCGACGGCAGCAAGGCCGCCGTGGAAGATCACGGCGATACCATCACCATCACGTCGGGAACGCTCAAAGCGGTGGTTACCAGGCAGCGGTTCAGCCTGCGCTTTTTCGAAAACGGCCGGGAGCTTACGGGCTTTGGCGCACGGCACCTGGGCTGCGCCAAAACCCCGGACGGATGGTATATGCGCGCCAAGCTGGATGTGGATGTCGGCGAAACCCTCTACGGCCTGGGCGAGCGCTTTACCCCGTTTGTGAAAAACGGCCAGACCGTGGATATCTGGAACGAGGACGGCGGAACCTCCTCCGAGCTCGCGTACAAGAATATCCCGTTCTACGTGACCAGCAAGGGCTACGGCGTGTTTGTCAATTCCACCGGCAGGGTCAGCTTCGAGCTGTGCTCCGAGGCCGTGGAAAGCGCGCAGGTCTCCCTGCCGGGACACAGCCTGGACCTTGTCATCGTCGGCGGCGGCGATATGAAAACCGTGCTCTCCCGCTACACCGCGCTCACCGGCCGCCCGGCGCTGCCCCCTGCGTGGAGCTTCGGGCTGTGGCTGACGACCTCGTTCACCACAGAGTACAACGAAGAAACCATCAACGAGTTCGTTGACGGCATGGCCCAGCGGGATATCCCCCTGCACGTGTTCCACTTTGACTGCTTCTGGATGAAGGCCTACGAGTGGTGCAACTTTGCCTGGGACAAGCAGGGCTTCCCCGACCCCGAGGGCCTGATCCGGCGGCTGCACGGCAAGGGCCTGAAAACCTGCGTATGGATCAACCCCTACATCGGGCAGAAATCCCCGCTGTTCCAGGAAGGGCGCGACAGGGGGTATTTCCTCAAGCGGCCCAACGGCGACGTGTGGCAATGGGACATGTGGCAGGCGGGCATGGCGATTGTGGACTTCACCAATCCCGACGCCTGCAAGTGGTACCAGGACAAGCTCAAGGCGCTGCTCGATATGGGCGTGGATAGCTTCAAGACCGATTTCGGCGAGCGCATCCCCGTAGACTGCGCCTATTTTGACGGCAGCGATCCCGTGGGGATGCACAACGATTACACGCAGCTGTACAACAAGACCGTGTTTGAGCTTCTGGAACGCGAGCGCGGCGAGGGAGAGGCCTGCCTGTTTGCCCGCAGCGCCACCGCGGGCGGCCAGCAATACCCAGTGCACTGGGGCGGCGATTGCTCCTCTACCTATGCCAGCATGGCGGAATCCCTACGCGCGGGGCTTTCGCTTTGCATGAGCGGGTTTGCGTTCTGGAGCCACGATATTTCCGGCTTTGAGGACACGGCCACCGAGGACGTATATGTGCGCTGGGCGCAGTTTGGGCTGCTGTCCAGCCATTCGCGGCTGCACGGCTCCACCAGCTACCGGGTGCCCTGGCTGTTTGGCGAGCAGGCGGTCCAGGCAGTGCGCGATTTTTCCAAACTCAAGTGCCGCCTGATGCCCTATCTGTTCGCAGCCTCCGTGGAGGCGCACCAGACCGGCATACCCGTGATGCGCGCCATGGCGATGGAGTTTTTCGGCGATCCCGCCTGCGAAGCGCTGGACCGCCAGTATATGCTGGGCGGAAGCCTGCTGGTCGCCCCGGTGTTCCGCAGGGACGGCCACGTCGACTACTACCTGCCACAAGGCACGTGGACGCATCTGCTGACCGGCGAGGTTAAGACAGGCGGCGCGTGGCAGCATGAGGAGTATGCGCTGTCCGGCCTGCCGCTGTTTGTGCGCGAAAACACCATCCTGCCCTTAGGCGCAAGCCAGACGCAGGTGGATTACGACTACCTGCAGGGGCTGGAGCTGCACCTCTACCATCCCGTGGAGGGCGTACCCGCAGAGCTCCGCCTGGCCGACAGCAAGGGCAATCCGACCCTGACGATCCATATGAACAAACAAAACGGACAGGTAACGCTGACCGTGGAGGGTAAGCATCCGGGTATCGCGGTGATCCTGCACGGCGGCGCAGAGACCCGCGCGGAGTTGAAACCGGATCAGACGGAGATCGCCTTACCCTGACGCAGCACAAAGAGGATCACCAATAAAGACTGCCCCGGGAACACCTAGTTGACAAGATCACCACCGACGAATCCAGCCGCAAGATCGTCACATCCATCATCATGCTGGCCAAATCGCTGGATTTGCAAACCATTGCCGAAGGCGTGGAAACCAAGGCGCAGTTTGACAGACTTCTAAAGCTTGGATGCGATCAGGTGCAGGGCTATTATCTGAGCAATCCCGTGCCTGCGGATCTGTTCGAGGAACGCTTCCTGCGGCAGGAAGCACCTTAAAATCACCCACAGACGGGGCGAAAGCCGATATCGGAGGGTATATCAATGAAACTGGACGGATTTGGGATTTTTGTCAAAGACATGGCGGTGATGGTGCGCTTTTACCGCGATGTGCTTGGGTTTGCCATTAAGGAAGACGAAAACACGACCAACGTCTACCTGGAAAAGGACGGAACGCTGTTTCTTTTATACCGCCACAGCGACTTTGAACGGATGACGGGCAAGGCGTTTGCCTACGCGGACGGCATCAACGGCCATTACGAGATTGCCCTGCGTGCGGAAAACTATGCCGCGGTAGACGCCGCGTATGCTGAGGTCGTCAGCAAGGGCGCGGTGCCCGTACTGCAGCCGACCACCGAGCCCTGGGGACAGCGCACCTGCTATAT
>DAIOVG010000081.1:0-11454 GCA_036759125.1 Candidatus Limiplasma sp.
CGGCGTGATGGAAGCGCTGCTCGGGCGCACGGTAATCGCCGAGGATATCGACGCGGGCGTTCAGATCATGCGGGCGGGCGAGCACCAGTTCCGCCTGGTAACGCTCCAGGGCGACGTGCTGCACGCGGGCGGCAGCATGACCGGCGGCAGCGCAAACCAGCGCGCGCAGAATTTGCTTGGCCGCGACCGCGTCATCCGCGAGCTGCAAAAGGAGCTGGCGCAGAAATCCGCCGTGCTGGAGACCGCCATGGCGGCCATCGGCGTGCTTGAAACCAAGCAGGAGGAAACGCTCCAGGCGATCGATACCGCCCGGTACAAGTTGCAGCAGCAGGAGATCGCCGTCGTGCGGGATACCGAGCGGCAGGCGTCCGCCAGGGCGGAGCTTGAGCAGCACCTGTCCCGGCTGAGCGACCTGCGCGATGCGGTTGCCCAGCTGAACGAAGATATGGATGAACTCAGGGCCGATCTCAAGCGCACTGCCGAGCGCTCGTCCTCCGGCGCGCCGGATGAGCAGGCCATGGCTGAAAAGACCAATACGCTCTCCGCCGCGCTCAATACCGCGCGCCGGGAGCGCGAGCGCACGCAGGAGGCGCTGACCAACGCCATGCTTTCCCTGCAGCAGGCCGAGCACCAGTGCGACCGGATCCGGCGCGATTCCACGCGCCTGGACGCGGAGCGGCAGGCCTGCCTGAAGGATCTTGATGCGCTGGCCATGAAGAAGGACCGGGCGCAGGCAACCATTGCCGACGCGCAGGCCGAGCGCGAGGAAGCGGACGCGGCGATTGCTGAGACCTCGGCCGCGATGAAGGCGGCCGAGGCCGCCGTGGCACAGGCCGAGCAGCAGCGCTCCCAGGCGCAAAAGGAGCTCAAGGAGCTCCATACGGAGATCGAAAACGTGCGCCTTGGCTACGATAAGGCCGTCGACCGCCAGCACCGCCAGGAGATGGCGCTGGAGCGCGCCAAGGCGGAGCTTGCGCAGCTCGACCAGCGCCTGTGGGATACCTATGAACTCAGCTATGCAGGGGCGCAGGCCGCCCGCGACGAATACCTCCTTGTGAAGCGGGAGGCGGGCGAGGACGAAGCGTTCGACGAGAAAACCGCTGCCGCCACGGCGCAGGAGATCCGCGAGCGCATCCGCGAAATGGGCGATGTGAACGTGCACGCCGTGCAGGAATACGCTTCACTCAACGAGCGCATCACCGAGCAGACCATTCAGCAAAACGATATCCTCAAAGCCAAGGACGATCTGTTCAACCTGATCAACAGCCTGGAAGCCGAAATGCGCAAGGTGTTCGTATCGCAGTTTGAACTGCTGCAGGAATACTTTGCCGATTCGTTCAAGCGGCTGTTCGGCGGCGGGCAGGCACAGCTCAAGCTCGCCAACGAGGCCGATCCGCTGCACTGCGACGTGGATGTCATCGTGCAGCCGCCCGGCAAGAAGCGCCAGCTCTTAAGCCTGTTTTCCAGCGGCGAACGCGCCCTGACCGCCTGCGCCCTGCTGTTTGCGATGCTCAAGCTCCGGCCCTCGCCCTTCTGCATTCTGGACGAAGCGGAGGCGGCGCTGGATGAATCCAACGTTGGAAGCTTTGCCGACACCCTGCGCGCTATGGCCGGGGATACGCAGTTTATCGCCATCACCCACCGCAAGGGCACCATGGAGCGCTGTGATTCGCTGTTTGGCGTCGCAATGGAAGAGCGCGGCATCAGCGATCTGGTCAGCGTTAACCTGAAGGAGTATCAACAATAAATGGCAAACGGATTTTTTTCCAGACTCAGAGATGGGCTATCCAAAAGCCGCAAAAGCATGAGCGCCGCCATCGGCGACCAGGCGGCGGCGGACGAGGATTACTTCGATAACCTCCTGGACGCGCTGATCTTATCGGATATGGGCGCCGCCTGCGCACAGGAAGCCGTGGACGAGCTGCGTATGCGCGCCAAAGCCCAGGGCGTGAAGGACATCGCCGGGCACCAGGCGCTGCTCAAGGAAATTCTGATCAAGATGCTCGACGCGCCCAAGGACCCCCTGCACTGGCCGATGGTGCTGCTGGTCGTAGGCGTCAACGGCGTTGGCAAAACCACGACCATCGGCAAGCTTGCGCTGCGGTTTCAATCGCTTGGGCGCACCATCACGCTGTGCGCGGCGGATACCTTCCGCGCGGCGGCGGCCGATCAGCTTGCCGTTTGGGCCGAGCGCGCCAAGGTGCCGCTGATCCGCCACCAGGAGGGCGCCGATCCCGCAGGCGTGGTGTTCGATGCCGTGCGGTCCGCCAAGGCCAACGGAACGCATCTGCTGATTGTGGATACGGCGGGGCGCCTGCACAACAAGAAAAACCTGATGGACGAGATGGAGAAAATGCGCCGCGTCATCGACCGCGAATTTCCCGAGGCCATGGTGCGCTGCCTGCTGGTGGTCGACGCGACCACCGGGCAAAACGGCCTGCAGCAGGCCAAGGCGTTTTCCGAGGCGGCGCGCATCAACTCCGTGGCGCTCACCAAGCTTGACGGTACGGCCAAGGGCGGGGTGATCTTCCCCATCGTGCGCGAGCTGCATGTGCCCGTGCTGTATGTGGGCGTCGGCGAGGGGATTGACGATTTGCAGGCCTTTGATGCCAAGGAGTACGTAAACGCCCTGTTTGACTGACGCGGGGGCTTGCGATCCGGCATCTGCCATAGTATCAACTTCGAGCTGAGAATACCATTGCAGGCGCTCTGCCCACAGACAACAGCCATCATCAACCGCCGGACCGGCTCCCGGTTGATCGTTTTCCCGTATACAAGGAGGATTTCATGTTCCTGACCAGCTACATCTTCAAATCCAAGGCCGTACGCGCGCTCAAGGGCAACTGGCAAACGGCGCTGATCGTGTCGTTCGTCGCCGGGCTGCCGTCGACGCTTTTCATGGTGCTGTCGGCCACACAGATACAAAACGTTCCGGCGTATGCCGACCTGCTGAAGTATGATACCCTGATCGCGTTTGTGCAGCAGATTCCGTCGCAGGTGATCTGGATGCTGTCAATTGCGGGCGCTTTGTCGTTTATCGTCACCCCGGCGCTTGAGGTTGGATGCAATTTCTATTTCATCAAGCGCTTGCAGGGGGAAGACCTTGGCGTGATGGGTGTGCTGTCCCGCCGCAAGCTGTTTTTCCGTGCATTGCTGCTGGCTGTGATCATCCGCGTCCGCACCTTTTTGTGGGGGCTGCTGTTCATCATCCCTGGGTATATCGCATGGCTGCGGTATGCGATGGCGCCGTACTATCTGGCGGAAAACCCGGAGATGACATCCGCGGAGGCCCTGGCCAAGAGCAAGGAGGCCATGGCGGATAAGAAGCTGAGTTACTTTATGCTGCTCCTGTCGTTTGTCGGCTGGATGCTGATGGCCAATGTCGTACAGATCGCGCTGCTCTCGTTTGGCCCCATCCTGGCGATGGTCGCGGCGCAGTTCGTGGAGCTGTTCCGCATCACCTATACCAACGCGTCCGTTTCGGCGTTCTACCTGGCGGCATCGCGGACGGACGGCATTGCCAGCGCAAAGCAGGAGGCCGACCGCTTTATGCGCCAGATCGGCGCGCGTATGCCGGGCGATACTCCGGACGAGGAGAAGAAGGATGACCAGCCGGGCGACGATGACGGGGAGACGGACTGATGCCCTCCCTCAAGGCGTATGAAGCCAACCTGGAGTACAGCTATGCCGCGGGGGTGTACCCCAGCCTGCTATTGATGGAAAAAGCGCCGGAGCTTGCGCTGCGGCTGCTTGTATCGGATAAGGCGGCGGGCGAGGGCGTGGATAAGCTCCGTGCCGTTTGCGCGGCGCAGGGCGTTCGCGAGGAAATCGCCCCCAAGGCGCTGTCCCGCATTCTGGGCAAGGAAAACGTATACGCCGCCGTGGTGTTCCAAAAACAGGCGCAGACGCTGGACGCGGCCATGCCGCACATCGTGCTCCACCACCCCATGGACGAGGGAAACCTCGGCACCATCCAGCGGACGATGCTTGGGTTCGGGTTCAAAAACCTCGCGGTGATCCGCCCGGCGGCAGACCCGTTTGAGCCGCGCGTGGTGCGGGCGTCCATGGGCGCGCTGTTCAGCCTGAACGTGGCGCTGTACAATGATTTTGCCCAGTATCGCGCGGCGTACCCCGCGCATGCGCTGTATCCCTTCATGCTCGACGGAGCCATGGACCTGGACGCGGCAGCGGTAAAAAAACAAACGCCCTTTGCGCTGATCTTCGGCAACGAGGGCGCGGGGCTGCCGCCGGAGTTTCAAAGCCTCGGACAGGCCATCAAAATCCGCCAGAGCGCGGAGATCGATTCGCTCAACCTGGCGGTATCGGCCGCCGTGGCCATGTACATGTTTGCAGGATAAAGAACACTGCGTACCCGACAGCCGCCATGGGCGGCGCACAGGAGGGCCAGGATGGAACATCAGGAAATCTACGAGCAGGTCCGCCGCTGCGTGACCACCTTGTACAAAGAGGCGAAGCTGCCCACGGGCGCGGTCGTCGTGCTGGGCTGTTCTTCCAGCGAGGTCTGCGGAGCCAGAATCGGCAAAGGCCGCAACCCGGAGGTCGGCGGCGTGCTGGCGGCAGCGTTTCTGGATGCGTGCCGGGCGCTGGGGCTTTCAGGTGCGGTGCAGTGCTGCGAGCACTTAAACCGTGCGCTGGTCATGGAGCGCGAAACGCTTTCCCGCCTGGGGCTGACCCAGGTTAACGCCCGCCCGGTGCCGGAGGCCGGGGGCTCAACCGCCGCGGCCGCCTATGAAATCTTCCGCAGCCCCGTGCTTGCCCAGTCCATCCAGGCCGACGCGGCGATCGATATCGGCGATACGCTGGTGGGCATGCACATCCGCCCCGTGGCCGTGCCGCTGCGCATGGAGGATCCCGTGGTGGGCCACGCCCGTGTGGTGATGGCGTATGCGCGCCTCCCGCTCATCGGCGGCAGCAGGGCCGTGTATCCGTAAGCGCAGGACCGTCGGCTGAAACCGGCGGTTTTTATTTGCAGAGAATGTGTGCAGTCTGCACACCATAAGCCGCAAAAATGTGATATATTGGAAAAAATAGACGGGGTCCCGCCGATGCGCGAGGAGCCGGTCTTGTGGCGGGAGGAAAAAGTGATGAAGAAAACGCTTGTCGTGTGCCTTTCGATGATGCTCGCGCTCTTGCTGTGTATTCCTGCGGCCTTTGCCCAAACGGCGAACGGCCTGGTGCAGTTCACCGATCCCGATCTGGAGGACGCCGTTCGCGGCCTGATGGGGATCAAAAACGGTCCGATCACCGTGGCTGACGCGCAAAAGGTCACAGCGCTCAACTTCGGCAAGCTTCCTGAGGACGTGATTAACGATCTGGGCGGCATCGAGGCGTTCACGTCGCTGGAATCCATACGCCTCAACGTGCAGGATGTCTGGGACCTGAAACCGCTGATGACGCTGCCAAACCTGAAGATTATCGAGTTTGGTGACAGCGCTATCAGCGATCTGGAGCCGCTCAGGGGTATGAACCTCAAGGAGCTGTTCCTGTACGGAAACCAAATCAAAGACCTGTCCCCGATTGCGGATATGCAGGAGCTTGAAGTGCTCGTGCTTGCGGGCAACCAGATTTCTGATGTGAGTGTGCTTGCGGGTCTTACAAACCTGCGCGTCCTGATGCTTGTAGATAACCCCATCGGAGATTTTACCCCGCTTCAGGATATCTATGACCAACTGGAAAACAAGGATTTTGAGCTGACGAAGGCGGAGGCTGTGCACTTTGCCGATCCTGTACTGGAGGCGCGGGTGCGCAAGCAGCTTAACTTCCCTGAAGGCGAACTGACGGTAAACAACGTGAAAGACTGCGGATATCTGGACATTGCAGGCGAAGAGGGCAGTGGGGAAAAGATCACCGACCTCAGCGGGATAGAGGCTTTTGAAAACCTGGAATCACTGGCCGCTTATTGTAACGACATTGAAGACCTCACCCCGCTGGCCTCGCTTCACAAGCTGCGGGAGCTGGACCTGGGTGGTAACAAGGTCGGCGATCTGACGCCGCTTGAGAATCTGCCGCTCCAATTTCTGGTTCTCTGGGGCAACAAGGTTACGGATCTCTCCCCGCTTGCGGACCTAAAGACACTGGAAGCACTTTACATAGACGGGAACGCCATCTCAGACTTGTATCCGCTCCAGGACCTTACGGGGCTCAATACCTTGTCGGTGACAAACAACCAGATCACCGATCTGACGCCGCTTCAGAAGCTGGATAAGCTCAGGTATATCGATGTCGGCGGCAACCAGATCAGCGATCTGTCCCCGCTTGCCGGTTTGGATCTGGTCGAGTTTTACCTGTACGATAACCAGGTCGCCGATATTTCGGCGCTCAGCCAGGCGAGCAATCTGGAGGTGTTGGACCTGGTGAACAACCAGATCACCGATCTTTTGCCATTGGCCGGGAAAACCAGCCTGAAGATACTTCATCTTGGCGGGAACCCCATCCAGGATTTCAGCCCCGTTGCGGAACTGGTTGACGGGATCGGGGACAAGGATTTTGAGCTGGACGCCAGAACCGTGATGATTCGAAATGGCCAAAACCCGGATGAAGTGATCATCTTTGATGACCCTGTGCTGCTGGAATGGGTGCGCAAGGCAATGGGCGTTACCGGGGATATCACGGTGAGCATGGCCGCAAACGTGAAGGAACTCAATCTGGAAATGGACGGAAGCGACTGGTCTTACCCACGGATCACAAGCCTGAACGGGCTTGAGTACTTCACAGGCGCGGAATGGATCAATCTGGGCTGGGCGTTGCAGTCAGGCGAGCAGCAGGTAGACCTGTCTCCCCTGTCCGGGCTGGTCAAATTGCAGACGCTGCAATTGCACTGCGACGGCCTGGGCGATATCTCTGCGCTGGCCGGCCTGACCAACATGCGCAACCTGTGGATTTGGGGCAACAATATCAGCGATCTCTCGGCGCTTTCCGCAATGACGCAGATGGAGGAACTCTGGTTGTTCGGCGATCGGGTGAGCGATATTTCCGTGATGGCGAATATGCCCAACTTATGGTGCGTGCTGATGGCCGATAACAACGTATTCGACCTGAGCCCGCTGGCTGGGCATACGAAGCTTCAGGGACTGGAGATTGCCAACAACCCTGTGATGGATTATCAGGTGATCGCTGATATCTATCCGCAGCTGACGCAGAAGGATTTTGATATTAACGACGTTCCCACATTCGCTATGCCGGAGAATGCCGATCAGGTCATCACCTTTCCCGATCCGGAGCTGGAACGCAGGGTGCGTGAAACCATGAACCGTCCACAGGGCGATATTACGGTGCTCGAAGCCGCAACGATCACAAGGCTGGAGCTCGGCACGCCCTGGCGTGAAGACCTGACCGGCGATATGATGATCCAAAACCTTGAGGGATTGCAGTACTTCGTCAACCTGAAGCAATTGTCGCTGTACCAGAACTGGGTCGCCGACCTGACGCCGATCGCGGGGCTGACGGGACTTGAAGCGATTAGCATTGATAATAACGGCCTGGAGGATATCGCCCCCCTTGCCGGGTTGACAAATCTGACGTGGCTATCCATGAGAAACAACAATGTGGCGGATATCTCGCCGCTGGCGGGGATGACGGAGATTACGGCCCTGTACCTGCAAAACAACCCGATTGCCGATTATTCGCCCATTCAGCCCATTTATGATTCGCTTCAGGAGAAAGATTTCGAATTCGGGCAGGTTTTTGAGCGTTACTACAAGCCGGAGAACCCGGACGCTGTGGTTGTTTTCCCCGACAAGACGCTGGAAAAAAGAATCCGGGGGCATATCGGCAGGCTTGAAGGCGATATTTATGTGCGGGATATCGCGTTTATCGAAGAGCTATGGCTAGGAAACGAGTGGCAGGAAAGTTATGCGGAGGGTGACCGGGTGACCGATCTGACGGGCCTTGAAAACTGTCTGAACCTGAAAAACCTGGATTTGAAGCACAGCGACCTGCGCGACCTCAGCCCGCTCGGCGGGCTGAAGAAGCTGGAGTCGCTCAGCCTGATGAGCTGCGGAATTGAGGATATCAGCCCGCTTGCGGGCCTGACTACGCTTCAGCGGCTGGATTTGGAGTACAACGGGATTTCGGATATCTCCGCGCTGAGCACGCTGACGATGTTGAAAAGCCTGCATCTGCAACACAACCCCATCACCGATCATTCTCCAATCCAGGCGATCTACGAAAACCTCGAGGACAGGGATTTCGAGTACGGCGACGTGCTGCTGCTGCCAGCGGATCCGGACGAAGTCGTAACCTTTGCCGATCCGCTGTTTGAACGCCTGGTGCGGGAGTATACAGGCATCGCCGATGGCCCGATCACCGCCAGGGAGGCAGCCCAGGAGCAGCGGCTGGACTTCAACATGCAATGGCAGGAGGTCATTGCGGAGGACACTCGCATTCACGATCTGACGGGGATAGAATACTTTATCAACCTCAGACAGCTGTCCTTCAATTTCCATGCCGTAACGGATATCAGTATGCTGCCCCGGCTTACACGGCTGCGGGAGTTGGAAATGGGCGGAACCGGGATGAGCGACCTGAGCGTTTTGGCAAGTATGCCCAATCTCACCCGCCTGGTGCTGTTCGCCAACGGTATCGAGGATATCTCACCTCTGGCCGGGCTGATCCATTTAGAGTTCCTGCAGCTGGAGCACAATAGCATCTCAGACCTCACACCACTTGCGGGCATGACGGAGCTTACGACCCTCTGGCTGACGGATAACCCGATCACAGAGTATTCTCCGATTCAGGATATCATCCCCAACCTGACCGATAAGGATTTCTAGAAAACTCCCGGCGGGCGGCGGTTAAATACCGCCGCCGTGCTCTTTTCCATTTTCTGCTTGTCGTGTATAATAAGGGATGCAAGCTCACACAGGCCGGAAGGATGGAAAGGAATATGGCGTCTTCTCGCTCCGACGGGATGCAATCGACGCATGACCTGCAGCGCAGGCTGTTTTCCGCACCCAGCTTTGACCTGTTTTTGGAGGAAAATGCGGGCGGCCTCAAAACGCCAAGGCTCTGCTATCACCTGTCGGAGTTGTGCCGGGTGCGCGGGCTGCGGCCTGTGGAGGTCGTCCGCCGCGCGGGGCTTGAAAGAACGTACGGCTACCAGCTCTTTCACGGCATCCGAAAGCCGTCCCGCGATAAGCTGATTCAGCTTGCGTTCGGGCTTGGGCTGACGGTCGAGGAAACGCAGGAGCTTTTAAAGGTGGCGCAAAAAAGCCTGCTGTATCCCAAGATTATGCGGGATGCGGCCATCATGCGCTGCCTGTTCGAGGGAACAAGCATTGACGATGTGCAGGAGCTGCTTGCACAGCTGAACCTAACGCTGATCGGCGGAGAAGAACGCAATGGAGAATGACGATCTGCACCCCTGGTTGGAAGCCTGCGATTTGAACCAGTATCCGCAGGGGTTTTTGGACGATTACGAGCCGTTTGAGTGCCTTGCGGACACTGAGTGCGCCCAGACGCTGCTTGTAAAATACAAACGCACGGGTATGTTTTATGTGGCGAAGTGCTACCGCAACGATCAGGCGGTCAGCCATACCACGGAAGCCGATATTTTGAAAAAGCTCCAGCATACGGGGCTGCCGCGCTTTGTGGATGAGTATCAGTCCGCGTCGATGCTGTGCGTCATCCGGGAGTATGTGGAAGGTACGCCGCTGCACCAGTGGGCGGCCGATACCGGGCCGGATGCGGCGGGAGCGGTGCGCGTCGCTTTGATGCTGTGCGAGCTTCTGATGTATCTGCACGGGCAAACCCCGCCGATTCTCCACCGCGATATCAAACCGCAGAACCTGATTGTTGGCACGGACGGGCAGCTGTGGCTGATAGATTTCGGGATCTCGCGCCTGTACCGGGAGGACGGCAAAACCGACACCGCCTGCCTGGGCACGCAGGATTTTGCCCCGCCGGAGCAGTACGGGTTTTCGCAAACCGATGTGCGTTCGGATATCTATTCATTTGGCGTAGTGCTGGGCTATTTGCTGACGGGCAAGGCGAAGCGGGACGAAGCGCTTGCGAAGATCGAGGATAAGCGGCTTTTCAAAATCGTCGAAAAGTGCACGGCGTTCGCGCCTGTGGAACGCTATGCTTCGGCTGCGAAGCTGCGCGCGGATCTGCTGGCCCTGGACGGGCGCAGGCGCAGGCGCGTTTTGGCGCGGTTTTTTACCGCGGCGCTGTGCCTTGTGTGCCTGTGCGGGGGCTTTGTCGTGGGCCGGTATACGGAGTGGTTCCAGCCGCCGCCTGAGGGCGTTGAGTTCCAGGAGCCGCTGATCGGGCAGGCGGCGCGGTTGATGCTTGGGCTGGAGGCCGGTGCCCCCGTAACCCCGGCAGATTTGCTGAGTGTTTCCAGCCTGTTTATCTGCGGCGAGCAGATAGCGCGGGACAACCAAACATTGCAGGATCTGATCAACGAAGCGGCGGTCAGCCATACCGTGCGCAACGGCGCCATCACATCGCTGGAAGACCTGAGGCTGATGCCAAACCTCCTGGTCGTATGCCTGGTGAACCAGAATATTTCCGACCTGACGGCGTTAAGCTCACTCAAGGGGCTGTCCATCCTGGACCTCCGGCATAACCCGGCAGCAGACCTGACACCGCTGATGGGGCTTAAGCAGCTTACGTCTGTCACGCTGTACGGCACCCGGGTGGAGGACCTTTCCCCGCTGGCGGCCTGCCCGCTGCTGGATGAAATCTCGGCCGGAGCAAGCGACGTGACGGAGCTGGAAAGCCTGCGCGGCTGTACGGCGCTGCGAAAGCTATGGCTGCCCCGCACGTCGCTTGAAACGCTGCAGGGCATCGCGCAGATTCTGCCCGGGCTTATGGAGCTGCAGATCGCAACGCTTGCCGATGCCGACCTGCGGCCGCTGCTGGAGCTGGAAAGCCTGCGCAGGCTTGTTCTGCCTGAGAGCATGAAGGGGCAGGCGGAGCGCACACTGGCGGATGCGGCCTTTACCATCGTTTACACGCAGGAATAAAAAATGGCAGCGGCATTGCGCCGCCGGGGGATATTTGAAAGCCGTTGGCAGAGATGCCAACGGCTTTGTCTACTTGCAGTATATCGACGAATCAGAACTCCTGATTACGATGCTTGGCAAAGCATTCGCTGCAATAGATCGGGCGGTCGCTTTTGGGAATGAAGGGGACGGTGGTGGGTTTTCCGCATTCCGCGCAGACGGTTTCGTACTGTTCGCGGGGAGCGTTGGCCCGGGTGGCCTTGCGTGCGGAACGGCAGTCTTTGCAGCGGCTCGGCTCGTTCTGGAAGCCTTTCTCAGCGTAGAATTCCTGTTCGCCAGCGGTGAACACGAACTCCGCACCGCAGTCGCGGCAGGTGAGCGTTTTGTCCTCGTACATGATTTGGATTTCCTCCGTATTTTTAGATATCGCAACGGCTGACCTGGTCTTTGCCCCCACACTCGCCGACAGGAAGGTTTGCTCATCGCA
>DAIOVG010000082.1:0-11422 GCA_036759125.1 Candidatus Limiplasma sp.
AATGGTATATTTCCTCTGCTATTTCGCATGAGAATTCCTCCAATTGATTGCTTAAATCATACATTTAGGATAGAAGATTAATAATATGAACATTGACCGGATGTTTTTAAAAATGTTAGCATTAGACATAATAAATAACACTGTATTGTTCATTTGACACAAATTAGTGGCGCTGGAAGGACGAATTGTAATGGCGGAAACAGGTATGAATGCCCGCATGGATGTTAGAAAGCACAAACCCTCTATACGGACAAAATTACACTATTTCATAGTTTATGTCGCACAGCACCCTACGCTGTATCTGATGCTGATCCCCGGTCTGGTTTTCTTGTTTGTCTATAAGTTCTTTCCTCTATACGGCATCACAATGGCATTCAAGGATTATAACATCTTTGCCGGTGCGAACCCGATAGATGCTATCGCAAAGAGTCCCTGGGTGGGACTTCAGCACTTTGAAAAGCTGTTTGCCAGTTCGCAGTTTATCAAGGTCCTTACAAACACGCTGGTTATCAACGGTTACAAAGTCATCTTCCTGTTCCCCCTTCCAATCATTTGCGCGATCCTGCTGAACGAAATCCGCAGCAGGTTTTACAAGCGGACGCTGCAAACCGCAATCTATATCCCTTACTTTTTCTCTTGGGTGATTGTGTTTGGTATTTTCTATTCCCTTCTGGGCTCCTATGGAATTGTCAATACCTGGATTGCGTCGGCAGGCTTAGACCGAATCCGGTTCTTTACCGATACAGGCGTATTCAGAGGGTTGCTTGTCTTCACGGAGGGCTGGAAAGAGATCGGATACAATACTGTCATTTATCTCGCCGCAATCACCGCTATCGATGTTGGCTTGTATGAGGCCGCCCGCATTGATGGTGCCGGCAAATGGAAATCCATTTGGCATGTTACCCTTCCAAGCCTTGCACCTACGATTGTACTGATGCTGATTCTCAAAGTCGGCTATATCCTGGATACCGGCTTTGAACAGGTTTTGGTTTTCTATAACGCAGCGGTATATGATGTTGCGGACATTATTCAAACATATGTATATCGCTTAGGCATGGGACAAATGAACTTTTCCCAGTCAACCGCTTTGGGGCTGTTCAACTCCGTCGTCGCGTTTGTATTGATTGTCGGGGCAAACACGGTGAGTAGAAAGCTGCTTAAGCGCAGCATTTGGTAAGGAGATGAACAAATTGACCGGTTCCAAAAAGACCATAACCAACAAAATACCTCTGGGGAAAAGCGAACGGATTACTGTTGTCATAGCTAACATCGTTTTGACGATTTTCGGGTTGATCGCGATCTTCCCCTGCCTGCACGTGGTTTCCAAGGCCTTCAGCCTGGGAACAAGGGTAACCGCAGGTCAAGTGCTTTTTTGGCCCAACGGCTTCCAGCTGGAAACCGTCAACTATATCCTGACGAAGACCAGCTTCTTCACAGCTCTGAAAAACTCGCTGATCGTATTCGCACTGGGCACCTTCATTTCCATGATTACAACGATCACGACAGCGTACCCGTTATCCAAGCCCGCCTTTAAAGGTCGCAAGGTTATCTCGCTGCTCTATGTCATCAGTATGGTTTTTTTCGGTGGGATTATCCCGGCGTATATGGTCATCCGCACCATTGGCATCTACAACACATACTGGGCCTGCATCATGCCATTTGCCATTGTTCAGTTCAATATGTTCATTGTGAAAAACTACTTTGAGGGTCTTCCAGAAAGCATCGAGGAGTCCGCCAAAATTGATGGCGCAGGTGATATCCGAACCTTGGTGTCGATCGTCTGCCCCATGTCCAAGCCAGTTTTGGCTACCATATCCCTTCTGTACGCGATCACCTACTGGAACAATTACTTCCATGTGATGATGTACACCAATTCCACAGAAATGAGAACTGTACAGCTGTACTTATACGACATCATTAACAATGGCCAGTCCTTTGCAGAAAACCTGTACAGCGGTATGTACAGCGGTGGTGTGTCCATCTCTCCAAATGTAACAACCGACGGTATGGTTGCGGCTGCCGTTACAATGTCACTGATTCCCATCATCGCGCTATACCCCTTTGTACAGCGTTTTATGATACAAGGAATCACGATTGGATCTGTCAAGGGCTGATAACAGGAATCTTGCCGCTACTTAAGCGGTGAAAGATAAAATAGAAATGGAGGAAACACGAATGAAAAAAATGCTGTCCCTCGCTCTTGTCTGCGCACTTTTACTCGCTTTACTGGTATCAGTTGCGAGTGCGGAGGTTCCCGCCCTGAAAGGCCCAGGCAACGTAACTCTCAAGCGTCTGGGTGGAAACGTAGGCTTTGACGTGAATGCCAACTATATGGTGGACATCATCAAGCAGGCAACCGGCTACGATGTGGAGTATTTCTCACTTCCGGCACAGAATGCTGATGAAAAGCTCCTCATGGATGTCGCAGGCGGTGCTGACTATGACGTCATCAACGTCAACGTCAACCAATGGCGCACATTGATGGCACAGGGCGCGCTAATGCCCCTCAACGACCTGCTGGATGCATACGGCCAGGATATTCTTGCCGGCAACAGCGCGGACGCATGGAAAGCGCTCTCTGACAAAGACGGCAACATCTATGGCGTACCGTACATGTATCCGCACAGCCAGGAAATCGCATCGTTTATGGCTTGCCGCTGGGACCTGATGCAGGCCGCGGGCATTGAGAGCATTCCGACGACCATAGACGAATTCTACAGCTGCCTCGTGGCGCTGAAAGACTACTATGGCGACGAATACATTATTTTCTCAGGCCCCTACAAACCCGCCTCAGAAGGTAATGAGAACTGGGTCATTCCCAAGACGATCGCCTGCGCCTTCGGCATCTACAGCGATTGGATGGTCGCAGATGACGGTTCTGTATACTACATGACCGAAGCTCCCGGTTTCGCGCCCATGATTGAGTTCCTTACCAAGCTAAACAACGAAGGTTTGCTGGACCCCGACTGGGCCGTTAACACAGACTCGACCGTAAACGAGAAGTTCTCTTCCGGCAGAGCTATTATCGCATGCTCCAACCGTGCCGGTGTCCAGGTTACTACACCTGCCCAGATGGAGAACCTCAACCTCACTTATGACGATATTGGCTATATCGGCGCGCTCAAGGGCACGGATGGAACCTGCACTTATATGCGCACAGAAGCGTTCAACCAGATTTCATGTATCCTGCGCTCCTCCAAGAATGCAGCTGATGCCATCAACTGGATGAATTTGAAAGTTCAGAATCAGCTATTCATATGCATCGGCGTAGAGGGCGTACACTTCAACTACGACGACAAGGGTATGATCCAACCGATCAATCCGATCTTCGCCAACGAGCGCGGTGACTCCTACTGGTACATCGATGCCACCAATCAACCGGCATACGAAGTGCAGTGGCCTTCCCGCATCCGCAAATCCGACGCACAGTGGGCGGCATTTAACGCCATCACCATTAAGGCGACCGCGGAGACTCCGGAAATTTTTGTCCCCAACCGCTTTACTTTCATGCCCGCGTCCGAAGCCTTCACAAAGTACAACACGTCACTGTTTAAAAGCTTGCAGGACTTCATTTTGCAAGTACTGTCCGGAACACGTACCATTGATGATCTGGCCACCTTCCAATCCGACTGGGCGAACAACGGCGGTGAAGAGGTCAGGGCAGAGCTCGAAGCTTATATTGTCAGCCAAGCTGAATAATCCTCGCTTCCTATAGCTCAACCCATGCCGTGCCGGTGATAATCGGCACGGCATATCTTAATTTTTGAGGGAGACATTATGACAAACATCAAGTTTTGTAAAGAATTGTCGGTGTATCGCACTGTAGATGTTCTGGTGCTTGGCGGCGGTCCTGCTGGCATCGGTGCAGCCATAGCAGCTGCCAGAGGCGGTGCTAAAACGCTGGTTGTAGAACAATACGGCTGTGTCGGCGGCGCAGCAACCATGGGTCTGGTCGGTCCGTTTATGACTTCGTTTGACTCCAATAACGAGCAGATGGTTATCCGCGGCGTTTTCAAGGATGTTGTGGACCGAATGGTTTCTCTTGGTGGTGCGATTGACCCCAAAGATATCCCCGGAGAAGATCCCAAATCCGGATTCTATAAAATCGGTCATGCGCATGTTGGGCCCTTTGACCACGAATGCTTCAAACAGGTCACCACATCCATGATTTTGGAGTCTGGCGCCGAACTTTTGCTGCACACGCAATTTATTGACGTGCTTGAAGAAGACGGTCATATCACAGGCGTTGTAGTCGCCAACAAAAGCGGCATGCAGGTGCTCCGGGCCAAGATCTTCATCGACGCAACCGGGGATGCCGATGTTGCCGCCAGAGCCGGCGTTCCTTATGTGCTGGGTAATATAACGGATGGCAACATACAGCCCGCCACGCTGTTTTTCCGCCTCTACAATGTAGATACAGAGCGGGTAAAGGCTCATATTGCTCAACACAAGGAAGAGATTTTGCCATTCTATGGCCCCTATAGCTGGCTGATCCGTGACATGCAAGAAGAATGGGGCGACGTTCCCAGAGCGGAAGTATGTCTCTTCGAGGGCGTTGTGCCGGGGCAATTCCGCTTGAACGTAACGCGCATCCTGGACGTTGATGGAACGAATGCGGAGGATTTGACCCGGGCAGAGCTTGAAGGAATGCGGCAGGCATACAAAGTGTACGCTTTCCTGAAAAAATATGCCGTTGGTTTTGAAAACGCACAATTCATGGGTACCGCCGCTGCGATTGGCATACGGGAAACCCGCCACATCGAAGGTCTGCAAAAGCTGACAGCTCCTGATGTAACCGCGTGTCTGGTCCCCGACGATACGATTGCCGTGATGGCCACCTGTATGGATACGCATAATAAATCCGATCCCGGCGGGACCTTCTACCCTCTGACCAATGGTCCGTATTTCGGCGTTCCCTATGGATGTCTGCTGCCAAAGAGCGTAGATAATCTGCTGGTGGCCGGGCGGGCAATATCGGCAGATTCAGTAGCGGCTTCCGCCACCCGCATGATTCCCTGCTGCATGGTATTGGGACAGGCCGCAGGCGCTGCAGCCACGCTTGCTATCACAGATCAGGTTCTTCCAATGGCTGTGCCAACGGAAAAACTCCGGGCCGTACTCAAAGAGCAGGGCGCATTCCTCGGCGAATAAGGAGAGGCTGTTATGGACACATATCTTTATCAGCAGGAAGTGCAGATAGCTCAGGCATTCGACGTGCTGGTTGCGGGAGGCGGACCGTCGGGGATCTGTGCGGCGGTAGCCGCAGCCAGAGAAGGCGCGACTGTTGCATTGATCGAACGTTACGGCATTCTGGGCGGCATGCTGACTTCCGGACATGTCGGCCCGATTCTGGGTATGGTATCACAAGGGACGATGCGGGACGAACTGTTAGGGCTTCTGGGTGTTCCTGATAATGATATGCTCGGTATATCGGGCGTGGCGCATGACCCGGAAAAAGCAAAGCTTGTTCTGGCGGAATTTGTGAATCATGAAAACATCCATGTTTTCCTGCAAACCAAGGTTGTTGATGTGATCAGGGAACAGGAAACCCTGCGCGGTCTGGTTCTTTCGGGAAAGGAAGGCCCGTTTGCGCTTCTAGGCAAGGTGATCGTCGATGCCACCGGCGACGCTGATATTGCATACCTGGCTGGTGTTCCCTGCGAGAAGGGAAGGGAAGAAGACTCCCTCATGCAGCCTGTCACGCTGGAATTTACCATCGACGGTGTGAATGAAGATTGCGGCATCGCCTGCATCGGCGACGTAGACGATGTGAAGCTGAACAACGAACGCTTTCTGGATTTTTGCAAACGTTGCGGTGATGATGGCATATTACCGAAAAACATTGTTGCGGTAAGGCTTCACCGCACCTCTGTTCCGGGTGAACGGCGCGTGAATACCACGCAGGAAAACGGAGTTGATGCGACAAAAGTATCCGAGATTTTCCATGCGGAACTGGTTCTGCGGCGGCAGATAGATCTGCTCGTGAAGTTCTTCCGGCAATATCTGCCGGGATATGAGAACTGCCGCATCATTTCCAGCGCAACAACGCTCGGTGTGCGTGAAACAAGGCGCATTCGCGGAGCTTATGTGCTTACCGAACAGGAAATCTTGCAAGGGGCCCGTTTCCCTGACGTCATCGTGCACAAAGCTGAATTTATTGTTGATATTCACAATCCTTCCGGTCCCGGTCAGGCAGACGCCTCCATACAGTATGCAAAGCCATACGACCTGCCGTACCGCTGCTTTGTTCCTCTGAAAGCCGAAAACCTCCTGGTCACGGGTCGGGCTATATCCGGTACCCATAGGGCCCATGCTTCTTATCGCGTTATGTCTATCTGCATGGCCATGGGACAGTCTGTCGGCATCGCTGCCGCGCTTTGTGCAAAAACCGGCAATACGCCGCGAACGCTCGACGTCAAAGCTGTGCAGGATGCTTTAACCCGGAATTCCGTTGATCTGTTTAGCTGATCACGCATCCCGGGTTCGGAAACTGATCTCTTCTCATGATCGGCCTTCCTGTGCGCGGGGTGGATACTGGGCTAACAGATCGTCCCATCGGTATCATGAACATACGGTGTATCATCTCATCAGAGCGGTATAAGCCGCTCTTTTCATCAATTCCGACAGTTGCCGCCATAAAAAAAGCATAATTTTCGTTCCCATGGGAAAATGATACGATTTTAGTGCTATAATAGGGCAATCTCGATGGGAGGACATTCGCTTGAACCTATACGGCAATCTCTTGAACCGTTCATTCGTCATTAAAAAGCAGATGCTGTATTTTTTTGTGCCGTTGGCAATCTCCAACGCCTTAATTACCGTTACGCATTCGCTGTACTTAGCCGGGATCGCACGGCTATCACAGCCGGAACTGTATCTGGCAGCGTTTGCAGTCGCCAAAAGCATGTACCAGACCCTTCAATTCCCTACCGCTACATCACGCCAGTGCATCACAGGTCTGTCACATGACGGCAGAAGTTTTTTGACCGCCAGAAACTTCTATTTATTGATGCTGGGGTTCGTGTCGTTGATATTTGCCATTATAGCCTTCACTCCTGTCAGCTATTATCTTTTCACGGTCGTGATGGGCAATCCCCCACAGGTTGCCCATCAGGCCGCACTCACCCTCCGGTTCTTTGTCATCTTGCCTGCCATCTTTTGCGTTCGGGATATTTATGGGAGTTTGGCCATTCGGCTACGGCAAACTCGTATACTATTTGTCGGAACACTTTCAAGGGTCGTTCTTTCATGTCTAATCATTCTGGTGATCACGAAAATTCAGGTTTCCTGGGATTCCATCATACCGGGCATGATTTTTTTGCTGACCGGAATCACAGAAGCCGCGGCGGTGTATCTGGGAACAAAAAAACGCCTGACCGGCTACATTGTGCGATTGAACGCAATGCCCATCGCAGGCAAAGATCGAACAACGCTTACAAACAAGGGCGTGGCTCATTACGCCATTCCTGTATTTGCTATGGCTTTAATCCAGAGTTTGGTCGGCACGTTCATCAACAGCGGTCTGGCGCGGACCATATCGCCCGAATTGGCGATTGCGACTTTTGCTGTCGCGTGGACAATTGTTATGTCTATTAATACAGCTTCTGGAATGTTTCATCAGGTCATCCTGAATTTCATGGAGGACGATTATTCCAACCGGCAGCAGATCATTGTTTTTAGCGTACACATTGCCGTCGTATTAGCATTACTGATGTTCCTGATAGGATTCACGCCACTGGGTTATTGGCTGATGAATACTTTGATCGGTACAAGCCCGGTTCTCAGTCAAATGGGTGTAGCCGTCATTCGCACGTGTGTCGTGTTGCCGGTGTTGAGCGTTATCCGCCAATATTACTGGGGTATTGCGATGAAAACATATCATACCGTATGGCTGACGATAGGAAGCGCTGTCCAGCTTTCGGCAATGGTTCTCATCATCATTCTGCTGACCCTGCTCAGGGCTTTCCCTTCCAATCCGGCGATTATCGGCTCGGTTGCAGTGACCGGAAGTATGTTTTTTGAGTGTCTTTATCTGTATGCGCAGAAGCGCAAGATTACAGCCGGTAAAACACAGCACTGAAAACTACATCCGCATCGTATACGGCCATACGGCCGATAAGCAGTGTTCCGGTCCTTCCGTTTCCCGGGTTTTAAAAAACCATTTTTGCCACGGATGTTTATTAATGATTGATTATCATTATTTACGCCATCGTTGAACAATGTAGCCCATAACGATATAATGCCTATGCAGCATAGCGCATTCGTTTTTTCCCTGGCCGGAAAAAACGATGAGTTTCATGACTGATACACAGCAATCCGTTTCACTTGCCGAGGACAGAATGAAAGAGGAATCAACATGAGCATTATTACGATTGTCGGAGCAGGCATGATGGGTTCGGCGATGTCTTTTCCGGCTTCCAGCAACAAGCATGAAGTACGACTTGTAGGAACGCCTCTTGATCGGGAAATTATTGAACGCGCCAAGGCGGACGGCTATCATATCACTTTGAAAAGGGCCCTGCCCAAGGGTATCCGTTTTTTTCAGTTTGAAGAACTGCAACAGGCGCTTGCAGACGCGGATCTTTTAATCTCCGGCGTAAGCTCTTTTGGTGTACAGTGGTTTTTAGATAACGTCCTGCAGATCATTCCTGCGGAACTCCCGGTTCTTTCGGTAACCAAAGGCATGATTGTCAATGAGGACGGAACGCTCACCACATATCCGCATTGGTATGAGCAGCAGCTCAAAGGAAAAAAGCTATGCATCAATGCCGTAGGCGGCCCGTGCACAAGCTATGAACTGGCGGATTTCGATCCTACAGAGGTATGCTTCTGCGGGGAAAGTATCGGTGTGCTTCGGGAACTGAAAGCGTTGCTGAACACAGAATATTACCATATCAGTCTGTCGACTGATATTACGGGTGTTGAATGCTCTGTAGCCATGAAGAATGCGTATGCACTGGGTGTGACACTTGCGATTGGTTTGTCCGAGAAACTGGAAGGGCAGAAGGGAAAGGAACACTACAACTCCCAGGCTGCGCTCTTTGGGCAAAGCGCACGGGAAATGCGCAAGCTGCTGCGCATTGCAGGCGGCAATGATGAAAGTATCATTTATGGCATCGGCGATCTGTACGTAACCGTATTTGGCGGTCGCACACGTTTAATCGGCACCTTGCTGGGAAACGGTCTTTCTTTCACGGACGCGATGGCGCAGCTCAGCGGTATTACGCTGGAGTCCATTGTCATCGCCACCCGGACCGCACAGGCGGTGCAGCGCATGGCGGCACGTGGGCTGATCAGCGAAGCGGATTTCCCTCTGCTCATGCATATTGATCAGGTTATCAACCATAATATGCCCGTACAGATCCCGTGGGATCAGTTTGAAGTTGAAGAAAACCCGGCATAACCGCCTATCGGTCGATGCTTGATTTCCATAATAACCGAAAGAAGGATATCAGGATGGCTAAAGGGATCGTTTTCGATATGGACGGTGTGATATTTGATACAGAGAATCTTGCGGTTCGGACATGGACTCAGGCATTTACACACTTTGGCATTGACTTGTCAGAAGATCTTGCCAAAACAACGGTCGGTATGTCGTTTGAAGATACTTGTCAGTATTTTATCCAGCACATCCACACACCCTTTGATATAGAACCAATCATCAAACAGCGCTTTGACTATACCGAACAGTTTATCGAAACGAACGGGGTGCCCTTGAAAGCCGGTGTATTTGAACTGCTGGATTTTCTGAAAGCCAAGGACTATAAAATTGCCGTTGCAACTTCTACCGTCAGTCAAACAGCCAGGCCGTACCTGGACAACGCAGGTCTGACCCGTTACTTTCACACTATTTTGTGCGGTGACAATATCCAGCGGAGAAAACCGGAACCTGATATTTATCTTATGGCTTGTGATCATTTGAACCTTGCGCCTGCAGACTGTATCGCGTTGGAAGACTCTCCCACCGGGGTCCAGGCGGCCTATAGGGCAGGTCTGAAAGTGATTATGGTTCCTGATATACTACAGCCGGACAAACACGTAAAAAACATGCTGTTTGCCGAGATTCCCAATCTTCACTATGTGATCGATCTGCTGCAAACTACGGAATAACCAGCTCGCGTCTATACCCTGATGCTGCCTGATCTCCTTTGAGATCAGGCAGCATCAGGGCAAATTTATACAGGAGGCAATCCCTATGAAAATTGGAATTCAATCCTCCCACGTACTGGATCAATTCGGTTATGATGTAGGAATGCGGATGCTATCTGACGCTGGATTTGAAGCCATTGATTTCAACATGGATCATGAGCTTCCAGGCGAAAAGATCAAAGAGGGATCCCGCTTTGGGATCTTGTATCAAACGGAAGCAGAGGTTATAGACTATTTTCGTCCGTTGAAAGCTGCGGCGGACACCTATCACATTGAAATCGCTCAGATACATGCACCCTTCCCCAGTTATGTGGAAAATAAACCAGCTCAGGCAACGCTTATGAAGGCCTTGCATATGGCCATTGCCGCGTCCGCCTTTCTAGGATGCAAATATGTGATCATTCACCCGGCATATCTGCCCTATGAGAACGGTTTGACGCTGGATGAAAAGTGGTCTCTGAACCGCGAGTTATACACCGCCCTGATTCCGTCATTGAAAAAATACGGCGTCGTATGCTGTCTGGAAAATATGTTTACCCAAAACAATAACCGTATTGTTACATCGGTATGCTCCGATCCCTATGAAGCCTGCCAATATATTGATGACTTAAACGTAATTGCAGGAGAAGAGCTTTTTTCATTCTGTCTTGATACCGGTCATGCGATATTGTGTACAAAGGATTTACGCGAAACAATACTGATTCTAGGCCATCGGATCAAAACGCTGCACGTACATGATAACGACGGTCTGAAAGACCAGCACATGGGTCCGTTTATGGGCATAGCAGATTGGGACAGATTCTGCGACGGACTCCGTCAGATACAATACAGCGGAGTTATGAGCTTTGAAACGTTCCGCGTCCTTGACCGTTACCCCAAACCCCTGTGGCCGGAATGCCTGAAACTCTTGTCAGCCACGGCGCGGCACTTTGCAAATACCACGCGTCTATAACCCGTTTCCTCTCCGATATCCCACAAGAGCATACCCCTGGGTTAAACTGCTTTGCCGCGCGCTCTGAAGCTTATATGGACAGCGCTGTTGTGCCTCGCCGATACCGGCAATGTGCATGCCTTTTTGCGGGCTATTGCATTGTCGGTATGGATCCTCCCGTTATTCGCCTCTCCCCGCTTGTGCGGATCAGCAGTCACTATCGCGATAGAATCAGCCAGCGTACTACACTGCTGCAGTATCCGCCGCCTGCTGCAGCAGTTGTGTAAACAGTATGGCTGATTGCTGGTTGTCTATCTTATCATAAGCACGTACCATCGCTTC
>DAIOVG010000083.1:0-11383 GCA_036759125.1 Candidatus Limiplasma sp.
ATCCTGCGGGGGCTTGGGCTGAGAGCGGCGGGCCGCTGCGGCACGCGCTGCAGCCTTGCGCTTCTTGTTCTGCGTCAGCGCATAGGCGTATACGCCGCCCGCGCCGCCGATGAGCACAATGCCGCCAAGCACCAACCCCACCCAGCCGCTGCCGGACTGGGTTTCCTTGGTATCCTCCTCATACTCAATGGGAATCATGGTACCGATCACAAAGGTGGAGGTCGGCTGGGGTGTGGGGGTTGCGGTTTCCAGCGGCACGGCAGGTGTGGCGTAGGGGTTGAACGGCTCGTAGGTCGCGTTCAGGCTGGTGGACGGGTTTTGCCACACGCCGACGTTCCAGTCCTCTACGGAGGAGACCTGCCCCTGGGTGGCGGACCCGCTGGTCGAATTATTGTTCGTCGTGGTCGAGGACCCGGAATTCTGAATGCCCTGCAAATATTCGCTGGAATTGAGGAAGGTCGACAGCTCCGCCAGGTTTAAGACCTTGAAGAAATCGCCGCTGACCCAGCCGACGGTACCGGACTGGTTGATGTTATACCAGGTGGTTCCGTTAGCGCTCTGCGAGCCCAGCACCAGCCCGAAGGCATACTGGTTGAGCACGCCGATGCGCGTACCGCCGGGCGCGGAGCGGAAGTTGACGGAGTTGGCCGTAACATAGCCATAGCTGGACTGCGCGTTGGGGTCGTACGGCGCGGCTGTCTGCATGGGTGTGGGCGTAGGCGAGCCCTGCGCCAGATAGTTGTTGACCTCGGTGGCGGTCATCATGCGCAGCTGATCCTGCCGGATATAGCCGGATAGGCCGTTATAGCTGCTGACATGCCAGCCGTAGCCATCGTAGTACACCTGGCCGGATACATAGACCGCCTGGTCCTCTCCCAGCCATGCGGAGATGGATGCCTGTGCGCCCGGAACGGTGCGCAGGGGCACATCGTCGCCCAGGGTGAGGAAATAGCCGGTCTGCGGAACGGGCGTTGGCGTAGGCGACGGGGTGGGGGTCGGCGATGGCGCGTTTGCCGCGTTGTAGGCGTCGATGTAGCCCTGCGCCTCACCCGGTGTGATGGTGCGCACGGAGGTATAGGGCAGAAGGCCGATATAGCTTTTGCCCAGGTAGGTCTGCGCGCCTGTCCATACGGTGCCGTCTACATCCACCTGTCCGTTTAAGTATAAAAGGGTATCGGCAGGCAGGGTGGTGATGATGGAGTTATCGGCAAAGTTTGCGTTGTCGCGCAGGGCAACCTGTGTAAGCGTCAGGCCGTACCCGACATAGAGGTCCAGCTGCGAAGCGGTCTGCGTGGGCGTGACGACCGGTGTATCCGTGGGGGTTGTGGTTGGCACAACGGTCGGGCTTGCAGTCGGCGCAGTGGTGGGCGTATCGGTGGGGGTTGCCGTAGGCGCGGCCGTGGGCGTTTCCGTGGGGGTGGGTGCGGGCGACGGTGTAACATAGCTGCCGTCGATATCGATCAGGCTTAACCACACATAGCAGTCCATGGTGGCATAGCGTATATACGCCCAGTCTCTGTTGTTATAGTTGAACCAGCCGTGCACCCAGATGTTGGAATCCTTGCTGACCTGGAACAAAATGTTTGCGTCAGTGGAGGAATCCGGCGTGGAGCGGAAGCGGACGCCCGTAGTGTTGGTTGCGCCGGGCTGGCCGACCGCGGTATAGCCGGGATAGATGCCCGAAATATCCAAAGGCTGGTCGTTCTCACCCGGCATATTGGCGGGCGTATCGGTGGGCGTCGCGGTTGGCTCGGCTGTGGGTTCCGTGGTTGGCTCAGTCGTCGGTTCGGCCGTCGGTTCGGTTGTCGGCTCAGTGGTGGGTTCCGCTGTGGGTTCGGCGGTTGGTTCGGTTGTAGGTTCGGTAGTCGGTTCCGCCGTTGGTTCTGCTGTGGGTTCGGCGGTTGGTTCGGCCGTCGGCTCGGTGGTAGGCGTGGGGGTGGCAGCCGGGGTTTCGACGGTCAATAGGCTCAGCCACACATAGCAATCCGTATTGTTGTAGCGGATATATGCCCAGGTGTTGCCGCCGGAGGTAAAGCTGCCGTGTACCCATACCTCGGTGCCCAGGGCGACCTGGGAAACCAGGTTGTCCGATACGCCCGATACCGGGGTGGAGCGGATGTTGACGGAATTGATATTCGTAACACCGGCCGCGCCGATGGGCGTGTAATCGGGATAGGTGCCGGAGATATCCGCAGGCTCGCCATCGGCAGCCGTAGCGGTGGGGGTTGCGGTCGGGGCATCGGTGGGCGCGGCTGTCGCGGCTTCCGTGGGCACAGGCGTTGGTGTGAGGATCGTCAGCAGATCAAACCAAACATAGCTGTCGGTGCCGTTATAGCTGATATACGCCCACATGGTGGCGTCGATGGAGAAGGTGCCGTAAACATACACCTCGGTATTCAGATCCACCTGTGCAACCAGGTTCACCGTTGAGCCGGATACCGGAGTGGAACGGATGTTGACGGAGCTGGTATTGGTGACCGCGCTCTTGCCAACAACCGTGTAATCGGCATAGGCGGTAGGGTCGGTCGGCGTGGCAACAGGGGTATCGGTAGGAACCTCGGTCGGTACCTCAGTCGGCGCTTCGGTGGGTGCGGCGGAATCCAGCGTTACAAAGGAGTACACCACGTAGCAGTCCACACCGTTATACTGGATGTACGCCCAAACATTGTCATTGGCGGTGAAGGTGCCGTATACCCATACAGCCGTGCCCGCATCGACCGTATACAGAATGGTATCGTTGGAAGCGGTCGACGGCGTGGAACGGAGCCGAACGCTGTCATTTGTCGTACCGGCAGCATCCACTACGGCATAGTCGCCATAAAGATCCTGCGGCAGGCCGGGGGTCTGGGTGGGTGTGGCAACCGGGGCATCGGTGGGAACCTCGGTCGGTACCTCAGTCGGCGCTTCGGTGGGTGCGGCGGAATCCAGCGTTACAAAGGAGTACACCACGTAGCAGTCCACACCGTTATACTGGATGTACGCCCAAACATTGTCATTGGCGGTGAAGGTGCCGTATACCCATACAGCCGTGCCCGCATCGACCGTATACAGAATGGTATCGTTGGAAGCGGTCGACGGCGTGGAACGGAGCCGAACGCTGTCATTTGTCGTACCGGCAGCGTCCACTATGGCATAGTCGGCATAAATATCCTGCGGCAGGCCGGGGGTCTGGGTGGGTGTGGCAACCGGGGTATCGGTGGGAACCTCGGTGGGAACCTCGGTCGGCGCTTCGGTGGGTGCCTCTGTCACATCGGGGCTTGGGGTAGCGGTCTGCTCCTGTGCGTACACAAACGTAACGGACGGCGCAGGCGAAAGGGTGCCGTCGTTATTCACAGTGATGACAAACTGCGGCTGCGAGGTGCCCGAAAGCGTATAGCCCGCGGGAATCAGCGCCGGATTGGGCGTGATGGTGTGCTCGCCTGGGGCAAGCTCGATGGTTTCGGGATTGGCCAGCGCCGCGCCGCCCTCATCGGTATAGTAGACGGTCAGGTAGCCAGAGACCAGCTCCTGCTCATAGATAAACGTAATATCGGAGGTGGTGGGAACGCCCAGATCGGAAATGGTGACGTCCACCTGCGCGGGGCTGTCGGCGGACAGGATGTACCCGGTTTGCAGATCGGTGGGCGCTGGGGTAATCGTATACGTGCCGGGGTTGAGCGTCTGGGTCTGGGAGGACGCCACAGGGGTGCCATAGGCGTCGTTATAGTGGATGTTCACAGTGCCCTGCATGATTTGCGCCTGGAAATAGAACGTGACCCATTCGGGTGTCGCCGTGCCGTCCTGGTTCACAGTCACGGTAGCGCTGGAATCGCCCACGAGGGTATAGTTGGCCGGCACCAGCGAAGAATTAACATTGATGACGTTGACCTCGTCGTAATAGGCGGTCATTACTTCGTAATAGAGCACGTTGGCATTGTCGGCCTGATCCACGTAATACACGGGGATCTCCACAGGCGCGACAAGCAGGGGCATCTCCGCCGCAGAAACGTACAGCCAGTAGGTGTCGACCATCACGTCGTTCTGGTAGGCGGTAATCAGCGTGGAAGCGCCATCAAAGTCCACGGTGGCGATATCGGTCACCAGCGCGTCCCCGGTTGTGGGGGTGAAGGTATAGGGGGCCGTATCCGATGCGGTAATGGTCAGCGTGATGGGGAAATTGAACGCTTCCGGCGGCACCATAGCCCAATAGGCCTTGCCAAGCGGGCTCATGGTCGGGGTTGCGTCCAGCACCACAGGATCGCCATCCTGCACGGTATAGTAGGTAATGCTGACGGTGGGCATGCTGGCAAGCTGCTCGGGCGTCAGCTCCGCCGCAAAGGCGGATTGCGCAAACAGGAGCGCGAGCACGAGCAGGCACCAAAGGCTAATGCGCAATAGAGGAGCGGGTTTTTTCTTCATAGCAGGAGTTCCTCCTTCTGGATCGGGTCAGCATTCCATATCAAGAATAGATATCTTAATTTTAATGCTTTCGTAATAGAAAGTCAACAAATATCGGCGATGACGGCGGCCGCGGCAGGGCCGAAACTGCGCCGGATGGACAAGGGTTCTGCCTGGCAGGTGTAGAATAGCAAGGGGAGATGAAAAGGGGGCGCGCGGATGGCGATGGATAAAGGGCTGAGGGAGACGTTTGTTTCGGAAGAGACGATATACAGGGGAAGGGTCTTTACCGTGAGCGAGAGGATGGTCACGCTGCCCAACGGCAAAACGGCCAAGCGCGAGCTGATCCACCACTTCGGAGCGGCGGCGGTTGTCCCCGTGGACGAAAACGGGATCGTGACGCTGGTGCGCCAGTACCGTATCGCCCACGACACGGTGATGCTGGAAATCCCCGCCGGGAAGCTGGATTCCGCCACCGAGGATACCCTTTCCTGCGCGCATCGCGAGCTGCAGGAGGAAGCGGGGCTTCTGGCCGGGAACATGCGCTTGCTCACCCGCATGACGCCGACCCCCGGGTACGATACCGAGTTTGTGGATATCTACCTGGCTACGGAGCTTTCCCCCGGCACGGCCCACCTGGACGAGGACGAGTTTCTGCTGGTGGAACGCATGCCGCTTGCGCAGGCTGTGGAGCATGTGATGCGCGGGGAGATGGGCGACGCCAAAACGGCAATCGGGCTGTTGATGGCGGCGCGCCTGCTCTGCTGATAGAACGATAAACGATACGCATATATTCCCGCTGAAGGAGATTTAGGACCAATGCAGGCTGATCCGCAGTTTGATCCCATGGCGGTGGTTACCCGCCGCCTGGTGATACGGCCCGCGCGTATGCGCGACGCGCGGGATATGTTTGAATACTCCAAGGACCCGCAGGTTGCCCTCCATGTGCTGTGGGACGCCCACCGCTCCATCCGCGAGACGCGCGCGGTGCTGCGCAACATGATCCGCGACGCCCACATCGGCCCGCCGTTCAGCTATGTTATCGAGCTCAAGGACGAGCGCCGCGTAATCGGCACCATCGGGCTGATGAACTATTCCAGCGCCAACCGGTCCGCCGAAATCGGCTACAGCCTCAGCCGCGCGTACTGGAACCGCGGCATCATGTCCGAGGCGCTGATCGGGATGCTCAAGTTCTGCTTTGAGGAGCTGGGACTCAACCGCATCGAGGCGCAGCATGAGGTGAGCAACCCCGCCAGCGGCGCGGTGATGCGCCATGCGGGCATGCGGCACGAGGGCACGCTGCACAGGCGCATCTACAACAAGGGAAAGTTTCACGACATGGAGCTGTACGCCATCCTGAAGGAGGAGTTTCATGCGCAATAAAATGACGCTCAAACGGCTCGCCGCGCTGCTGCTTGTGGGCCTGCTTGTGCTGCTCACGTCTGGCTGCGGCAACAAGGAAAGCGCGTACAACAAGGCCCTTGCGGTGTTCGCCGAGGGGGATTATGCCCAGGCGGCGACCGCCTTTGCAAGGCTTGGCGATTATCTGCAGGCGGAGACCTATGCCGCGTATTCGCAGGGGCTGACGTACTATAATCAGTGCGATTATGCGGCCGCGGAACCCTACTTTGAGCAGACGCGCGGCTTTATGTACGGCAACCAGCGCTACAGCTTCTGCCACGCCTACGTGCTGGAGACCTCCGAATCGTTTGCCGAGGCGGCGGAGTGGTACCTGGCGCTGGGTGAGTTTGAGGACGCGCCAAGCCGCGCGGCCTATTGCCAGGCGCGCGTCGCCGTGGAGGCGGGTGACTATGAAGCCGCGCTGGTGAAGTATGCCGAAGCCGGCGGCTACCGGGACGCGGAGGAGCGGCTGGACAAGCTCAACTTCGAGATCTACGAGCGCGCTTCGGCGCTGCTGGACGCGCGGGAATATGAACAGGCGTTTTTGCTGTTTACGCTGCTGGGTGACCGCTACAACGCCGGGGAATACGCCCGCACCGCGAAAAACTATCTGCAGGAGCAGGAGTATCTCCGCGCCGAGCAGCTGATCAAGGACGGCGACCTGCAGGGCGCGTACGATATCTTCCACGCCATGGAGGGCTTCCGTGACGCGGCAACCCGGGCAGAGGAGCTTGGGGCGCAGCTGGGGATAGACGGTACCGCACAATAGATAGGCCTGGTGAAAGAGCCAAGTCTGCATTGTCGCTTGACGCGGCTCCACCTCATGCCAAGATCGGGGCAGGGCTGCGCGCTTCACTCGCTTCGCGCGTTTCGGGTGTTGACACTTTCGATTCCCTGATACGGATGGCGGACACGATCACGTTGCGCGCGAATCACGGTTTTACACAGGTTTGGATAACGATATGGGGTTCAATTTTAAAGGCGGCGTGCCTGATGTTTGAGGTATAACGGCGTGAAGAAACGCTTGGGCATAGAGGGAAACCTGATCATTCTGACCACCGCGCTTTTGTGGAGCACGGGCGGGGTTCTGATTAAATTCATCCCGTGGGGAACGCTGTCCATCGCATCGCTGCGGGGCTTGATTTGTTTGTCCATTCTGCTTGCCATCCGCTGGGCGGGCCGCCGCCGGGGAAAGGCCGAGCCGGTGCGCTTTACCAAGTATAACGTGGCGGCGGGCACGGCGCTGTTTATGACCTCGTCGCTGTTTCTGGCGGCCAACAAGCTCACCACGGCGGCCAACGCCATCGTGCTGCAGTACATCGCGCCGATACTGATATTGCTGTACACGGCGATTGTACAAAAGCGCAAGCCCACCAAGGCGGATATCCTGCTGACGGTGCTGGTGTTCCTGGGCTGCGCGCTGGCGTTTTCGGATAAGCTAGGCGGCGCAAACCTGCTGGGTGACAGCCTGGCGCTTTTATCCGGCTTCACCTTCGCGGCGCTGATTCTGATCAGCCAGCACAAGGAAACCCAGGCGGGAGACGGGCAGATTATCGGCTGCGGGATGAGCTTTCTGTTCTGCCTGCCCTTTCTGCTCACGGATCAGAGCATCTCGTTCGTTCCCGCCAACGTCGGCGCGATGCTCGCGCTGGGCGTATTGCAGTACACCCTGCCCAGCATCCTCTTTGCCAAGGGCGTGAAGATGACCAACCCCGTGGCCGCGTCCATCATCCTCACAGCCGAACCGATCATGAACCCGGTCTGGGTGTTCCTGTTCCTGGGCGAGCTCCCCGGCACCGTCGCCATCCTGGGCTTTGTGCTGGTCATCTCCGCCGTGACCCTTCAATCGCTGATCCCGATTCTGCGCAAGCCTAAGCCGGGGTATGTGGAGCCGATTGAGTAAGCCTGCGTCATGGGGGTTTCAACCCCCATACCCCTGGCAAGGGCGATGCCCTTGACCCATCAGAAGAGGCCGTGCATTGCACGGCCTCTTGAAAATGTTGTGTTTATACTGTAACGATGGCCTGTTCAGAAAGCCTGAGATGCAAGGAAGTAAGGGTGGCAGGAGGCTGAGCTTACCGGTGTGTAAGTGATGCCGACTGCTATCCCGCAACTGACACCGCAGATTAGGTTTTATGGACAGGCTTAAGCCAAGTTAGTTCTATAGAGTCCTCTCTTTGCCCATGAAGACAGAGGCCACAGTCCCCGGCCCGGCATGAGCGCCAATGACGGGACCGACGAAGACGTGCTTGACGGGGCCGAGGCTGGGCACACGCTCGCGGATGAGGTCTTCCAGGCGCTTGGCGTCGTCGGCGGCATCGGCATGCATGATGATGAGCTCCTGCCCGGCGGGGTCCAGGATGTTTTCGGCGGTTTTATCCGCCAGGTAGCGCAGGGCGGCTTTGCGGCCGCGGATTTTGTTTTCGGCGGCCATGGAGCCATCCTTGCACAGGGTGAGGATGGGCTTTAAATCCATGAGCGAGCCCATGGTGGCGGCTACGGCGCTGATGCGGCCGCCGCGCTTCAAATACACCAGATCGTCCACCGTGAACCAGGCCTGCGAGCGCAGCCGGTTTTGCTCCACCCAGGTCTTGACCTCGTCCATGGACTTGCCGTCCTTGAACAGCGCATAGGCTTTTTCCACCAGCAGCGCCATCGGGCGGGAGATGGTCAGCGTGTCGACAATCTCAATCCGGCGATCCGGGTAGGCCTTGAGGATTTCCTCGCGCGCCGCCCTGGCGTTTTCCTGGGTGGCGGACATTTTGGAGGAAAACGCGATAAACAGAATATCCTTGCCAGCCTTGAGGTGCGGCTCGAAAATCTCAAGGTACGCCGATACCGGCAGCAGCGAGGTTTTGGGCGCGGTGCCCTGGCGCATTTTCTGGAAATACTCCTTTTGGGTACCGGCGCGGCCCAGATCGTCCAGGTATTCCACACCGTCGACCACATAGGGCATGTACACCATCTGCACGTCGTTTTCGTCGACAAACTTATAGGAGATATCGGAATCGGAGTCGGTCATGAATACATAAGAATCCATAGGGGCCTCCTTAGTTGAATGATCGCTGTAAACGTACTGTACTGGTATTGTACATGGTATGCCCTGATTTTGCAACGAGGATGCGTTATACGGCGTCTGCGCAGCCTGCGACGAGCTCGCAAACGCCCTGGAGAATATACGTGGGCCGGTAGGCGAACTTGCGCATTTCGTGCTCGGTGGTTACGCCCGAAAGCACCAGCACCGTATCGATACCCGACTCGGTGCCCGCGACGATATCGGTATCCATGCGGTCGCCGATCACGATGGCGTCATCCTCACGGACGCCCAGCATCCGGATGCCGTGGCGCATCATCAGCGGGTTGGGCTTGCCCACATAATAAGCGTTGCGGCCGGTGGACAGCTCTATGGGCGCCATCAGCGCCTTGCACGCGGGGGCGATGCCGCCCTCCACGGGGCCTGTCAGGTCCGGGTTGGTGCCGATGAGCTTGGCACCCGCGCGCACCAGCGCAACGGCGCGCTCGATGCGGTCATAGGAATAGGATCGGGTTTCGCCCAGCACCACATATTCGGGGTTGACCTCGTTCATGGTGAAGCCTGCCTCGTACAGCGCGCCGACCAGGCCAGGCTCGCCGATGACATACACGCTGGAGCCGGGGCTTTGCTGCTTCAAAAACGCGGCGGTGGACAGGGCGCTGGTGTAAAAATGATCCTCGTTGACCTCCAGCCCCAAACGCTTGAGCTTCTGGTGCAGCTCGCGCGGTGCGCGCTCGGAGGAGTTGGTCAGGAACAGAAAGGCTTTGTTTTCGGCCTTGAGCCAGTCAACAAACTCGATCACGCCGGGTAAAAGCTTGTTGCCGTGGTAAATAACGCCGTCCATATCGCAGATGAAGCCCTTTTTCTGCCGGATCGCATCCAGGGCCTGTTTGCTGATCGCCACGTGAGCCGTCCTCCTTGCCCGACCGATCGGGCAGTGGTTTTATCCTGTTTGGAATGGCTATATGGATAAATCAATCGTAATTAATGCCGGGATACAGGCACGCCGTGCGCACGAAGGTGGCCTGGCAGCTTTGCGCCAGGGCGGACTGCGCCTGGTTGCGGCGGATGGCATCGGCCATAAACGTGGTCACGCCGCGTTCCTCAAGGGCGTTCATTGCCGCCGCGATCAGGGTTTTGGCAAGCCCGAGCCTGCGGTAGTTCTGCGATACATACAGTCCGATGATCTGGGCCGTGTCGCGCTGGCCCGTCATGGCGATTTCGCCGACGATTTCGCGTCCGCGGGCGATATAGAGCGCAATGAAGTGCGGCATGCCCATGTACTGGCGCAGCACCGGCTGGGTTAACAGGTCTAGGCGGTACATGTTCATCCGCATCAGGAAGGAGGCTTGCTCCATGGAGTTTTGCAGCGGGATGAAGCCCATATCGTAGCCGATGGGGGCGGAGGGCTTGGCGGGCGGCATCTGGATTTTGATGATGTCCAGCGCGTCGTCGGCCTCGAAGCCCGAATCCATGTACAGCGAGAGCATGGATGCGTCATCCATGCCAACCTGGGCAAATACGCGCGCCTTGAGGTACGGGGTTTGCTGGTGAAGCTGAATGGCGCGCGCCAAAAGCGCGCCCAGGAGCATTTCGCGCCCCTGCCCGCGCGTGGAGATGGACAGGAATATATTGATCGGTCGTTCCGGAAACAGGTAGGGATGGTGCGTGCGCACCAGATGCCCCTGCCCGATGACCATGTTGGAGTCATCTGCAAGCAGAAATACGTTTTCCGGCGGGAAGCCGTTATTGGTCTGCGCCGGATGGAATACATGCATCGCGCTTGATCGTCCTTTCCAAAGCGGATCGGGTGCTGCTTGCGCCGTAAGGCGGCGCGGTGGGACGGATTTGCGGATATCGGTCATTCGTTCCTTTGATATTGTACTCGCAAAGCGCTTTGAATGCAAGATTACGGCGGAATGTGCTATAATGAAGCCAAACAGGAACGTGAGGTGAGTACGGCGTGAAACGGTTCTTACTGGTGCTATGCTGCCTGATGGCGCTGGGGTTTTATGGCTGTT
The DNA here is from genome assembly GCA_036759125.1 of Candidatus Limiplasma sp. Lineage (GTDB taxonomy): Bacteria > Bacillota > Clostridia > Christensenellales > Aristaeellaceae > CAXXOK01. The sequence continues at coordinate 10,834 of DAIOVG010000083.1, forward strand.
CGTCCATGAACCAAACCAATCGCTTTGCGGTGATGCCCCAGGCGGAAACAACCCCCGCGCCGGAGCTGACCGCGCCGCCGGTGATGACGGCAACGCCGGAAAGCACACAAGAACCCGTGGTACAGCTGGTGGTTGCGCCCACCGATGCGGCGGATGAGGTGACCCTGCCGGGCAATAAACTGCCGGCGACGGATACGGCCGCGCCTACGGAAACCCCAACGCCCACGCCGGAGGGAAGCCCCGGCGGGTTCAACGGATAAAAACCATTACGGAGGGATAGCATGAAAGTACTGTTGATCAACGGAAGCCCGCACCCCCACGGCACCACGCGCCGCGCGCTGGACGAGATTGCCGGTGTGCTGGAAGGGCATCAAATCGATACCGAAATCTTTACCGTGGGGCAGAAAACGATCCACGGCTGCATCGGCTGCGGCAAGTGCGACGGGCACTGCACCGCCTTTGACGACGAGGTGAACGAAGCCATCGACAAGATGGCGCAGGCTGACGGGCTGATCATCGGCGCGCCGGTGTACTTCGCGTCGCCCAACGG
>DAIOVG010000084.1:0-11249 GCA_036759125.1 Candidatus Limiplasma sp.
CCTGTTGATCGCCGGGGTACAGGCGGTAGGTCTGCTGCTTTTGGCCTACGGGGAGCGTATAGATACGGAGCTTTCGCTTCTGCCCCTGCTGGCCTCATCCGGCTTTCTATTGCTGGGGCTGATATTCGGCGCGCAGTTTGCGACCGTATGGATCACGCTGACCGGTATGCTTGCGCTCACAGCCATCTATCTGCTATTGCACGGGCGGCAGCACTGGAACCAGCTGAAAATGCGCTTTCATCTGGCGTAAACGAGCTTGATTGGAGGAAATCATATGAAAACCATCGTCATCACAGGCGCTACGTCTGGCATCGGGCTAGAGGCCGCCAGGCTTTTGGCCGGGGAAGGCTACCGCATCGTGGGCATCGGGCGCAGTGCAGAACGCTGCCATAAAGCGAAGGAGACCGTTTTGGCATCCCACCCGCAGGCGAACGTTCAGTTTTTCGTCGCCGACCTGATGCAGCAGCGCGAGGTGCTGCGCGTCGCCGCAGACATTCGGGCGTTCATTGTAGGGCAGGGCGGCGAAGGTCTGTACGCGCTGATCAACAACGCTGGCTGCGTGCGCAGCTGGTATATGACCACCGACGAGGGGTACGAGCAGCAGTTTGCGCTCAATTACCTGTCCGCCTTTTTGCTGACGCACGCGCTGTTTCCCCTGCTGAAGCAGGCAAAGGGCCGGGTGCTTTTCACAGGCAGCGGTTCGCATAAGCAAACCAAGGTTCGCTGGGATGATCTGATGTTTTCGCGGCGCTACCGCCCGCTGATGGCCTATAAGCAATCCAAGCTGCTGGGTATGCTACTGGCTGCGGGCATCAATGAACAACGCGCCATTTCAGGCGTGCGCGCCTACGTGGTTGATCCGGGGCTGGTGAATACGGAGATCGGCAATAAGGAGACCGGTGGACTGGTCAATTTTGTGTGGCGGTTTCGCAAATCCAGCGGCGTATCGCCCAAGGTTCCGGCAAAGACCTACGCGTTTCTCTGCAATCCGGCACAGGAGCCGCAGGGACTGTATTACGAGCTGACCCGGGAGAAGCGGTATTCCAGGCAGGTCACGCGGGAGAACGCAATGCGCCTGATGGCCGTCAGCGAAAAGCTGTGCGGCGTGGAGTTTGGAAAGGAGTAAACCCATGAATGTTTTCATTACCGGCGCAGCCGGAGGGCTTGGCCGCACGCTTGCCAACGAATGCGCGCGCAGAGGATACGATTTGTTCTTGACCGATATCAATGCCGACGGGCTCAACCACATCAAGGAGGGGCTTACCCGCCGCTTTGGGGTGAACGTCGCGGTACACGCCTGCGACATGACCAGCGAGCAGGGCGTAAACGAGATGATGGCGATGATCGATGCCCGGAATATGCGCTTTGATATGTTGCTCAATGTGGCGGGGATCGATTTCGAGGGCGGCTTTTTAACGCGAGGCCGGGAGACAATTGTCAAGATCGTTGCACTCAACAACGCGGCAACCCTGCGCGTGACCCACGCGGTGCTGTCGCGCAGGCGGGAAGCGGCACGGTTCACCGTGCTGTTCGTATCCAGCCTCGCGTCCATGTTTCCCATGCCGCTCAAGGCGACCTACGCGGCGTCGAAGCGATTTTTATACGATTTCGCGTTAGCGCTCCGCGAGGAATTGAAACCCGAAAACGTCAGCGTGATGGTGCTGTGCCCCGGCGGGCTCGCCACCACCAACGAGGCCATGTCCGGCATCGCGGCGCAGGGCTTTTGGGGCAGCGCCACGACCAACAAGCTGGAAGCGATTGCGCGCAAGGTCGTCGACAGAGCGCTCAAGGGCAAGGCTGTGTATATCCCCGGAATAATCAATAACGCGCTGGTTTTTCTGGGCAGGATCGTACCCCGGTCTCTGGTGACGGCGATCGTTTTCAGCCGCTTTTCCGGCGCGCAGAAGAAATGGCTTGATACAGGGGACGGGGAGGCTGAAATCAAGCATGCCTGATGGGAGAGCCTTTACCTTGACAGCAATCGCGTGCTATCATACAATATCCAGTAGTGACAAGGAAAGGTGCGCGGAAATGAATATTCAATATAAAAAAGGCGTGCTGGAGCTGTGTGTGCTGTCGCTCTTATCCAGCAAGGACCAATACGGGTACGATGTATCGGAAACCCTGTCCGCGCGCATCGATATTTCCGACGGCACGGTGTACCCCATCCTGCGCAAGCTCAAAGCGGAGGGATTGGTCACCACCTACCTGTCGGAAGAAAGCGGAGGCCCGCCGCGCAAATACTATACGCTGACCGACCAGGGGCGCGAACGCTATCAAAGCGATAAACGCGACTGGCTCAAGTTTGTTGAGGATATCAAAACCCTTTTGGAGGAACAGGACAATGAATAAAAAGCAGTATCTGGACGCGCTGGAAAAAGAGCTCCGGCAACATCAGGTGCCGGATGTGGAGGACGTACTGGCCGATTATCAGGCGCATTTCGCCCGCAAAGCGGCTGACGGGTATACGGAGGAAGAAATCGCCAGAAAGCTCGGCACACCAAGGGAGATCGCGGAGGATTTCCTGCCCCTGTCCGGTGCGGCAGTCGCCGACGGAGCGCCCAAAAGCCGTGCGCTTACAAGGATTGCGCTGTGTATTTTGGATTTGTTTGCATTCCCGGTGTTTGTCACCCTGTTTGCCTGGGCTATCGGCATGCTGGCAGGCTCCCTGGCCGTGCTCGGGCTGGGTGTATATCTTGCGCTGGGGCTTGATCTGATTGCCGCCATCCCTGTGCTGACGGTCGCCGGGGGCATACTGCTTGGCGTCGCCATCGTGGCGGCGGCAGTGCTGCTGTTTATGGGCGCATTATGGTTTATGATGCTCGCGGGGCAGATGACGCGTTCCTACCTGCGCTGGCACGTCAACCGGTGGTCCGGGCGGCATGAGCTTTCCCTGCCCGTAATGCCTCAGATCACGGGGAAAAAACGGCGCGTTTTCCGCCGCGTGATACTCATTGCGCTGATCGCCTTTATCCTCTTATCCGTGGCGGGGTTCATCGTACTCAGCGTTCAGGCGGGCACCCCCGGCTTCTGGCACCACTGGCGATGGTTTGACCCAGTGGAAGAGGTCTTGCAGGTGCTGTAAGCCTTTTCTGCCATCAATCCGGAAGCAAAATATCGGTGTGTGCCGTTTCTGTTTTCAGTATAAGATAGTTGCCGGAAGCGACGGCTGCATCGTAAACAGTATTAAAATAAAATCGGGCAATATGGGGAAGATCTGTGCTGTAAATGCGCAGCTGGTGACGCAGACAATTGAATCCGAAGGATAATACATGGTCTGCGGTTTCCTGTAGCTGCCCCCGCAAAATACACGAGCACGCATACTGATTATCCGGCGCGAATAGAACCAGTATATCCTCATCCGTGTTCACGGGAAAGCTTTGCGCCGTACCGTGAACAGCAAACCGGCAGGCGGGAACCTCCGCCGAAAGGTATTCCATGCGCAGCCCGGAAAGGAACTCAAGATAATCTTCCCCAATCGGGTCAAACAGCAATAGCGGCTTGCAGACCTTTGCTTCGCTTGGATTCTCTCCAAACATTTTACGAAACGCGCGGGTGAATACCTCGTGAGACTGAAAGCCATAGCGGAAGGCAAGATCAACGATTTTGCCGCGCGTCTTAAAAAGCTCCCGATAGGACTCCGAAAGCTTTCTGCGCTGAATATAATCATACACAGAGATATGCGTAAGCCTGGAAAACTCTCTGGCAAAATAAAACTGGGAGTAGGCTGAAGCATCGGCTACATCGCTGACCCCGATTGTTTTTTGCAGATTATCTTCAATATACTGGAGTCCCTTCAAAACGGCACTCCAAATATCCTGGCTCATATCTCTTCAACCGGAATATACGCGTCGATGACAGACTCGGCAATCCGGTCCGTCCCCTTAAACCTGTGATCGTAGGTTTGTATGATATACGGTGCGCTTTGCTTGAGGCGCAGCGAGGGTAGAATCTCGGTACTCAGCGCTTGCCACCAGTCCCCGCTGATCTCATCCCCGAAAAGGGTAAGCTTCAGATAATCTGCTGCAGGCAGATATTTGGAGCATAATGCAATCGGCAAAATGGGCGTATTGACTTCTTCGCCGATGAACACCTCGAACCTGCCCTTGGACTGCGTTTCGCTGCCGTAGATATGCAGCTCGTACAGCACCTCGCGTCCACTGGAATAGGGGCGCTCGGAATGCTGGGCTGCGAATGCGGAAAACCGCTCGAAAGCATGGCCGATTTCATTTTCGCTGTCCCATCCGCCTTTTTGGTGAAAGGGGTCACCGTAAAAACCAACGCCGCCCAACAGCATGGCGGGCAGATGGATGCGTTCTGTATGCATGCCAATCACCTCTTACGCAGGATTCATCAAACCAGGTACATTTTACCATGATATGGTGTTAAAATGAAGCAAGGTTCGTCAAGCTGCATTCCGCCGCTGCCGCTATACTGTAGATAGAAAAATGTTGGAGGGATTCAAATGGCGGCAGTCTTCGAACCGATCGGCAAGGCGGTGCAGGAAAACGGACGGTATTTCGTTCAGTTTGACAGCCAATACATGAATGCTACATTGGGATTGGATGCGTTCAGCCACATCCAGGTCGTTTGGTGGTTCCACCTTACCGACAGCCAGGAAACGCGAACCTATTACGTGATGGACGCTCCGTATACCAACGGTCCGGAAAAAATCGGTGTTTTCGCAACACGCGGGCCGATACGCCCCAACCCTATCGCGATGTCGGCTTGTACCTTGATTCAGGTAGACAGGGAAAAGAATCGCCTGGAGGTTGCCTATCTGGATGCGGAGGACGGGACGCCGATCCTGGACATCAAACCGTATCATCCGTCGTCCGATACGATTCGGGATGTGCACATGCCCGCATGGTGCGCACATTGGCCAAGCTGTTATGAGGAAAGCGGTACGTTTGACTGGAGCAGCGTGTTTAACTTCCCATCCTGATGCCGGCGGAGGGTATAACATGAAGCAGGCTTTGCTGGTGATTGATATGCAGCATGGTGTTTTTATGCTGAAGAGACAGGTGTTCCGAAAAAATACGTTGCTGGAGAACGTGATGAAAACCATCCGGCTTGCCAAAGAGAAGCAGATTCCGGTGATTTTCAGCCTTCATCAGAACGATACATTTCTTCGCGAAGGTTCGGCCGGCTTTCAGCTTGAATATCCTCTGCAAGCTGCGCAGGAGGATTCCGTTATTATCAAAACAAATCCCGATGTTTTTAGAGATACGGAGCCTCTGGAAATATTGCGGGAGAGAAGCATATCATCACTGATCATCACTGGTATCATTTCCAACGGCTGTGTTAGAACGGCTTGTTTGTCAGCGCTGAATTATGGATTTACGGTAACCCTTGTGAAGGATGCTCACAGTACATTTTACACAAATGCTGAAAAGCTCATCGGACGTATCAATATGGAAATGCAGGATGCCGGTGTACGCATCATAACGGCAGAAGATCTGTAAACGCCGTAACGGCTGGGAGTATCCCGGTTTTCGGACCGGGGTCTTTTTTTTGTCTGATTTTTTTTGAAATTTCTTGACAAGGGATAAAGAGTTAGTTATATTGTGAATGAATTAAAAATAATTCATTCAATTTGAACGGGTTGGAGATGCATTCCTGATGATCGATAAAAAAGCGGAAATCTACAGGCACGGCAAAGCGCTGTTTGAGGAAAAGGGTTACAAGAATACCAACGTTGCGGAGATCATGAAGGCGGCCGGGTTTGCCACGGGCAGCTTCTATCGGTACTATCCGTCCAAGGATCACCTGTTTATGGAGATATACAATCAGGAGAATGTGATGTTAAAGAAGACCATCATAGACTCGGTGGACATCCATGCCGACCCGATGGCTGTTATGCAGGAAATGATGAGTAAGAACCTCGCAGGGATGCAAGCCAACCCCATCCTCAGGGAATGGTACGATCGCGATACCTTCTACAAGATTGAACGCAGTTTCCGCCAGACACATGCGATTGAGCACGTCGACTTCTTTGTGGAGGGCTTCACCGATGTAATCAAAATCTGGCAGAAAGAGGGCCGTATGCGCAGCGATATCAAACCTGCAATGATTATTGCAATCTTTGCGGCGTTTGTGAATATCGATCTGCACAAGGAAGAGATCGGCCTGCAATTCTTCCCGGAACTGATGGACCATATAGGCGCGTTCATCATGTGCGGGCTGACTGGGAAAACCGGAGTGTGATATGTTTACAGGCACCAGCGCAACCCAGGCGTTTCTTTGCATGAATACACTCTTTTCGCAAACCGCGTATGGGAAAGGAGCGTCCAGGGCGATAGCCGCCGGGCAAAAAGAAGCGCAGCGGCTCGAAAAGTTATTCAGCCGGTTTATCCCATCAAGCGATATTGCTGCACTGAATGAATCGGCAGGTGATAGGGCTGTGAAGCTCAAGCCCGAAACCTATAAGGTGCTTGCCCTCGCGCAGCAGTTTGCCAGGGATACGGAGGGGTGCTTCGATGTGACGGTCGGCCCGTTGGTACGGCTGTGGAGCACTGGGATGTCCGACGCAGCAGCCCTATCCACCGCAAGGTCATTATCGGGGTATTCCTCTCTGTCGCTTGCATATCGGGGGCGCATGGCAAGCTTGACACAAAAAGGGCAGAGCGTGGATCTGGGCGGTATCGGCAAGGGCTACGCCGCCGGCAGGATGCTTGCCGTCTTCCGTCGTCACCGCATCAGGTCGGCATTTGTGGCTCTGGGCGGCAACATCGCCGTGCTTGGGAAGAAGCCGGACGGGTCGCCTTGGCGTGTCGCCATCCGCGATCCGGGGAACGCGCAGAGCATCATCGGAACGCTGTCTGTGAGCAATGCATCGGTTGTCACCTCAGGGGACGACCAGCGCGCCGTGAGCGGTGTGGACGGCACGCTTCATAGTCACATCATCGACCCGCATACCGGAACGCCTGTACAAGGCGATCTGCTGAGCGTTACCGTAATCTCCGCATCATCCGCTTTAGCCGATGCGCTGGCAACCGCATTGTTCGCAGCGAGGATGAAAGAGGGCATGCGCTTTCTAAAACGGTATCCGGGCACACAGGCGGTTTTTGTCGATCGGGAGCGTTCAGTGTTTCTGACCAAAGACCTTTCCGGCAGCTTTCGGGCAGCCGAGGGAATAAAGACATACCTGGTATAAGGGGGAATATCCATGAATCTCGTTGTTGTTTCGTACTCGCTGACCGGCAACAACCGCGCCCTGGCGCAAAGCGTTGCCAAAAAACTGCAAGCAAAACATATCGATATCACCGAAAAAAGGGTCAAGAAGCGTACCATGGGCACCTGTGCAAAGGATCTGCTGTTCAACCTGACGCCCAGCACCGAGCCACCGGCGGATATCATCAGTCGGGATGATTCGGTGCTGCTCGTGGGTCCGGTGTGGATGGGCTCGGTCGCGACCCCGCTGCGCGCCTATCTGAAGCGGATCAAGCAGCTCGGCTGCCCCTACGCATTCCTCACCATCAGCGGCGGCGCGGACGGCCATAACCTGAAACTCCAGGGCGAGCTGACGCGCAGGGTGAAGCGAACACCTCTGGCAGTACTCGATCTGACCATCGCTGATCTGAAATTCAAAGGCGCAAGCCCCACACGGGATGATACATCCCGCTATCAAATCACCGAAGAAGATATTCAGGTTCTGACCGACCTGGCTCTGCCCGCGCTGGATGTGCTAACGGGAAAGGGACAAGTAAAATGACACAAAAGCCGAAACAGGAAAGGAAGAAAAGCAAGATGGGTTGGATCATCGCATTGATCGTCGTCGTGGTTTTAGGCGTTGGCGGCGCGATCGGCTGGCAGTATATTGCCAGGGAACACAGGGAGGCCATGAGCCTTCCGCTTAACGCCGTGGACTTCTCCAAGCTGGCCGACGGGGTGTATACCGGCGAATATGAGGGCGGGATGTACAAGTGGCGTACCAACTCGGTCGAGGTAACCGTAGAAGGCGGAAAGGTGACGGCGATCACGCTTTTAGCATCGAAATTCGGCGAAGACCCCGTCAAGTACGTCGATCCGCTCTATACACAGGTCGTTGATAAACAAACGCTGCAGGTGGATGCCGTCAGCGGCTCGACCCTCACCTCCAAGGCCGCGCTGCAGGCCATCGAAAACGCGCTGGTCCAGGCAATGGAATAGTCGTATATGTCCATATGCTTCCCGGCTTTATGCCGGGCTTTTTGTTATTCCGCCTTTTCGCAAGGAGTTTTGATGAAAGACAACGAAAACTTTCTGTAGCGCAACAAATCAAAATGAGGTGAGCCAATGGGTAAACGCAAGAGCCTGCTGGAAAAGATTTATGAGCAGAACCCGGAAAACGGGAATTACATCATTGAGCTTTCACTGGTCAACTACGCCGATATCTTTAACGAATGGGATCACGCGCCGATGCGCCGCAAGGATATCGATCCCGATTTACTGCGCTTTCTGGACGACTCCATCGACGATATTCCCATGAAGCACAACATCGACATCTGCTGTTATTTTTCCGATCAGGAGCGAAACGTGGAAAGAGAAAAGCAGATCGCTTCGTGGTTTCGGACGTTTTACCTGTTCTATATCGAGCTGGAAAAGAAAAAGATCAGGCGCATGATCCGTAAAGCGCTCATCTGCCTCGTCATTGCGGCCGTGTTCTTTGTGCTGTCCTATATGGGCGGCCTGTACGTGCACAACAGCATGCTTTTGTATATCCTGTCGGATGTCGTTATTATTGGCGGCTGGGTGTTTTTATGGGAAGCGATCACCTTTTTAACCTTTGAACGCTCGTCCATTCATCAGCTGATCAGGAATTACAGGCGCCTTGCGGACGCCGATCTCAGCTTTCGCTACAAATAGCGGTCGGAATGCGGTATAATCAATACCATCAGGCACAACGCAGCTGGGAAGTGAGGTGAAACCATCATGAACAGACGGAAGATCGCGCTGATCCTTCTGTTTATGGCGATTATCCTGATCACGGGTATGATCGGGTATATGGTTTTGCTGCACGTTGGCGCTGTGGATGCGCTATACATGACGGTCATTACCATTTCCACCGTTGGTTACGGCGAGGTGGCCGTGATGACCGACGCGGCAAAGCTGTTTTCCATCTTTATCATATTCGCCGGGCTGTCCGCCGTTGGGTACGGCGTATCCAGCCTGGTTTCCTATTTCTTTGAAGGCGAACTGCGGTCGGCATGGAGGAAAAAACGCATGGATACGAAGATACAGGAGCTCAAAGATCATTATATCGTCTGCGGCGCCGGAGAAGTGGGCCGCACGGTGATTAAAAATCTGGTGGAGCACAAGGCGAGCTTCGTGGTGATCGAGGAGGACGAGGAACGCCAGGAGGGGCTGGAGGCCGCGGGCATCCCCAGCATTCGCGGCGATGCGACCCATGAGGACGTACTGGAGAAGGCGGGTATCTGCTGTGCCAGAGGCATCGTATGTGCGCTGGACACAGACGCGGAGAACGTTTTTACCGTGCTCACCGCGCGTCAGATGAACGAGGGCATCTATATCGTGTCCAAGGCGGTGGAGCCGTCCGCCCATAACAAGCTGAAAAAGGCCGGGGCGAACAGTACCATTTCGCCCAACGAAATCGGCGGCCAGCGCATTGCCACGCTCCTGCTGCGGCCGTCCGTGATTTCCTTTTTGGATGTCATCACCCGCGCGGGCGATGTAACGCTGGATCTGGCGGAGGTCGCGATTCCAAAGAATTCAAGCCTTGCGGAGAAAAAGCTTTCGGAAGCGAAAATCCCCGAGCGCACCGGGCTGATTGTGCTGGCGCTCAAGCGCGAGGGCAACGGAAAATTCAAGTTCAATCCCGGCTCCGGTGAGGTGATCCATGTCGGGGATACCATGGTGGCGCTGGGCACGGCCGAACAGGTGAAGAAGCTGGAAACATTGGTCAGTGAATAAATAGCATAGAATTCTGTCTTTTTATAGACCAAAAACTGAAAATCTCATCCAATTCCAATCTGTACGCCGTTGTTTTCTAATTACTATGTGTTATATAGTATGCATGTTGGGAGGGATGAGCGTGGACGCGCAGCTCAAACGGGGCGTGCTGGAAGCCTGTGTGCTGAGCGCACTGCTCAGTGAGCCCTCCTACGGCTACCGGATTATCAAAAGCCTTTCGCCTGTGGTGGCGATTTCCGAGTCGACGCTGTACCCGATCCTCAAGAGGCTTGAATCGTCCGGGCACCTCTGTGTGGAATCGCGGGAACATTCGGGCAGGCTGCGCAAGTACTACGCAATCACCCACAGCGGCAAGGACAGGCTTTTGCAGTTTATCGCCGAATGGGAAGGGATTGCCGAAATCTACCGCTATATACAAAACGAGGTGGAGCAGCGATGAAAAAGCATGAATTCCTGCAGGAACTCCTGCGCCGCCTGTCGCAGCTGCCAAGCGAGGAGCGGGATAAGGCCTACACGTTCTATGCCGAAATCATCGACGACAGCATGGAGGACGGCATCAGCGAGGAGGAAGCGGTGCAAAAGCTTGGCAGTATCGACGAGATCGTCGAGCGTATCGCCGCGGAGACACCCATGGTCTCGCTCATCAGGGCAAGGGCCGGGCGTAAGCCCCGCTCACGGGGCAGGATCACCCTGCTAGTGCTGGGTTTTCCCGTTTGGTTTCCCGTTCTGCTCTCGGTTGCTTGCGTTGTGCTTACGTTGTTTTTGGTGGCGTGGACATTGGTCCTCGTACTATGGGTGGTTCTGGCAGCGCTTGCCGCAGCGATCATCGGGGGCCTTGCCTGGCTGTTTCTATACGCGGAGCTTGGGGTGAGACTCTTGGGGCTTGGCGGGGCGATGGCTTGCGCAGGAAGCGCTATTCTGCTCTATCCGGCCTGCGTATGGGTGACAAAACAATTTGCGCGCCTCACCCGGCAACTTTGGACAAAGGGAAAGAGCGCGTTAATGAATAAGGGGGAGACACCGTATGAAACCATATCATAAACGTCTGCTGAACATGGCGGTCATCCTGATCATCGTGGGGGCGGCCATTGCAGGCGTGGGATACGCTATGTCAAAGAACAAGGAAGGGGATACCGCTATGGAAAACCAATCGTACAATGTCGCGGACGTCCGTGCCATTCAGATCCAAACCGATACGCCTCATGTGATTATCACGCCGGTGGACGGCGAGCAGATGAACCTGAGCTGGCAGACGAACGAATACGTGGAGTACCAGGCTACGCTGGAAAACGGTGTGCTGGATATTACCTACCGCACCAGCACCAACTGGCTGAAAA
>DAIOVG010000085.1:0-11200 GCA_036759125.1 Candidatus Limiplasma sp.
AAATCAGCCGCTCATCGGTATCGCGGAACGCCTCGGCCAGCTGCGACCAGATGGCCGTCAGATAGGCTTTGGAGCTCTCCAGATGCGCTTCATCGGGATAGACAAACGCAGGATCAATATCGTGGTGCGTATTGACGATCACAAAAAGCCCCGCGTCCAGCGCATAACCGATCACTTCCCGCACACGGGCAAGCCAATCGGCATCGATCACAAAATCCGCATCCACATGGTTGTGCCAGGACACGGGTATACGAACCGAGGCAAACCCAGCGCTTTTCAGGGTTTCAAACAGCTGCGGGGTTGTTTTCACGCCCGCCCAGGCAGTTTCATATTGGAGCTTATCCGCTATCCAGTTCGCATCCACGGCATCGAACGTGTTGCCAAGGTTCCAACCGGCTTTCAGCGCGCGGGTAAACCGCAGCGCCTCGGAATCGGGAATCGCAGATTGCTCGATATGGATATCCGCCACCGAAAACTCCTCCCCGGCCGCCGCACAAAAAAGCAGGACAGCCGCACAAATGATGCTTAAACAGCTTTTCAAACGCATCTTGATGCCTCCTCACTCGGCGCTTGGCCGCACAGAAGCGATGTTCTTTTCCATCGGGTAGAACAGCCCCTTGCGCCACACCGCCTCGCCAACCACACGGTAGCCCAGCTTCTCATACAGTCTGAGGGAGTGCGGGTTTTGGGAAAACGCATCCAGCCGCACGCTTTGCATGCCGCTATTGATGAGCATTTCCTCGGCCAGCCGCATCATTTGCCCGCCGATGCCCTGCCCCTGCATGTCCGCGGCTACGCACAGGCGATGCACCACCCGGTAATCAGGCCCCGTATAGCTCCAGTCGGCGGTTTGATAAGCGGGATCGCTTTCCCTGTTCAACGTAATGATTCCGGCAATCTTCCCGCCTGTGCGGGCCATGTATAGCTCCCCGTTTTGCAGGTCCTTTTCCACGTTTGCCTTGTTTGGGTAGACTTCATCCCACTGCGCAATGCCGGACTGGTTCAGGTGCGCCACCACGCCGTACAGCAGCGCGGAGATTGCATCCAGATCATCCGCAGACGCCTTTTCCAAAGCGGTTATGGTCATGGAGTATGTCCTCCCTGTTTCTGCCTTTTGTTTTTACCATACTACCAGAGGCGGTACGGCAAGTAAAGCAGCAAACATCAGCTTTACACGCCGCAACCGCCATGCTACACTGCATATGCAAACCGTGAATGAGGAGCGTTTGAATGAAGAGCAGATTAACCATCCGGCGTCACGAGCGGATCTTTGCCTATGTGCAGATTCTTGTGGGCTGCGCCATCAGCGCGCTATCGTTTCCCATGTTTTTGGTGCAGTATGATATCGCTCCCGGCGGCGTTACGGGTATTGCGACCGTTTTGCACTATCTGTTTTCGTTTCCCATCGGCCTAACCTCGCTGGCATTAAACGTGCCCTTGTTCATCATGGGGTATCGGCTGCTGGGGCGTATCTTTGCGTTCCGCACACTGATCGCGACCATCGTGTTTTCGCTGTTTATCGACTGGCTCCCGGTGATGCCGTTTCCTGCCGATATGCTGCTGAGCGCTGTATTCGGCGGCGTGCTGCTGGGGCTTGGGCTTGGGCTGATTCTGCGCGGCGGCGCGACCACCGGCGGGAGCGACCTGACCGCCAAGATGATTCACGCGCGTTTTCAGCATATCTCAGTCGGCATGATCCTCTTCGCCATCGATTTCTGCGTGGTGATCTCCGCCGCGTTCCTGATTACGCCCAAAGCCGCGTTGTACGCGCTGATTACCATTTTTATCTCGTCACGGGTGATCGATATGGTGGTGCAGGGCTTTGAACGCCATAAAGCCTGCTACATCATTACGCAATACCATGAAACCATCAAGCAGAAGCTGATGGACAGCCTGCAGCGCGGCATCACGGTTTTCTATGCCAAGGGCGGATTCAGCGACGCCGACCACCCCGTTCTGCTGTGCATTATCTCCGCACAGGAGCTTGCGAAGCTGAAACTGATCGTGCGTATGGAGGATGAAAAGGCCTTTGTGTTCATTACCGCCGCGCATGAAGTGCTTGGGGAAGGCTTTGACCGCCTGGATGAAAGCAAATAAACCTTACCGGTTGTCCTCAATGAGCCCGCATTCGTTGAACCTTGCGAACCGCTTGATTCGCTGGTCCACGGCGCGGGCCAGTTTTTTGGTTTGCCGGACCCCGTCCTCGTACCAGAAGTTCTTCACACGCAGCGTGTCCGCTTTTGTGTCCGCAACGGCCTCGATGCGCCCGATGAAGCGGTCGCCGTACAACACCGGTAATACGTAATAGCCATACCTCCGCTTGGCGGCGGGAACATAGATTTCCCAGGAATAATCAAACCCAAACAGCGCGCGGATGAGCTTGCGGTCCCACATCATGCAGTCCAGCGCCGCCAGAAATTCGCAGCGGGGCGTAAAGCTTTCGCCGGATTGTACTCTATCGATCAACGGCGCATCCTCAGCACGGATATACAGAGATTCTTTGATGCCCTCCACTTGCAGCGGCAGGATTCTGTTTTCGGCAAGCAGCTCGGCAAAGACGCGTTCCCGTTCCGGGCCCTTCATGCCCCAAATCCCCAGGTAGGCATCGGAGTTTTTATTCCACAGCATGCCCACCGCGCCGATGCGGCGCAGCACACGCCATTTACGGTGCTCGTGCTCATCGGGCAGCGGATCGGGCGCGCCGATCAGCGCGGGCGGGAGATGCTTGTCCGCCAGGTCGTAGTATTTGCGCGTACCCTTCTTGTGGTGGATCACCAGCTCGCCTGTCGCGTAGAGGTGTTCCAGCACCGCACGGGCGGCGTTGGTCTCCCCCTCCCAGCTGCCGCTCCAGTGGATATGGGAATGCCAGTGAATGCTGCCGTCGATGGGCAACCCATCGCTGGTCACTGCGCCGTGCTTGCGGATATAGTCTTTCGCCTCAGCTTCCAGCTGGGCAAGCCCGTTAAACTTCTCACCGCCGCGGATGGATACGTCGCGGAAACGCTGAAAGTACGGCCAGTTCTCAATCGGCAGGATGGACAGGTTCTTGTCCGGATAATCAAACAGCGCGCGATCCTTATACAAAAGATCGTGCAGCATCTTCTTTTTGAAATTCTTCACGCGCGACTGCAGCGTAAGCTCGGCGTTCTTGCCGCAGGCGTCCACAGGATCAAACTGAATGCAGCCTGCCTGCCGCACGTAATCCAGCGCGCCCTGCTTTTCCACAAAGGTATACTCGCCAATCAAACCCTGCTTTAGGAGCAGGTACTGCCTTGCTTGCTGGTTCGTTAACTTCATGAACGCATAATCCTTTTTAACCGTCTAAGTCCATCGATATACTCTATTGGTCAATGGTGGCAAAAGAACGCACCTGGTGGCGAATTTTTCCAGCATTGGCCGAATTAGTTCTTCAACGCCTGTATCGGCGCGGGGATGCGGCCGCCGCGTTTGATGAATGCGGCGGGGCTGACCTTGTTGATCGGCATGACCGGGCCCTCGCCAAGCAAGCCCCCAAACGACAGGTGGTCGCCCGCCTGTTTGCCGATGGCCGGGATGACGCGCACGGCGGTGGTCTTGGTGTTGATCATGCCGATGGCCGCCTCGTCGGCGATCATGGCGGAGAGCACCTCGGCAGGGGTATCGCCGGGAACGATAATCATGTCCAGCCCCACGCTGCATACAGCGGTCATGGCCTCAAGCTTTTCCAGAGTCAGGATACCCTTCTCCGCCGCCGCGATCATGCCCGCGTCCTCGCTGACGGGGATAAACGCGCCCGATAGGCCGCCCACCGATCCGCTGGCCATGACGCCGCCCTTCTTCACCGCGTCGTTGAGCAGCGCCAGCGCGGCGGTTGTCCCGTAAGCGCCGACGGTTTCCAGCCCCATGGCTTCAAGCACATCGGCAATGCTATCGCCAACGGCAGGCGTGGGCGCAAGCGACAGGTCCACAATGCCGAACGGCACGCCCAGCGCCTTGCCCGCGACCTCGCCAACAAGCTGCCCCATGCGCGTGATTTTAAACGCCGTCCGCTTGACAATCTCGGCAACGCCGCTCAAATCCAGCCCCCTGGCATCGTTTTGCAAGGCGCTGCGTACCGCGCCCGGGCCGGAAACGCCGATGTTGATGACCACATCCGGCTCGCCGATGCCGTGGAACGCGCCCGCCATAAAGGGGTTGTCCTCCGGCGCGTTGCAAAACACCACCAGCTTTGCCGCGCCGATGCAGCTGCGGTCGGCTGTGCGCCTGGCGGCATCCAGAATGATGTCGCCCATCATGGCAACGGCATCCATATTGATGCCGGACTTCGTGGTGCCGATATTCACGCTTGAACAGACCTTTTCCGTCTCGCTCAAAGCCTGCGGGATGGATTTCAAAAGCCGCACGTCGCCCGACGCAAACCCTTTGTGAACCAGCGCGGAATACCCGCCGATAAAGTTGATGCCCACCGTATTCGCCGCCCGTTCCAGCGCCTTGGCGTAGTTTACAGGGTCAGCGTCCGGCGCACAGCCAAGCAGCATGGCAACCGGTGTCACCGACACGCGCTTGTTCACGATGGGGATGCCGTACTCCGTGGAAATACGGTTGCAGACCGGCACCAGGTTCTCGGCGTGGCGCACGATTTTCTCGTAAATCTTCGCGCAGGCCTTGTCCGCGTCTGTATCGATGCAATCCAGCAGGCTGATTCCCATGGTAACCGTACGCACATCCAGATTCTCATCATGGATCATGCGCAGGGTCTCCAGGATTTCCTCGGCGTTAATATTGGTAAATCGTCTCATATCCGCTTATTCCTTTAGATTTTATGGGTCACGTCGTAGATTTCCTGCCGCGTGACGCTCACATTGACCCCCAGCGCCGTGCCCGCCTCCGTAAGCTTTCCGGACAGGGCGTCAATGGTGATTTCATCGGGCAGCGTCACCAGCATGATCATGGCAAACGTACCCCGCAGGATGGTCTGCGTGACCTCTTCAATATTCACATGGTTGTCCGCGCAAATGGTGGAAACGCGCGCCAGAATACCAACCTTATCGGCTCCGATAACCGTGATCACAGCATTCATTGTACCCAAATCTCCTTTTGGTTCATTCTCGGAAATTATAGCACAGCCGAGACATAAATGTATACAAACCCCTTGCGTTTCAAAGACTTTCGATGATCAGGTTTTTGGATTCGTACTGGGTTTGCGAAATTTTTCTATAAATTTGTGATTTAGTTATTGACATATGCCATTAATGGTGTATACTGAGCTTGTAAATGGCATATGTCAATAACGCAAAGGAGGTGTTGTATATGCCGAATATGGATGGAACTGGCCCCCGCCTTGAAGGCCGCCGCATGCACGGCGGTATGGGCTACGGGCATCATCAGGGTCAGGGAAGCCACTGCGGCCACAGGCGCGGCCATGGATTCCCAGCCGGCCACCCGCTGCACGACGGCTGCCGCTGCGGCCTGGGGCCCTGCGCTCAGGTTGCGCAGGATAATAAGGCTGTGTTGGAAGCGCACAAAGAAGCGCTGCAGCGCAGCTTGGACAATGTTGAGAAGCGCCTGGAAAAACTGTAAACCGACGATGGCCGAAGGACGCTTCGGCTATCGTAGTTAAGGAGGTACCCATGCCACGCCCCAGAAAACGAAGAAACATATGTTGCCTCCCCGATATCAGCGAGTTTATGCCGGTGGGCATGCATGGCCGCCAGCATGATATTGTTATTCTGGCAATCGACGAATATGAAGCGATACGCCTGATTGATTACGAGGGACTCTCCCAGGAAGAATGCAGCGACAATATGAATATCGCGCGCACCACCGCCCAGCAAATCTACGCAAACGCCCGCAAAAAAATCGCCCGCGCATTGGTGGAGGGCCTGCCTATCCGCATCCAGGGCGGCGATTACCGCATCTGCAACGGTGAAAGCGACTTTTGCGGTCGCAACGGATGCATGCGGCACAGGGGCAAGCGCCATTGCACAATTGAACAGGAGGAAACCACTTGAAAATCGCAATTCCGATGGACGAAAATCAAAAGAATGTATGCGTCTCCTTTGGCAGAGCGCCATATTTTCTGTTCCATGATACCGATACGAATACAGCAGAGCTTCTCTCAAATCCGGCGGCAAGCGCAACCGGCGGCGCGGGCATCCAGGCGGCGCAGTTCGCCGTGGATAACGGCGCAAACGCGCTGATCACCGTACGCTTAGGGCAAAACGCTGCGGATGTACTGCTTGCGGCAGACATAAAAGTGTATAAAGCAGCGCAAGGAAGCGCCGAGGAAAACCTCGCCTCGTTTTCGCAAGGCAAGCTGCAGGCGCTGGAAAGCTTTCACCCGGGCTTTCATGGAAACGTATGAAAATCGCAGTTTTATCCGGCAAGGGCGGTACGGGCAAGACATTCGTATCCGTCAACCTGGCGGCGGTTGCCGCAAATACGGCTTATATCGACTGCGACGCCGAAGAGCCCAACGGTTACCTGTTCCTAAAACCCGAAGAAGAGCAAACCGAAATCGTATATACAACGGTGCCTGTGTTTGACGCGCATACATGCGACGGCTGCCGCAAGTGCGTGGATTTCTGTCATTTTAACGCGTTGGCGTTTGTTAAGGGCAGGCCCAAGGTATTCCCCGAGATCTGCCACGCCTGCGGCGGCTGTACGCTCGTCTGCCCACGGGGCGCTGTTACGGAGGAAAAACGCGCGATCGGTACGGTGTCGCAAGGGGTATCCAATGGTATTCCAATTGTAACCGCCGCACTGAATCTGGGCGAGGCTTCTGCTGTTCCTATCATCCGGGCTGCCGTTCAAAAAGCGGGTGACAATGCCGTGATTGACAGCTCTCCCGGCAGCGGCTGTCCGGTAACAGAATCCGTATCGGGTGCGGATTATTGTCTCCTGGTGGCTGAGCCTACAGCATTTGGCCTGCACAACCTGCGTATGGTACACGAGCTTGTCACCCTCCTCCATAAACCCTACGGCGTGATCGTCAACAAATCCAACGGCATTTATCAGCCACTGGAAGATTACTGCGGAAAGAACCGTATACCAATTCTCCTGCGGATACAATACAGCAAAAAGATTGCAAAGATCAGCGCAGGTGGTGCGCTGGCCGTTAACCACAGCGCCGAGATGCGGCGGTTGTTTGAAATACTTTGGGAAACCACCAGTCAGCAGGTCGAACAATGAAAAAGCTTTTGATTATCAGCGGGAAGGGCGGCACAGGGAAAACCACGGCAGCCGCCGCGTTCATCCGGTTTGCAGATGCCCATGCCTATGCCGACTGCGACGTGGATGCGCCCAACCTGCACCTTGTCGCCGGGCAAACAGGCAAGCCGCAGACAAGCGACTACTTTGGCTCACAGAAAGCCTCCATTGATCCGCAGGCTTGCATCGGCTGCGGTCTATGCGCCAAATCCTGCCGTTTTGACGCGATCCGCAAGAACGGCAATATCTATACCGTGCACGAATACGCCTGCGAAGGCTGCGGTGTTTGCGCGTATGTATGCCCAAGGGGCGCAGCCAGCCTGTACGACGATATCGCCGGGCAGGTGACGCTCTACCCTGGCGAACGCGTTTTTGCCACAGCAGAGCTGAAGATGGGGCGCGGTAACTCCGGCAAGCTGGTGGCCTCGGTAAAATCCACGCTGAACAGCCATGCGCCGCAAGCCGACCTGGCAATCATCGACGGTTCTCCCGGCATCGGCTGCCCGGTTATTGCCTCCATGAGCGGTGTCGATCTGGCGTTGATCGTAACCGAACCCTCGGTATCCGGCATCAGCGATCTGGACCGCATTGTAAAGACCGCCGCCGTGTTCCAAACCCCGACCGCCGTATGCGTCAACAAGGCCGACATAAGCCCGGAGCACACGCAGTCCATCCGCAATTACTGCTTGCAAAATGGTGTTGCGTTTCTGGGCGATATCCCCTACGATCCGCAGGTACCCATCGCCGTAAACGACGGGAAATCCATCGCCGATTTCGATTGTCCCGCCACCCGCGCGCTGCGCAAAGTATATGAGAAAACCATTAAATTACTGGAAGAGGTGACTGTATGATTGTCAAAGTGCTGATGGAAGACACCTGCCCAAACCACGGTTTTCTTTTTGAGCACGGACTGAGCCTGTACATTGAAGCCAGCGGATACAAGATATTATTTGATACAGGCCAGTCGTCCGCGTTTATCCGCAACGCGGAAACGCTGGGCGTTGATCTGGCACAGGTGGATTTTGCTGTGCTGTCTCACGCACATTACGACCATAGCGGCGGCATTTCCAGCTTTCTTCAATTTAACGATCATGCCAAAGTTTATGTGAGCCAATACGCGTTTGATGATATCCGCCACGGACCGGACAAGTACATCGGCCCGGACAAGGCGCTTAAAACCCATCCGCACCTGGTGCCCGTAACCGGAAATATGCGTTTAGCCGACGGTATTTCGGTGTATTCTGGTGAAGGAAACCCTCCGGTTCAACCCGTGCGTTCCTTCGGCCTGACGATGCAGCGGGACGGCGAGCTGCTCCCCGATGATTTCCGCCACGAGCAGTATTTGGAGATTATCGATGGCGGCAGGCGCGTGCTGATCAGCGGATGCTCGCACAAGGGTATTCAAAACATCGTACACTGGTTCAAGCCCGATATACTGATCGGTGGCCTGCACCTGTACAATCTGGACCCGCAGGGCGATGGAAGGGCGGATCTGGACAACGTTGCGCGTGATCTTGCGGAAACAGGCGCTACGTTCTACACCTGTCACTGTACAGGCGTGCCGCAGTACGAGTACCTGAAGCAAGCAATGCGTGATCAGCTTTTTTACATCTCCTCAGGACAGGAGATCACGGTTTGAATCTTGAAGAACTGGTGGAATGTGTATAACCATTCCCCCTTTTGATTTTTGATTTTGGAGGAACGACAATGAGCGAAGACTGTAACCACAACTGCCAGACCTGCGGCGAAAGCTGCAACGAACGGACGAAGGAAAGCCTGCTGGTCAAACCCCACGCCATGAGCCATATCAAAAGGGTGATCGGTGTCGTCAGCGGCAAAGGCGGCGTCGGCAAGAGCATGATCACCTCCCTGCTGGCCGTACAGGCACGCAGGAAGGGTTTGAAAACGGCCATCCTGGATGCCGATATCACCGGCCCGTCCATCCCCAGAGCCTTCGGCCTGCGCACCCGCGCAGAGGGCACCAGCGAGGGCTTTTACCCCGTGCGAACCCAGACCGGGATTGATGTAATGTCGCTAAACCTCTTGACGGACAACGAGACAGACCCCGTAGTCTGGCGCGGGCCGATCATTGCCAATAGCGTCAAGCAGTTCTGGTCGGACGTCATCTGGGGCGAGGTGGACTGTATGTTTATCGATATGCCGCCGGGAACCGGCGACGTTCCCCTGACCGTGTTCCAGTCCATCCCGGTGGACGGTATTGTGATCGTCACCTCTCCTCAGGAGCTGGTTGGCATGATCGTGGAAAAAGCTGTGAATATGGCCGCGCTGATGCACATCCCGGTGCTTGGGCTGGTTGAAAACATGAGCTATGCCACCTGCCCGGATTGCGATAAAAAGATTCATGTCTTTGGCGAAAGCCATGTGGACGCCATCGCTAAAAAGCATGGAATTACGACCATCGCGCAGCTGCCGATTGATACAAGGCTCGCCGCCGCCTGCGATAACGGAACGATTGAACAGTTCGAAGGCAACTGGCTTGACGATATGCTCAAAACCTTGCTTAAATAAAGGAGAGATTACGATGATATTAGCTGCAGCCTGCACCGGAACCCAGATGTGCCCGCATTTCGGGCACTGCGAAAACTTTATGCTCTTTGAGGCTGAGAACGGCAAAATCGTCTCGCAGCAAAGCATCCCCAATCCCGGTCATCGGCCTGGTTTTCTGCCAAACTTCCTGGCAGACCGGGGCGTCACCGTAATGATCGCGGGCGGCATCGGCGGCGGCGCGATCGACATCTTCAACGAGCGCGGCGTCAATGTCGTCACAGGCGCGCAGGGCGACGCGCGTGAAGCTGCACAGGCGTACCTGAATGGAACGCTGGTCTCCACAGGCACACAGTGCCACGAGCACGCGCATCAGGACAGCTGCGGCGAGCATCACCACAGCTGACAGATCAATCGTTTTATCCGGTATAGACTCAAACCTGAAGCACAATCCCAAACGACTTGTTCAGGGAGGTGGACACATTGAGAGAGTTTGTATGCTCCGTTTGCGGGTATGTGTACGACGAGGCCAAGGGCATCCCGGAGGCAGGTATCACCCCCGGCACACGGTGGGAGGACCTGCCAGACGGCTGGGTATGCCCCTTGTGCGGCGCTACCAAGGCGGAGTTTGCTTTGCGCAGCGCCAAAGCGCAGACGCCCGACCCCGTACCCGTGGCGCAGACCCCGGACGACGTACAGGAGCTCAACGCCCTGCAGCTGAGCGCCCTGTGCTCCAACCTCGCGCGCGGCTGCGAAAAGCAGTATAAGGCGGAGGAAGCGGAGGCGTTCCAAACGCTCGCCAAGTACTTCAAGTCCGCCGCCCCACTGGCCAAGGATCCGAGCACGGACAGGCTTGTGGAGCTGATCGCAAAGGACCTGGCCGAGGGCCTTCCGGCGGCGAACGCCCGTGCCGCACAGGCAGGGGATCGCGGCGCGCTGCGTGCGCTTACATGGAACGAGAAGGTATCGAAAATCCTGAAATCCCTGCTCGCCCGCTATGCGCGCGAGGGCGACAATATGTTGACGGGCACCGGCGTATACGTATGCACCATCTGCGGATTCGTGTTCGTAGGCAGCGCTCCGCCCGCGCTGTGCCCCGTGTGCAAAGCACCTGACTGGAAGTTTCAAAAAGCTGAAGGGAGGGCATCCTAATGGGGGATCAGTATGCCGTAAGAACCATTCGCCTGTGCACCAAGGATTGCCTTTGCCTCTACGTATGCCCCACCGGCGCGACCGATACGGAAAACAGCGTCATCGACGTGACTGCCTGCATCGGCTGCGGTGATTGTGCGGCCGCCTGTCCCTGGCGCGATCTCGATGGTTCCGTACGTATATCCGCCCCAGCAAAAGCATGCGGAGTCCGTCCAGGCGGCGATGCTTTCCCTGATGCGTTCCAAAGCGGAGCAGGAAGCGATCGCTTCGGCGTTGCCGGGCACCCTGGCCGCCGCTATGGAAGCGTCCAACCACATCATGGCCGAAGACCTGATCCGCGAGGCAGGCTACATGC
>DAIOVG010000086.1:0-11061 GCA_036759125.1 Candidatus Limiplasma sp.
CCGCATTACCAGCGGACCGGCGATTGACCGCCCCGGTGATCTGGCAAGTATTCTGACCAACCTGAGCGACGGCGACCTTCTGTTTATCGACGAAATCCACCGCTTGAGCCGTTCCGTGGAAGAGGTTCTCTATCCCGCTATGGAAGACTGTGCTCTGGATATCATGATCGGCAAAGGGCCTTCGGCGCGCAGCATACGCCTGGACCTTCCCAAATTTACGCTGGTCGGCGCCACTACCCGCCCGGGCCTGATCTCCGCGCCGCTTCGCGACCGCTTTGGCATGCTGTTCCGGCTGGAGCTGTATACCAATACCGAACTTTCTGCCATTTTGAAGCGCAATGCACGCATCCTCTGTGTGGAGTCAGAGGACGACGGCATTTTGGAGATCGCCTCCCGCAGCCGCGGCACTCCGCGTATCGCCAACCGTATGCTGCGCCGCGTGCGTGACTACGCGCAGGTCAAGTGCGACGGATGCATCACCCTGCAAACTGCCCGCGAAGCGCTGGATCTGCTGGATGTAGACCATATCGGACTGGACCGTGTTGACCGCACCATGCTCAACACCATGATCGATAAATTCGCCGGCGGCCCCGTGGGGCTTGATACCCTGAGCGCTATGACAGGCGAGGATGTCAACACCATTGAGGATGTTTACGAGCCTTACCTGATGCAGCTTGGGTTCATCGTCCGCACACCGCGCGGGCGCATTGTGACACGGCTTGCCTATGAGCACTTAGGCCGTACCCCCATTGATCCCGATGATGACGATAACGCACAAATGAGGATATAACGCTTGAAGACCAGCGATTTTCATTATAATCTGCCACAGGAACTCATCGCCCAAACCCCCGCAAACCCGCGAGACCACTCGCGGCTTTTGGTGTATGACCGCAAAGATCTATCGATCCGCCACCTGCACTTTTATGATCTGCCTTCGCTTTTACAGCCGGGCGACGCGTTGATTCTCAACGAGACCAAGGTCATCCCCGCACGGCTTTTGGGCGAAAAGGAAGGCACCGGCGTACCTGTAGAAATTCTATTGCTAAAACGCCACACGCAAACCGATTGGGAGGCACTTGTGCGCCCTGGTAGGCGCCTGTTGCCCGGTACCTTCTGCACATTTGGCGGCGGTAAGCTTCGCGCCGAAATTCTGCAAACCATGGATCAGGGTCTGCGCATGGTGCGTTTCCACTACCAAGGTGTGTTTGAAGCACTTCTGGATACGCTTGGCCGGATGCCGCTTCCGCCTTATATTCAAACTCAGCTGCAGGACAACAGCCTCTATCAGACCGTATACGCAAAGCAGGATGGGAGCGCCGCAGCGCCAACCGCCGGGCTGCATTTTACGCCGGAGCTGCTTGCCTCCATTCGCACGGCGGGTGTGGATATCATCCCAATTCTCTTGCATGTAGGGCTTGGCACTTTTCGCCCCGTCGCGGCGGAAAATGTGGAGGACCACCACATGCATTCGGAATATTATGAGGTCACGCAGGATGCCGCGAATCGCATCAACGAGGCGCACAGGAACGGTGGCCGCCGTATCTGCGTGGGCACGACCAGCGTACGAACGCTGGAATCTGTGACCGTTGGAGATGGCATTGTACAGCCCAAGCAGGGGGATACGAGCATCTTCATCACGCCTGGCTACACGTTTCACGCGGTGGATGCGCTGATCACCAACTTTCATCTGCCGGAAAGCACGCTTTTGATGCTGATCTCCGCCCTGATGGGCAAAGAAGAAGCGATGCGGGTATACCGCATCGCTGTTGAGGAATGTTATCGCTTCTTCTCATTCGGAGACGCCATGATGATCCTTTGATCTCCAATCATCCAGCCGCCTATTGGGCGGTTTTTTTGCGTCCGATTTTATTCTCGGTGCCTTCGCGTAAGCGCTGGATATTCGACCGGTGCCTGTACACACCTAGCAGGAACAGCACGGCAGCGAATATGCACGCAAACCATTGGTCTAAGTGGAATATACAGGTCAACACCAGGAACGTCAGCAGCATCACTATGCTTCCGACGCTGATGTAGCGGGTTACGGCGATTACGATGATGCACAGGGCGATTGAGATTCCGCCCAGAAGCGGATCCACAAATAGCAGAACAGCCGTAGACGAAGCAATGCCCTTGCCGCCCTTGAAGGAGAAAAAGACAGGCCAGTTATGCCCCAGAATCGCGCCGAGTCCGCCGACCATTACGCCGAAGCGCTCGATGCCGAAGGTCGTTCCGGGTAAAAGCAGACCGCCGATCCAGCAGGCGAGAACCGCTTTGAGAGCGTCGCCCAGAAAGGTAATCGCGCCCCTGCCGATACCCAGCACACGCAAAACGTTGGATGCGCCGGTGTTCTTGCTGCCCGCCTCGCGGATGTTGACCCCCGCTTGATTGGATATCAGGATTCCGGTGGAAAAACACCCAAGCAGGTACCCGGCCAAAGCCACGGCGGCTGTTAAGAGGATATCGTTCATACTGTCTCCCATTCGTCGTCTTCATTCACCGGACTGTCCTGCTCAACCCGGATAATACTGGCCAGGGTTGCGAGCTCCGGCGGGATATTGTGTAACGCCTTTTGAATAGCGTTTTCATTTGCCGTATGTGAAATGATCACCAGTGTTACGTGACCATCTGTTTGAATCCCTTTTTGCTGCACGGCGGCAATGCTAACATCCGCATCGGCAAACGCGCTTGCGATTGAACGCAGCACGCCGGGCTTATCCTGGGCAAGCATCCGGATATAGAACGGACATTTCCAGTTTTTGTTGTTGTGCAGCGCAACCTTGGGGCTGACCTCATTGGCAAAGGTAGGATAGCGGTGCTTGGTCGTGGTGGCGGCCCGCTCCAGATCGCTGACAATGGCACTGGCCGTCGGCATATCGCCCGCGCCCCGGCCCAGCAGCATCATTTCCTTGCAGGCGTGCCCGTACAGGTATACGGCATTAAATGAACCATTGACGTTTGCCAGGGGATGATCGCTGGAGATAAAGGTCGGGTGCACGCGCGTTTCCACGTTCAGTCCGTCGCGCTTGGCGATTGCCAGCAGCTTCAGCGTATAGCCAAGCTCTTCCCCGCAGCGGATATCTTCCGCTGTCACTTTCGTGATGCCCTCGACGTAAACGTCCTCAAACGGCACGCGGCCGTGGAACGCCATGGATGCCAGAATGCTCAGCTTATAAGCGGCGTCCAGCCCTTCTACGTCGGAGGACGGATCGGGTTCCGCAAGCCCCAGCCTCTGCGCGTCCTTGAGAACATCGGCGTAATCGGCAGTCTCTTTGCTCATGCGGGAGAGAATGTAGTTGGTCGTGCCGTTGATGATCCCCAGCACCTTTGAGATACGATTGGCCTGCAGGCTTTCCTCCAAAGTGTGGATAATGGGGATTGCCGCGCAAACGGCGGCCTCGTAATACAGCCCGACGCCTGACTTTTTGGCGGCTCTTTGCAACTCATGCCAATGCAGGGCAAAGGCCACCTTGTTGGCAGTAATGACAGTTTTACCATTTTTGAGCGCATGCAGCATATAGGTATAAGCAGGTTCCTCGCCGCCCAGGAACTCTACCACCATTTCGATTTCCGGGTCATCCAGCACATCCTCGGGCTTTGTGGTCAGCACGCCGGGTGGGAACGCGATATCCCGTTTTTTATCCAGCGAGCGCACCAGCACCTTTTTCACAAAAAAGGTCAGCCCTGCACGGTGGGCAATGTCGCCCCCGAAGTTTGTTAAAAGTTTCCATGCTCCGCTCCCGACATTTCCACAGCCCAGAAAACCGATGGTGACTTTTTTGATCATGACTGCGTTTTCCTTTCGCTTTTCCGGTTTCTATGGTACAGGATGCGCAATCCCTTCATGGTCAGCAATCCATCGAAGTGGTCGATCACATGATCGTCCTCCCGTATCAGGGTTGCCAGACCGCCGGTTGCGATCACCTGCACATTGGGCTCGTTGATCTCCTCACGCATCCGCTTGACGATGTACTCCACCAACCCTATCGTGCCAAACACGATACCGGACTGCAGATTGGCAATCGTCGTGCGGCCGATGACAGCCTCGGGCCGGATCAGTTCAAAGCGCGGAAGCTTGGACGCATTGCCAACCAGCGCTTCGGTGGAAAGCTTAATGCCCGGATAAATACACCCACCCAGAAAACTTCCCTGACTGTCGATTGCGCCGAAGGTCGTCGCTGTGCCGAAGTCAATAAAGATACTTGGCCCGCCATACTCCTCAAACACGGCCACGGCGTTGGCAATACGGTCGCTGCCCAGCTCACGGGGATTTTCATACTTGATGTTGACCCCTGTTTTTATCCCCGGTTCGATCATCAAAGGCGTCATGCCGAAGTAGTTTCTGCACATGTGCTCCAGCGTAAAATTGATGGTGGGAACAACACTTGAAATCGCGATGCCGTCCACATCGGTAAGCTTCAATCCGTTTTGCGCAAAGAGGTTGGAGAACAAAATGCCGTACTCGTCGGACGTATAGGTGATGTTTGTGGAAAATCGCCCATACTTCACCAGGGTTTCGCCTTGGAACACTGCGGCTTTGATATTCATATTGCCAACGTCGATGGTCAGAATCATGCTGTATTCTCCTTCGAGTGAATTATGAACCTGCCGAGGACACCTTCGTGTTTTTCCCCCGTTTATATCGCTTGGTCGATGCCTCAACCGCTATTTTGATGATCGGGATGAGGATGGCCGCTACCAATACCTCGGCGATTCCGTTTGGAAGTCCCACAACGGCGACCAGCCAGGCTCCGGCATTGTTCAGGTAGGCTTGCCCTGCATCGCCAACAGAAATCAAATTGTTGACGATCTCGGTTAGGTCCTTCCCATAAAGCAATACGATCATTCCCAGGCACAGTACCGTATTGGTTAGCGCACCCAAGGCTGCCGCAACGGCGGATACCGCTTTATCACC
Source organism: Candidatus Limiplasma sp. (assembly GCA_036759125.1). Classification (GTDB taxonomy): domain Bacteria; phylum Bacillota; class Clostridia; order Christensenellales; family Aristaeellaceae; genus CAXXOK01. The sequence continues at coordinate 4,913 of DAIOVG010000086.1, forward strand.
GACCTTGGTGTTCTTGATCAGGCGGCTAAGCAATTGATAAACGCCCCAGACCACGAGCGGAATCAGCATCCGCGGCACTACGCTGACCAGCGGGTTTCGAAAGAACAGGGTTAATCCGACGGCAGCGGAGCTCCAGGCCCGGATAAGGCTGGAAATCCCGAATACAAACCCTATGGAGACGCCGACCACCGGCCCTTCCAAAAGCACAGCGACGATCACGGGTAAATGCACAAGGGTGACAGCCGGAAGAGGGGGCGGCATGGGGATCATCCCCACAGGTGTGAATGCCAGTAAAACAGTGATGGCGGCTAGCATCGCAGTGACAACGATGCGGCGTACGGACCAGGGTTGCCGGAATTGAGATACTGCGTTGGTATCTTTCATGGTGTTTCCTCCGTTCGGGTTCTGTTGCAGATACCCGACATCGATCAGTAACGGGTGACGTTTGTTTTGCCAGTGTCCAATCATACTGTATTGGCATTGGCTAGGACTATTATATCGGCTTTCCCAAGTCTTGTAAACAAGACGCCCAAACCCAAGGCAGCGTCTTTCTATTTTATCCAAACTGGGGTATAATCAAACAAGAGAGGGGGCGCAAATGTGGCACGAAGCAGGATAGGCATCATGGGTGGAAGCTTTAACCCGATTCATCGCCGTCATCTGCAGATCGCCGAACGCGCCCTTTTGGATATGAAGCTGGACCAGGTCCTGTTCATCCCCAACGGGAACCCGCCACACAAACAGCAGGAACTGGCCGATACGCAGCACCGCATGGAAATGACACGGCTTGCCGTGATCCCATACCAAAAGTTCACAGCGACGGATATCGAAATCACCCGAACCGGCGTGATTTACACCGTGGATACACTCCGGCTTTTGCGAAAGCAGTACCCAGAAGCGGAGTTTATCTGCCTGATCGGCGAGGACGCGATGGGCGATCTGACGGGCTGGTATGAGCCGCTGGAGCTGTTTTCGCTCTGTTCGTTTGCGGTATGCAAGCGCACATCAGAAGTACTCGACGATCAGCCCGTGGTGAAAAAGCTGCGCACTTTAGGAGCAAAGCTATCCTTTTTATCGCTGGAGCCCAAGGATATCAGCGCTTCGGATATCCGCCGTCGCATCCAAAACGGCGAAGACGTGCAAGCACTGCTCACACCGGAGGTATACGAGTACATTCGGCTGACGGGGCTATATGGCTGCCCGGTACTGCCAGGCGCGGATGTGCAGCTGTATACGCGCCTTCGCGATATGCTCAGCGACGACAGGCTGCTGCACTCCATGGCCGTTGCCAGCACGGCGCATCATTTGGCTGTTATATACAGTCTTCCCGCAGACGCTTGCGAGCTTGCAGGGCTTTTGCATGACTGCGCCAAGTGTATGGACCTAGGTACGCTTCGGCAGATAGCGCAGGAGCACAAGCTGAAGCTCTCGGATACGGAGATGCGGTCCAACGGGCTTTTGCACGGCCCTGTCGGCGCGGTGATCGCTAAGGAACAGTTCGGCGTGCGTGATCCGGCGGTTCTTGGCGCTATCTCCGCCCACACCACCGGCTACGCGGGAATGGAAGACTTTGACATGGTTGTTTTCCTAGCCGACAAAATTGAACCGTATAGGAACCATATCGATGGCCTGGACGTAATCCGGACACAGGCACAAAAGGATCTGCATGGCGCAACCTACCGGATGCTGCTGCATTCCAGAGAGTATTTGCTGAAAACACACAGGCTGCTTCACCCGGATACAGACAAAACCATTGCATGGATGCGGGATCGCATCCACACGAAAGGAGAGAACAGCGTACATGACATCCAAGGAAATCGCAATCAAGGCCGCTGAAATACTTCACAACAAAGGCGCCCAGAACATCACAGTCCTCGACGTATCCAAAATGACGGTGGTCACCGAAGCCATGGTGATCGCATCGGGGCGAAACGCGCTGCAGGCCAGAGCACTGGCCGACGATCTGGAGGAGCAGCTTGAGAAGCTCGGACTCTCCCCCCTTCGCAGGGATGGTCATTCCGGCAGCCGCTGGGTGGTGTTGGATTACGGCGCGGTGTTTATTCATATTTTCCTGCCGCAGGAACGCGAATTTTATCATCTGGATAAACTTTGGGAGCAGGAAGACAATCGCCTCCCGCTCCCGTTTACCCAAGAAACTTAAGTTTTATTGTAGAGTCTTGGCAACCGTTGCGGTCCACCCAAGGTCGATCGCCTTCTGATGCGAGGTCGCATAGGGGCCGATCGCCGCAACCTGATCGGCAGTGCGCGGGAAATGGATGCACAGGTGACCCGGGAAATTGTTGGTCAGGTTTTGATCCACGCCATGGGCCGTATCATGCGTTGAAGCCATATACACGGCGCCGTTGGAGAACACGACCCATACGGGCTTGGGCGTCCAGGTTACTTCATTGCCAAATGCCTGATACAGTTTTTCGGTGTCTGCTGCGGTCGTGGGGTACCCGTCGGCGTGCGCACCCAGGGAGAACAACGTTACATGCCAGCTTATCCCGGTGTTAAAGTCATAGACTGTAACATTGGGATATTTCTTTGCAACGGCGCGGATCTCATCATACCAGTTAGCGTATTTTACATTAGCGGGATTAATGCCGCCCGATAAGCTCGGCGCGGTCGCCGCAACCTCCGCTTCACTCTTCTTTTGCGCCTCTTTGATCAATGCGCTCAAAGTAAGCGTACCCGCAATGCCGTCGGCCGTCAGGCGTTGGGCCTTTTGGAACGAGAGCAGGGCAAGGCTTGTCAGCGGGCCAAACTTTCCGTCGGCGTTGCCGCTCAGATATCCCAGCGCAATCAGGTGCTCCTGCATCTGGCGAACCGTGGTGGACGCCATGCCTTCTTTGAGGACCTGTGTGGTATCCATCACTGTGGCCTCGGTAGCATACAGCGCGGTCAGGGTTGCGTTTCCGGCGATGCCGTCGCGCACCAGACCGTTTTCACGCTGGAAGGCAATGAGCGCCGCCTTGGTTTGCAGGCCGAATTTTCCGTCGGCTGTACCGCTTAAATACCCAAGCTCAATCAAACGAGATTGCATCGTTGCGACTTCCGAGCTGTTGTCGCCGTAGCGCAGGGTGGCGTATGTATCCTCTTCGTCGCTCGCACTGACAGGCGCGGCTTTCGCATCGTCGGAGAACAGCAGTTTCAGTGTTTCGTATCCCGCTTTGCCGTCGGATGTTAAGCCGTTCACCTTCTGGAACAGCTTCACGGCGGCTTCGTCTTCCTCAAGGAATACGCCGTCCAGCCGGGAAATATAGTAACCAAGTTCAAACAGCTTGGTTTGCACGCTGAGCACAGCGTTGCCGATAGAACCAATCTCGACAGTCGTTACGTTATCTTCCGTGATGACGACCTTCTGTGTAGGCGCAGGTGTAGGCGCGGAACCGTTATACAGGGCATCGTTTGAAAACAGCACTGCGATGGTCGCACTGCCGCAGATACCGTCCACAGTCAGAGAATTGACCTCCTGGAATAGCGATACGGCGTCAAAGGTACCGCTGCCGAACTTCCCGTCGATCTTGCCTGTATAGTACCCTAGCGTATACAGCCTGGTCTGTACCAGTTGTACATCATTCCCGCTGTTCCCCATACGCACGGTGCCTGCCGGCGGCTGCAGCGTTGCGGTTGGCACAGGTGTCGGAACCAGCAAGTCGGTTGCCGAGCGCGCGGACGCGCTGTATAGGATGGTTTGCACATCGGTTGTGGCAATGCCGTCAACCGCGATGCTCATCTTTTTCTGGAACGCTTTGAGTGCTGATTGCGTGGAGCTGCCAAAGGTACCGGAAATGGTTCCCTCATAGTAGCCCAGTGTCTGCAAACGGGTTTGCAGCTGCTTGACCAGATCCCCTTTATCGCCGTACTTAAGCGAAATGCCATACACAGGCGGAACGATGGAAACGTCCTTGCGGTATCCGGAATAGTTTTTGGGCTTGCCTTCAAAAATCAGGTACAACAGTCCGGGATCGGCAATACCGTCGATGGTCAGGCCGTTTCGTTTTTCAAAGAGTTCAACTGCGGATTGTGTGGCGGGTCCGTATTTGCCGTCGATTTCCGCCTTATAGAATTGCAATTCTTTCAGTGCTTCCTGCAAAGCTGTCACAAAGGTGCCGCTATCGCCATTGCTGAGCTGCGTATACTTTTCCGCATTCGGGTTCAGGGTCGGCTCGGGAATCGGCGAGGGCGTGGGGATGGGCGCTAACACAAAGGAATCGCTGAGGATATAACCGGTCTTTCCGTTGTAGCTAACCTTGGCATATCTGCTTGCGTATACCGCACTCACGGTGATGATCGCGTTTTTGGGAATTGTCAGCACGGCGGTTGCGGTTGCGCTTGCCGTTTTGCGCATCACTGTGCTTTCCGTCGTCGCGGTTTGATAGGGATACTTGGACACAGAGGAAAGCTGGTTGACGATGTATTCAGGGTCTTCCAGCAGGCTATCGCCATTAATATACTTGGCCACAGCGTAGCCGGTCACATCGCCGAACTTCACCTTATAGTAGGTACCGCTTTCGCCCAAGACCGTAACCGCATCTCCTTTTTGGATATAGGCTATGATTGTGGATGATTGCGAAGCGTATTTGCGCAAATTCACACTGTCCGCCGACAGAGTGTCGTACGGATAGGTTGCCGCCGATGCGGTTATTACCGCTGATACGGCCAACAGTATGCCGCATACGAGCGCGGTCCATCTTTGCAGGCGAGTTCTCATGCTTTCTCCTCCGTGATCACGAAACTGCAGACTATGCCATTAAACATGTCCATTTTATGAATTTATGTGAAATATGTCAAGTCATTTTTAATATTTACGTAATATTTATTCCATATTCATTCGATCGTCCAGCAAACGCCGCACAAGCTGCTCCACATAGCGCTGCGCATATTGGGATTCCTGCAGGATTTCATCCTGCGACTTAACCTGGTCTCCCATCAGTGCGGTGAACTGACTCACCTTTAGCCCAAGCGCATCCTGCATATCCTGGTCGCTGCCGCCTTTGGACACCAAATAGTAGCACAGAATGGAGTCCTTCTGCCCCATGCGGTGGGCTCTGTCCTCTGCCTGGCTGTGTACGGCAGGTGACCAATCCAGCTCGCCGAACACCACACAGGTTGCCTGCTGCAGGTTGAGGCCGGACGCTGAGCGCAGTGAGATGCAGCACAGATCCGTTTTGCCGCTCATGAAGCGTTCCAGCGAGGTTTCCTTTTGCTTTTGTGTTTCCCTGCCGGTGATGAACGCCGGTGAAAACGAATGTAGGTCCTTTTGATAACGATCCATCACCTGATGATGGTGCGCGAACAAAAGCACCTTCTCCCCGCCTTCCAGCAGAGCGCGTACAAACTGGGCCACAAACGGCGCTTTGGCGATACCCGTCGCCTGCCGTTCTCCCTGCTCGATTTCCATCTTCAGCACCGAACGCTTAGAGCCGGACAGTTCTCCGTCGCTTCGGAGCTGATCGAGCTTTTCGGCAATCGGTTCCATCAGCTTCTGATAGATGGCGTGATTGGATTCAATGGTCATAACCAGGCGGCGCTTGGGGGGCAGATCGTACAGCACATCCTGCTTGGTGCGCCGCAGCATGATCCCCTCCCGCCGCAGATAATCGCCCAGCAGCTCAGGTTTTGCAACAATCTGGTTGCCGTAGCCATAGCACCACTCGCGGGTGAAGCTTTCATAATTGCCCAGGAAATGAAAATCCAGAATGTTGACTACGTTCCAGATCTCCGCGCCGCGATTGTAGATCGGCGTACCGCTCAGCCCAATAACCCGTCCGCCCTGGTCTGCCAGGAGGCTTGCGGCGGAGTACTTCTCCGTGCCACTGTGGCGCAGCTCCTGAATTTCGTCAAAGATTACGGTTTCAATCCCCGCGTCCGCCAGATACTGCTTCCAGCCGCGCAGCAGCAGATAATGCATCAGGTAGATATCCGCCTGCGGCAGCGTATACGGTTTCAGCCCCTTGATGGCATGCACGGTCAGCGGCTCGCCGCCTGCCTTTTGCACGAAGCGGTTAATTTCGCTTTCCCAGTTGGAAATCAGATGCGCGGGCGCAATCACGATGGCGGGATACGCCTTGAGATGCGAAAGCAGCGCCAGTGTCTGCACGGTTTTGCCAAGCCCCATCTCATCGGCGAGCAGGCAGCGATCC
>DAIOVG010000087.1:0-11043 GCA_036759125.1 Candidatus Limiplasma sp.
CCTGCTCCTGGGCGCTGCTGCGGCGGAGGAACCACTGTTTGCCGTGCCCCAGGGCACGGACACGGTCGACGGCGAGCAGATCATCTACCCCGGTGAGCTGCCCGACGAGATTCAAAAGCTTTTGGATACCGCCATTGGGGAGCTTGGGTATACCGAGCTCAGCGACGGGTATTCAAAATACGGCGCGTGGACGGGCGACCCCTATTCGGAATGGTGCGCCGAGTTCGTTTGCTGGTGCGTGAACATGACAGACCAGCTCTACGGGTACAAGCTGCTCAAAACCGTCTACCCCTACTACACCGGGCAGAACACTGGGCGGGATTGGTTTGTAGCCCGTGGGCGCTTTGTGTTCAGGCGCGCATACTCGCCCGGCTGGGGCTGGCAATGGCTGAAGGATGCCGACGGCATGATGGAGACCAACGACTACATTCCCCTTCCCGGCGATCTTGTGTTTTTCAGCTACAACTCAAGCGGCGATACGGTGCACGTTGCGTTGGTGGAATACTGCGCCTACGGCCCGGACGGCAGCGTATGGATCCATGTCATTGAAGGCAACAACCCCCAAAGCGTCAAGCGCTCGGTCTATGCGCTTGACAACTCCCAGGTGCTGGGTTTTGGCTGCTGGCTGGATGTGGTGGATACCACCATACAGTTCGGCAATACGGGCGATAAAGTGCTCAAGCTCCAGCAAAACCTTGGCAAGCTCGGTTATCTTAACGAGCGTCACTTCACCTCCACCTACCTGAGCAATACGCGCGATGCCGTATCCAAGTTCCAGCGGACGGTGATGGGCGTTACGCCCACGGGGATTGCGGACCGGGATACGCAGCTGGCCATCCAGCGCGAGGTAGACCGTATGAATCTCTTCGACCCGGAGGCGTGGCTGGTAACCGAGGATACCGAGTAATTTCGATCGCTGTGGCGCGGGGAGGATACGCATGCGGATCATTGCGGGCATCCTGATCATCATCCTGCTCTGCCTGAGCGTCCCGGCAGCGGCCCAGGTCAGTGTGCAGCAAAACCGCGCCCTGCTCATCGGCGTGGACTTGTTTGTGTCCCAGAACAGCACCTATCCTTCGTCGGCCAATAACGTGCAGGACGTGTACAAGACCCTGCAAAACAGCATCCTGCCCTTTGCCACCATCTTCATCCCTGAGCGCTCAGTAACATCTGCGGACATGCTTGCGGACTGGATACAGGAAACGTTCGGCGATGCAGACGAGGACGACTATAACTATTTGTACATCTCCACCCATGGCGATTACGATACGGACGGCAACGCCGTGCTGCTGCTTAGCGATGGCAAAACCGAGGAAAAGCTCACGGCACAAGCGCTGGAAGCGATGTTCGCGGGCATCAAGGGCACCCATCTCATTTTGCTGGACGCGTGCTTTTCCGGCGCGTTCATTGGCAAGGGGATGCGGGAACAGCCCGAATCGGTATGCTTCCAATCGCCGCGATTCAAGGTGCTCACCAGCTCCGGCGCCAGGGAGGCCAGCTGGTACTGGAACGGGCAGAATGATCAGGCACAGGGCTCGTTTTACTTCACCCAGATTATGACCCAGGGCATCAGCCCCCGCTGGGGCTACCCGGCGGACCGCAACCGCAACGGCAAGGTGACGCTCAGGGAGCTTTACGACTATCTGCTCAAAAATCATGGGGCGTCCACACCCCAGGTGTACCCCCAGCAGGACGATACGGTAATCTTTGCTTACGATCCTGATACCGAAAACGCGGCTGACCGCGCGGCGGTTGTGGATGTCGTGTTTGAAGGCGACAGCATACAGCCGGACGGGAGCCTGACGCTTTCGTTCACGGTGCTGCGGCCGGTGCGCATCGCTTACCAGACTGTGTACCGCCGGGACGGGCAATGGCAGTTCGGCGAGGCTGAGCTCAGCTATGATGAAACGGATCGCTTCACGGCGTTCGGCGAGCTGGCGGGCGCGGTGCTGCCCGGGCGCAAGCTCCGCACCATTACCCTGGCAAAGGACATCGAAAACCACCTGTACGGCTATGTGCTGGTGCAGCTGGTATCGCTGGAGGACGGTCGTCTGACGGTGCAGACGGGGCATGTGATCGCCGTGACGCCCACGGAAGGCGACCTGGACCTGCAAATTGACGTCCCAAGCCACTTTGCGCTGGCCGAGGGAGCGGAGCTGCCGATCTTCATCGCGCATGCCTACCCCTGCACGCTGAGCGTCAGGATAGTGGAAGGTGACGGCAACACGGTACAGCGCCTGAGCTACCGCGCGGCCACGCGCCCGCTGGGTATTGTGCCCGACGGGACCTGCTACTATTGGGACGGCCGCGACCGCAGCGGAGCCCCCGTACCGGCCGGTGAATACCGCGTGGTAGCGGAAGGCTGGATTGGGGACATGGAATTTTCGGCGCAAAGCGAACCCATCACAATCTCAAACGCACAAGAGGAGAACGGATTATGAAACTGATGATCGTCATTCCCTGCTATAACGAAGAACAGGTGCTGCCAGAGACCTCCAAACGGCTGGAAGCCAAGGTGCGGCAGCTGGTGGAGGCCGGACTATGCGGCGCGGACAGCCGCGTGCTGCTGGTGGATGACGGCAGCAAGGATAGAACCTGGGAGATCATCACCGCGCTGCACGATCAGAATCCGCTGTTTGAGGGGCTGAAGCTCAGCCGCAACCGCGGGCATCAGAACGCGCTGCTCGCCGGGCTGATGACGGCGCGCAAGCACTGCGACGTCAGCATCTCCATGGATGCCGATTTGCAGGATGATATGAACGCCATCGACCAGTTTTTGAAGGAGTTCCAAAACGGCTGCGATGTGGTGTACGGCGTGCGCAACAAGCGCAAGAGCGATACGTTTTTCAAGCGCCAAACCGCTTTGGCGTTTTACCGGCTGATGAAGGGGCTGGGCGTGGATATCATGTTCAACCACGCGGATTACCGGCTCATGAGCAGGCGCGCGCTGGACGCGCTTCACCAGTTCAGCGAGGTGAACCTCTTCCTGCGGGGGCTGGCGCCGCTGGTCGGGTTTCAGACCGGGGTGGTGTATTACGACCGCAGCGAGCGCTTCGCGGGAGAATCGAAATATCCGCTGAAAAAAATGCTCGCGTTCGCCGTTGACGGCATCACCAGCTTTTCAGTGAAGCCCCTGCGGCTGATTACTACGCTCGGCATTGTCATCTTCATGATCTCGCTGCTGATGCTTTTATACACGCTGATCTCCTGGATTGTGGGCAAAGCGGTCAGCGGCTGGGCGAGCACGCTGGCGTCGATCTGGATGATCGGCGGCATTCAGCTGTTATCGCTCGGGGTTATCGGGGAGTATATTGGCAAGATTTATTCCGAAACCAAACGCCGCCCGCGCTTTGTGATTGATCGGTACTTAAATGAGGAACAGGCCGATCCCGTTGCGGACGAATGACACCAAAAAACCCGCACACCATGGTGTGCGGGCTTTTTTTTGCCATCAGAACAGGTTTTTGATGATATCAATCCCGGCGATATAGGTGCCAAGGCTGGAACCGATATTGCCCAGCACCACGACCACCAGGGCTTTCAGGAAACGGTTTTTAAAGAATCCCTTGAAGCTGAAGATATCCTGGTGAACATTCAGCACGTCCTGCACGGTCGGCTTGCGAACGGCCGCCTGGGTGAGCCCGGCAAACCAGCCGCATGCGAGCATCGGGTTGAGCGAGGTGATCGGCGCGGCCACGAAGGCCGTCAGAATACTCAAAGGATGGGGGACTGCCAGCGCTACGAACAGGGCTGCCAACCCGCCATTCCAAAGTACCCAGGAGGACAGCTGCCGCAGCCCGGTTTCGGCATTGACGAAGAACCCGTATACGATCAGGCCGATAATCGCAGCCGAAAGCGCCCAGCCGAAGATTTTGCCATAGGGCTTCTTCTTGGGGATCTCGGTAATCTCCTGCAGATTCTGTTCCTTGAAAATTTCTTCCTTGACGCCCGGCACGTGCGCGCCGCCCAGCACCGCGACAATCTTCTTTCCGGGCGCGGTGCGGATCTTGGCCGCCAGGTACTGGTCGCGCTCGCTGATGAGGATATCGCCGATCTTTGGAAACTGCTTGCGCATGTCCGAAAGCACGGCCTCCAGAATGTCGGTTTCCAGTAGCTTTTGCAGTATATCGTCGGTAATTTCCTCTTCCTCGCCGGTGGAAACGAAGAGGCTGACGATCAGCTTCGCTTTTTCCCAAAGGTTCAGCTTCCGCCAGATGCGCAGGAAGGTTGTTTGGATGTTGCGGTCTGCGAGCACCAGCTCCGCGCCGATTTCCTTGGCGCTTTCGATCCCCTGGAGCATCTCGCCGCCGACGGATACATTCAGCTGTTTGGCGATGCGCTTCTGGTACGAGCCCAGGGCGAGGCTGGCCAGCAGAAAGCCGGTTTTCCGTGTCTTGATGACCTTGACGACGTCCGTGTTTTCCCAGGCTTTGGGGTTCTGGATCGACTGGTAGCGATCCTCGTCCAGCTCCACGCATACGCTGTCGGGGTGGTGTTCCTCGATCACTTCCTTGACCAGCGCTGCGCTGTCCTTGGATACGTGCGCCGTGCCGACCAGAATGATCTCCTTGTCTTCGTAGTTGAGTACGGTCAGGTTCTTATCCACAGTCCTTATCCTTTCAGGCGTCCTTGCCCGTGTATGAGCCATATATCGCCTAGTATACCATAAAATAAACTGCCGTTTCATACGAAACGGCAGTTTTTTACATCAGCGGGCGAGCAAACTCAGCCCGCGACGACTTTTTCCGGTTTGTTCTTTCCAAACCGCAGAAACGAGGGCAGCGCGACGTGGCCCTGGCTCATGACGTCGAAGGCGACAGCCGCCAGCAGTACCAGGCCTTTCACCAGGCGCTGGACGTTGGAATCCATGCCGATGATGTTCATGCCGTTGTTGAGAATACCCATGATCAGCGCGCCGATTACCGTGCCGCTGACTGTGCCGATGCCGCCGTACGCGCTCGCGCCGCCGATGAAGCAGGCGCCGATGGCGTCCAGCTCGAATCCGTCACCGGCCATCGGGGTGGCGCTGTCCAGGCGGGCGGCGAACACCATGCCGGCGATCCCGGCCAGCAGCCCCATGTTGACATAGCTGAAGAACATCAGCCGGTCGGTTTTCACGCCCGACAGCCTGGCGGCTTTGGCGTTGCCGCCCATAGCGTAGATGTGGCGGCCGAGCACTGTTTTATTGGTAATGAAGGTATAGGCTGCGGCAATCACACCCAGCACCAGCAGCACTGCGGGGATGCCCTTATACCGTGCCAGCAGCGTGAAGAACCAGATGATGATGGCCGAAATGATCACCATGCGGGTGATAAGCGCGCCGGTGGAGGTGTACTCATAGCCCTTGCGCTTCTTGTTCTGGTTGGAAAACACCTGCAGCAGGCAGTACGCCAGCGCGATAATCACACCCAGCAGGAAGCACGTCAGGTACAGCTTGACCCCAAATATGGTCCAGGTGCCGATGAACTCCGGCGTTGTGCCCACGAAAAACTGCTTGTACTCCGCCGGGAACACGGGGATGGCCTTGCCGCCCTGCAGAATCAGCAGCGTCGCGCCACGGAACACCAGCATGCCCGCCAGGGTGACGATAAACGCCGGGATCTTCACATACGCGATCCAGAACCCCTGCCACATGCCGATCAGGATGCCTACGCCCATGCACAGCAGGATGGACAGGTAGGGATCCCATTTCCATTTCATAATGAACACGCCCGCGCACGCGCCTACGACGCCGACCACCGAGCCGACCGAAAGGTCGATTGAGCCGCTGCCCAGAATACAAAGCAGCATACCGATCGCCAGGATCACGATGTAGGCGTTCTGGTTGATGATGTTGTAGACGTTCATGGGAAACAGCAGTTTCCCGCCCGTCAGGATCTGGAACATGATCACGATGACCACCAGCGCCAGCATCATTGAGTATTGTTTCAGGTTGCTTTTCACAGCAGTGAGAGCCTTGTTCATGCACTGATTTCCCCCTTGTTGCTGGCTTGCAGAATGCAGCCCATAATCGCTTCTTGCGAAGCGTCTTCCCGTGAGAACTCGGCAATCAGCTTGCTTTCGTTCATCACATAAATCCGGTCACACATCCCCAGAAGCTCCGGCAGTTCCGAGGAAATCATCAGCACGGCCTTGCCGTTGGCGGCCAGCTGGTTGATGATCTGATAGATCTCGTACTTCGCGCCGACATCCACGCCGCGGGTCGGTTCATCCAAAATCAGGATGTCCGGCTGTGCGAAGATCCACTTGCCCAGCAGCACCTTTTGCTGGTTGCCGCCCGAAAGGTTACCCACCAGCTGTTCCACGGACGGGGCTTTGATGTCCAGCTTTTCCTTTTGCTCCTTGGCGCGTATGGCTTCCAGATCCTTATCGATAATGGAATGGCTGGCTACGAACTCCATACGCGACAGCGTGATGTTGTGCTTGATGGAGTTGGAAATCACCAACCCGTTGCCCTTGCGGTCCTCGGTCACATAGGCAAGCCCGTGCTGGATGGCCTGGGCGATATTGTGCAGCTTCACCGGTTTCCCGTCAATCAGCGTCTGACCGCTGATTTTCTGCCCATAGGATTTTCCAAACACTGACATGGCAAGCTCTGTGCGCCCCGCGCCGATCAGACCGGCAACGCCAACGACCTCGCCGTGGCGAAGCTGCATGGAAACGCTGTCAACCACCTTTTTATCCGAATACAGGGGATGGTAGACCGTCCAGTCCTTGATCTCAAAGGCAACGTCGCCAATCGCCACGTTTTCGCGCCTGGGAAAGCGGTTGGTCATCTCGCGGCCGACCATGCCCTTGATGATGCGCGGCTCGGTGATTTTGTCGACCGCCTTGTCCAGCGTTTCGATGGACTTGCCGTCGCGGATGATGGTAATGCGATCGGCGCAGTATTCAATTTCGTTGAGTTTATGGGAAATGATGATCGATGTGATCCCATGTTCATTTTTGAATTCGATCAGCAGGTCAAGCAGCTTTTTGACGTCATTTTCATTCAGTGATGAGGTTGGCTCGTCCAGAATGAGAAGCTTCACGTCCTTGGTCAGCGCCTTGGCGATTTCCACAAGCTGCTGTTTGCCCATGCCGATATCCTTGATGAGCGTACGGGGGGACTCCTTCAAACCCACAATCTTCATGAATTTGGCGGCCTGCTGGTTGGTCAGGTCCCAGTTGATCACGCCGGCCGTATCCCGCTCGTTGCCCAGGTACATGTTCTCCGCAATACTTAGAAAGGGCACCAGCGCCAATTCCTGATGGATAATGGCGATGCCCCGTCGTTCCGAATCCTTGATGTCTTTAAAAGCGCAAAGCTCACCGTGATAGTACACCTCGCCGGTATATGTGCCATAGGGATAAATACCCGACAGAACGTTCATCAACGTGGATTTACCGGCGCCGTTTTCGCCCACGATGGCATGAATTTCGCCTTCAGTTACGTCGATATTGACGTTATCCAGCGCTTTCACGCCGGGGAATAGCTTCGTAATGTTTTCCATCCGCAGGATTGTCGATGCCACTACGCATTCTCCTTAGTTACTGGAAGGGGAGATGGCAGGGTTGCCATCTCCCCGTCGATTGGGCGCACCGAAAGGGGTACACCCTGACAACCAGTTGATGATTAGTCGGCCAGCTGGTCTGCCGTGTAGTAACCGCTGTCGATCAACAGCTCTTGGTAGTTGTTGATGTCTGCAAACAGCGGGGTGGCATAATAGGTGGGCACGTCGAGGATGTTGTTGCTGACAACAGCGTTGGTCTCAACTTCGGTGCCTGCGAGAATGGAATTGACGATCGTAACCGTGCGGGCTGCGAGGATGCGGGTATCCTTGAAGATCGACATGGACTGCAAGCCCTTGAGGATGTTCTTCATGCTGGCGATGTCGCAATCCTGGCCTGTGATGATCGGGTAGCCTTCGCCGGCTTCAAAGCCAGCGGCAACCAGCGCGTTGGTCGCGCCCTGTGCGGTGGAGTCGTTGGAGCAGAGGACAACATCCAGCGGCGTGCCATCGGCATAGTATGCGGCGATGATATCGTCCATACGGGCCTGGGCGGTCTCGGTTTTCCAGGAGGGGGTAGCGACCTGGTCAAAGGAGGTCTGGCCGCTGACGCAGATCAGCTGACCGTTGTCCAGGTACTGCTGCACTTTGGACATGGCGCCGTTGAAGAAGTAGGTGGCATTGTTGTCGCCGGGGTCGCCTGCCAGGAACTCGATGTTGAAGGGGCCCTTGCCTTCAGCAAGACCAAGGGTATCCACAACATACTGGCCCTGGATTTCGCCAACCTGGAAGTTGTCGAAGGTCGCGTAGTAGTCAACAGCCGGGGTATCCATGATGATACGGTCGTGACACACAACTTTGACGCCATTCTCTTTGGCTGTGGCGAGCACGGTGCCAAGAGCGGTCGACTCAATCGCGGTGATGACCAAAACATCGCAGCCGTTGAGCAGCATGGTTTCCAGCTGAGCAACCTGGGTGGGTACATCGTTGTCGCCTGCATACTGCAGTTCAACTTCGTAGCCAGCGGCTTCAAACTGGGCTTGCAGATAGTTGCCGTCCTCGTTCCAGCGCTGCAAGCTCTTGGTAGGCATCGAAATGCCGACTTTGCCTGCTGCCATTGCGGTACCGACGGTCGTCATGACAAGCACGAGGGCCAGGAGTAGGACAAGAACCTTTTTCATAGTAGAATACACCCCTTTTTCGAATTTATTTCGAGACCGCCGCTAACTGACGGTCCGGAAAACAGGTTTCTGTGCTCGAGCACATTCGGGGAACACATAAAATCTGGCAAAAACATTTTTGCCGGACATTATCAATAATCGTAGCGCGGGGCATTCAACCAACGGCAATGATAGGATGAAAATTTATTCACGATGCTATAGATGTATGCTACCATATTGTAACGTAACGGAAAAACGTTGTCAATAGGGCGGTGCAATATTTTGCGGTCAGCCTATGCAGAGCGTCAGTCTGGATATATACTTGCAGCCATTGCTGTACAAGGGTTACCTGTCGTTGGTGCAACAGGGATACGGGCCTGCACGCCCGTAGGCAAGATTGACAAGAGCCCCGGTGGAGACTATGATGGAAGCAGCGTTTTGACAAGGAGTGTTGCCCTGTGACGATCAAACAGATCGCCGACTTGTGCGGCGTTAGCCGAGGTACGGTCGACCGTGTGCTCAATGGGCGGGGCAAGGTAAAGCCGGAAACCGAGGAGCGCGTGCTTCACACCATCCAGCAGCTTGGATACACCAAAAATATCGCCGGGAAAGCCCTGACGCTCAAAAAGACGACGCCCATTATCGGGGTCGTTGTATCCAGCGAAGGCAACCCGTTTTTTACAGATGTCATCGAGGGATTTGAAAAGGCCGAAAAAGAACTTACCGATTACGGCGTAACCGTGATGATCAGGACCATGCGCGGGTATGATGTGCAGCGTCAGCTTGCGCTGATCGCGGAGCTGGAGTTGGCCGGCATTTCCGCCTTGGTGATCCAGCCGATTAACGATGCGCGCATCTCCAAGAAAATCAACGAGCTGGGTGCGGCCGGTATCCCGACCATCACTGTGAATACGGACATTGAAAACTCCTGCCGCAGCTGCTATGTCGGCTCGGATTACACGGCGGGCGGTGTGACGGCCGCGGGTGTAATGCGTGTGGTTACCGGTGGCAAGGCGCAGCTTGGCATTGTGACGGGCGTCAGCAGGCTGCTGGGCCACGATTTGCGGCGTGAGGGCTTTGAGCAGCACATCAGGGCTGTTTGTCCCGATATCAAAATTGTCGACAGTGCGTCCGCTATGGACGACACGGAGCATTCCTACCGCGTGACCATCGCCATGCTCAACCGCAATCCGCAGATCGACGCGATTTTTATCGTCGCCGCGGGCGCGGAGGGCGTTTGCCGCGCGGTTGTGGAGAAGGGGCGGGAAGCTGTGATCCGCGTCGTGGCGTTTGATACCATCCCCGCGACCATCAGCATGATGCGCACCGGCCTGGTGCGCGCGGTGATCTGCCAGCAGCCGCTGCGCCAGGGGCACGACGCGGTTATCGCGGCGTTTGATATCCTCTTGTCCGGCGTGCCCAAGCAGGGCGGCAGCATTATCATGGAGCATCAGATCAAGATACTGGAAAACCTGTAGTTTCCCCACGCAAAAGCAACATCCGACGCACGCTTGAAAATTCTCATGTTGACAACGAATATCTGGATGTTGTACAATTCAAACATAAATGTGCTCGTGCACAATTACGCAACTTCAACCATATTGTACATTTTTCTCTAAGAGAGGCGGATTATTATGGCAGAAATCTTCAAAGGGCTTCCCAAAGTCAAATACGAGGGAGCGGATTCTAAAAACACGCTGTCCTTCAAATTCTACGATCCTGACCGCGTTATCCTTGGCAAGAAGATGAGCGAGCATCTGCCGTTTGCCATGGCGTGGTGGCATGCGCTGTGCGCGACCGGAAAAGATATTTTCGGCGACCCGACCACGGACAAATCCTTCGGCGCAGCGAAAACCGGCACCATGGAGCACGCCAAAGCCAAGGTAGACGCAGGCTTTGAGTTCATGCAAAAGCTTGGCGTAGAGTACTTTTGCTTCCACGACGTGGATCTGGTTCCCGAAGCCGATACGCTGGAGGAGACCAATGCGCGCCTGGACGAGATTACCGATTACATGCTCGAGAAAATGAGCGAGACCGGCATCAAGTGCCTGTGGGGCACAGCCAATATGTTCGGCAATCCCCGCTTCATGAACGGCGCGGGCTCGTCCAACAGCGTTGATGTGTTCTGCCACGCGGCGGCGCAGATTAAAAAAGCGCTGGAGCTGACCGTGAAACTCGGCGGCCGCGGCTATACCTTCTGGGGCGGCCGCGAAGGCTACGAGACCCTGATGAACACCGACGTGAAGTTCGAGCAGGAAAACATCGCCGCGCTGATGAAGATGGCTGTCAAATACGGCCGCTCCATTGGCTTCAAGGGTGATTTCTACATCGAGCCCAAGCCCAAGGAGCCCATGAAGCACCAGTACGATTACGACGCGGCGACGGCCATCGGC
>DAIOVG010000088.1:0-11005 GCA_036759125.1 Candidatus Limiplasma sp.
CCGACGAATACCGCGAAACCGGGCGCAACGGCAAGGGCATCATCGCCATGCGCCTAACGGATAAAACCGGCCCGCTGGTCGCCCAGCTGACCGTATCGGAGGAAGAAGACATTCTCCTCATCACCAACGAGGGCGTCATCATCCGCATGGCCGTTTCCTCCATCAGCCAAACCGGACGCGCCACACAGGGCGTGCGCCTGATGCGGCTGGACGAGGGTGCCAAGATCGTCGGCGTTGCCCGCGCCGAGCAGGAGGAAGAGGAAGCCGACGAGGAAACTGCCGCGATGGAATCGGCAGACGACACCGCAGTCGAACCCGAAGCCGATGCGTCCGAGGCTCAGCCCACCGCAGAGGACGAACCGGAAGTATAACCCATCACAAAACAGGGGAGCCGCACTATGCGGCTCCCCTGTTTTTGTTCGTTTTCCGGTGCGCTTTCCGGTATCCCGCAATCATTCCGCGCCTCCGGCAGCAGATAAACCGGTCACACAACGCTCTATCTAGTGAACTTTTTACAGCATCAGCGTTTTTTGCGGGTATAGCCGCCGAGCATAACCCCAACAATCAGCGAAAGCAGCCCGACACCCACCCAAAACCCGGCGGAGCGTTCTTTAGGCGCGTCAGCCGCAGGCGCGGCTTCCACCGGCGCGGTTTCCGCAGTCGGATAGTCGCCAAACTGCAGGAAGCGCACCGACACGGCCTCGTCGTCCGTTTCAGGCATCAGCCCGTCCGTCCACGGCTGCATCCCCGCGCCGCTAGCCGCCTCCGCACAATAGACCGGGATGAGCGTATCCGTAATCGGTGCGGCGGTCATCTCCTCATTGACTGCGCGGGTTTCCCCGATCAGGCGCAAACGCCCGCCCGTCACCGTGATCGTTCCGCCAATCGACGCCCCAAGGCTGTGCTCCGGCGCGCCGGTCGCCTGAAACGTTGCCTGCCCGCCTGCCAGCGTGATTTGCGCCGCATTCAGGCCTGTTGCCACATCCGCTTCGCCGGCCGCCTTGGCCTCCGCCATCAGATTGCCGCCCGTGATGGTTACATCACCGCTGCCAGCATACACGGCATGGGCAAGCTTGGCCTGCACCGTTACCTGCACATCGCCGCCGGAAACCGCAATTCCCTCTGCGGCATGCAGGCCGAACCCGGTCTGGCCGGATGTGATGGCAACCGCAACATTGCCGCCCTGTACCAGCAGCGATTCGCCTGCCGAAACAGCGGTTACGGTATTGCCTGCCGCTTCGTTAAAGCTGTTCATGCTGACCGTCAGGGTTCCGCTGCCCGCTAGGGTCAGTGCGCCCTTTGCGGCGATGCCCAGCAGCGCGGCCCCGGCATTGGTGGTGTAGCGCAGGGTGTTATCACCCTCCAGTGCAACCGTCAGGCTGCCGTCGGCATAGATCAGGCTTTGGGGAACGCCGGGGACATTCGCCGCCGTATGCAGAGTCATACCATGTAGCGTCAGGGTTGCGGTCGCACTGTCAAAGTGTGCATACCCGCCATCAGCAGGTTTGGTCTGCACCGCCGCGTCGCTGCCGCTTGCCAGGTACAGCGCTTGCCCGTCTAAAAGCACGCCGTCGATATAGACCTGCGTCGCCGGGGGCATATCCGCCAGCGCCGTCACGGCAAAGCAAAGCGCCGCTAGGGTCAGCGCAGCGGCCGTTATGGTTTTCATCCATCGAATCATCGTATACTTCAGTCCGTTTCCTCTTGATTGATTTGCGCCAGCGATGCGCACAGTTTCTCATAGAAGAATAGCACAGACCGCCAGCCGGAACAACCACGAATTCGGATGCTGGGGGCAACCCTGCACACATCGGCAAATTCGCAATCCGGCAAGCCATGGCCGCACGATGAAAAACGCACAGCATACCCTTCAGCGCTCCGGCGGCATCGCCACAAACACAGCGCTCGTATGTTTTATGTTTTTACTTGCATACAAGTCACTGTCCTTTCTTCTGCTTCTATTTCCTCTGTTTTTTCATCACCGGCAATTGGTTTGTACGTTTCTTGGTTCTATTCGTATACATTTGGTTGACGAACTTCCATACGCATGATACAATGGTCGAAAGTTATCATTCTGAGGATGAAGGAGCCCAAAAACATGCCTGAACGATTTTCGAGCCGGGAAATTTTCCGCATTCTGGAGGAAGAGATCCTGACTCTTAAAATTCCGCCCGGCGAAAGCCTGTCCGAAAACGAGCTTTGCGAGCGCTTTGGCGTATCGCGCTCGCCCATCCGCTCGGTGCTGCAGGAGCTCCGCCTGTGCGATCTGGTATCGATTACGCCCTACAAGCGCACACAGGTCACGCGCATGAACTTCAACATCATCAACCAGATTATCTATATGCGCATCGCGGTGGAAACCTTCGTGCTGGAGGATTTTATCCGCATCCCCAACATGCTGGAGCTGGAGCGCCTGCGCCACATCCACAGCTCCATGGTGCAGCTCATCCAGGGCGAAAGCTTTACCGCCCGCGAGTTTTACGAGCTGGATTCAAAGCTGCACGAGACCTGGTTCAACGCCACCCGCAAGGAGTACCTGTGGGATTTGATTCGCAACTCCAACTGCCACTATACGCGCTTCCGCATGCTGGATATTGTGGAAATCAAGAATTTTTCCCAGATCGTGGATGAGCACGAGGCCCTGATTGCCGCCTTGGAAAACAGCGATACGGATGCCATCCGCCCCCTGATGCAAAAGCACCTCTTCGGCGGTATCTCCCGCCTGGGCAAGCTGCTGTTTTCGAACTTGAAGGATTATTTCACGGAGCAGTAACGGTTACACTGCCCTATTCAACACACAAAGGCCGCGCGGTGCGCGGCCTTTGTGTGTTGACACCCATTGACTCTCTTCTCATCCATTTACTCCGCCGCGTACTCCATCGGCTTTGGCAAGGCGCAGCGCGGCCGGAAAAACGCCTGGATGTTGCGCACCAGATCGCGGATCAAATAGCACAGCATCAAAAACGCGTTCACGGGAACACTGGCGTAGTAGAAGCGGTGGTTGATCTTGAGGATCGGCGAAAACTGCGTTTGCGGAATCATGAACTTGATACCATAGTAAAGCAGCAGTCCGACGAACAACAGGCTGACCAGCGTGACAAAAAGGTTGAAGTATTTTATCACCGGCTTATTGGCCCACCTCTTTTCCACGAGCTCCACCCGGAAGTGCTCCCCGTCGCGAAACAAAAGCGTCGCCATGGTCAGTATCATCCACGCCATGGTCAGTTCGACGATCTCCTCCGACCACGCCATGGAGGATGTAAAGAACGGCAGCCGGAGGATGACCCGCGCCAGCAGCACAAACGCGATCACCAGGCTCAGCCCGACCGCGAACACCTTCAGGACGCGCGAAAGAACCTCGTCCGTTTTGCGCAATACCGCCAGGATTTTCATCCGCATCCCTCCTTAACCGTACAGAAGCGTGGGAATCCACATCGAAAACGGCGCCCAGTACGCGCACAAGAGCAGCACGATGATGATACCGATCACATACGGCAGCACCGCCTTGCTGAGCGCCATCAGCTCCACATTGGTAATGGAGCACACCGCGTACAGGCTCATGCCCACCGGCGGCGTGAGCAGCCCCACCATTGACGCCAGCACGATGATCACGCCAAACTGCACCTGGTCCATGCCGATCTGCGCCACGATCGGCAAAAAGATCGGCGTCACGATCAGGATGACCGCGATGCCCTCCAGAAACATACCCAGCACCAGCAGGATGCCCACAATGATCAAAATCAACAGCTGCGGGTTGGTGGTCACCGCCAGCAGCCCCTCGATGATCTGATCGGGGATGCGCAGCCGGATCATAAACCAGGCCAGGAAGTTGGCCACGGCGATGATGAACAGCGTTTTGCAGCTGGTTTTCAGGCTATCGTAGAGCACCTTGAAAATATCCTTGAACTTGAGCTGCTTGTACACCACACAGCTTAAGAAAAACGCATAGAACGTCGCGATGATCGCCGCCTCGGTCGGCGTGAAAATACCGCCCAGAATGCCGCCCACGATGATTACAATGGTCGCAAGGCTCGGCAGCGCCTTCCACAGGTACAAAAACCGAATCTTCCAGGGCATCCTATGGCTTACGGGGTACTTGCGTTTTTTGGAGATGAAGTACACGCAGATCATCATGGCCAGCGCCATCAAAAGCCCCGGGATGAACCCCGCCGCAAACAGCCTGGGCACCGTGGTGGAGGTAAACGCCGAGTACACCACAAACGGGATCGACGGCGGAATCACCGGCCCGATGGTTGACGACGCGGCCGTGATGGAGGCCGAGAAGGTCTCGTCAAACCCCGCGTCGTTCATGGCCTTGATCTCGATGGAGCCAAGGCCCGCCGCATCCGCCACGGCCGCGCCGGACATACCTGAGAAGATTACCGACGAAACCACATTCACCTGCCCAAGCCCGCCGGGCCAGTGCCCCACCATGGCCTTGGCAAAGTTGAAAATACGGTCGGTAATGCCCCCGGTATTCATCAGGTTGCCCGCGAGGATGAAAAACGGAATCGCGAGCATGGTAAACCCGGTGGTGCCGTAAAACACGCGCTGCGCCAGCGCCGGTAAAAGCTTTGCCATGTCCAGCGCCACAAAGGCGCCGGCGCCGGTGATGCCCATCGCCACGCATACCGGAACCCCGATGAACATCAGCGCCAGGAGAACCAGGCTCACAATCAGTGCAACCATAGCGTCAGGAGCCCCCTTCGCTCGTTTTCTGAAAAGGGCCGAATGGCAGCGAACCTACGGCTGCCATTCGGCTTGGTATCCTAGGTATCATTCCGCAGCGGCGGGTATGGCATCTCCAGCCGGTTACGGATTGGTGCTGTCGACGATCTCCAGGAACGTCTGGAGCATCGAGCCGTCGGTATCGCCCGCGTATTCGCTCACAGCCGCCCAGGCGGGGCCCATCATGGCTTTGAACAGCGCCAGATCCACGGTGGTCACGGTGACGCCGTTCTCCTCCAGGACGCTTACATAATACGCTTCGGCTTCCTGAATCATACCGCGCATCACGCCCTTGGCGTATTCGTTGGCTTCGGTCACCCAGCCCTGTTCCTCGGCGGTCAGGCCCATCCACCAGTCGTTGTTGACCGTCAGGTTCACCGATTCCCAGGTGTGCCGGGTGAGGCTGACGTATTTCTGGTTCACTTCCCACATTTTGAAGCTGACAATGGTGGCAATGGGGTTCTCCTGCCCGTCGAAGGTGCCCTGCTTGAGGGCGGGCAGCAGCTCGGAGAAGGCCAGCGGCTGCACGGTAGCGCCCAGCGCCTCAAAGCAGGCGACCTTCTGCACTTCGGAGGGTGTGCGGATCAAGAGCCCTTTCACGTCCTCCGGGGTCTTTACTTCGCGCACGGAGTTGGTCAGCATACGGAAGCCGTAGTCCCACGCGCCGATGTTGTGCAGCCCGGCGGCTTCCAGGGTGCCGTCGTTTACCCACTGGGCAAAGGGGCCGTCCACCACGGCATAGGCCTGATCATACCCGGAGAACATATACGGCGCGGTCACAAACGCATAGCGGATGTCGAACTTGTCCAGCGTTCCCTGGGAAACCAGGCACGCCTCGATCAGGCCCTGCTGGGTCTGCTCGATCATTTCCTTGGCGTTGCCCAGAACGCTGTCCCCGCGAACGTCTACCGTCAGCGCGCCGCCGGACAGCTCGCTGAGTTTATCGGCAAAGGCCTGCGCGGCCGTGCCAAGGGGATCGCCGGTATCCGGCGATTTGCCGAAGTGACCCAGGGTCATGGTCATTGCACTGGCCATTGCCGCCATGCCGACCACAAGGGTCAGCACAAGAATCCATGCAAATACCTTTTTCATTGTGAAATTTCCTCCCCTATTCGATGTTTTTTATTTGGAAACAGCACTCTTTTGCTGTTTGCCATGCATAGCAGTCGCTTGCGAGAAATTTTGTATTCATTCTAATGTCTTATCGTACAAAGGTTTTGTGGACGTATAACTTGTATTCACTCTTTCTTGTATCCATAGTATTGCATAACGCAAAAAAGATGTCAATAGGAATTTTAGCGTCTTTGCGGTCGCTCTCTCGGCACGGGCGGCATCAGGCGCTTCCACACAAGCGCGGCCAAACGACGCGCATCGCCGCACAGGCTTTTGTGCGGCGCGGTACCCAAAACGACCGGTTCGTGGTAGAATAAAACGAGCATAAACCCATATCCGCAAACATTGTTTGCGTTTGGAGGCGACGATTAAGATGAATACAGTAACCACCTGTTTCCCCGGCGGAAAAAACAAATGCCTGACCATGAGCTACGATGACGGCGTATGGCAGGACAAGCGCTTAATCAAGATTTTCGACACCTACGGCATCAAAGGCACGTTTCACCTGAACTCGGCGATGTTCGGCAAGCACGAGCGCTACCTCAAGCCCGAGGAGGTATACGCCACCTATCAGGGGCATGAGGTATCCTGCCATACGGCCACGCACCCGGCCATCGACCGCTGCCCGCTGCCTGCCGTGGCGCTGGAGGTGCTGGAGGACCGCAAAACGCTGGAAGGCATTTTCGGCTACCCCGTGCGCGGCATGAGCTACCCCTTTGGCTCGCACACGGCGGAGATCCGCCAAATGCTGCCGTCGCTTGGCGTGTTTTACAGCCGCATCGTGGGCGACAGCTTCAACTTTGATATGCCCGCGGACTTCCTGCAATGGAAGGCCACCTGCCACCACAACCACCGCCTGATGGAAATGGCGGAGGTCTTCAACGGCTTCGATCACGGCTTTCACCCCCGCCTTTTCTACGTATGGGGGCACAGCTACGAGTTTGATAACGACAACAACTGGGACCTGATGGAAGCCTTCTGCAAGCTCATGGGCGGGCGGGCCGATATCTGGTACGCCACCAACATCGAGATTTACGATTACGTGCAGGTCTGCAGCCGCCTGCAGTTTGCCGCCGATAACGCGTTTGTGTACAATCCCTCCGCCGCCTCCGCCTGGGTGCGCGTCAACGGCAACGAACCCATCGAGCTTCCAGGCGGCACACAGCTTAGCCTGGGATAGCACAGGCTGGGTCCGCCCTGAAAGGTAACCACGGAACACGGAAAGGAGCGACTCATGGCAGACATCCTCAAAAGCATTCAGGACTATTTCCAAACGGCGGATCTGACCGCACTGCTGATCGTATGCGGGCTGGTGGCGCTGATCTTTGTCATCAAGCAGCCGCTGGTGACGCTCATCCTCCGGCTGGCGTTCACCTCGCTCAGGCGCAAAACGCCAGGGCGCTACGAGGAGCTGCGGGAAAAGCTTGCGCGGCTGCTGGGATATGTACTGTTTTTGAGCCTGCTGATCATCGCGCTTCCCTATATAAACCTGCAGGATGTAACCTTCAACCTGATTCAGAAAATCTTAAGCACCCTCTTGCTGCTGGTGGCGTATTACACGCTGTACCGCGCGCTGATGCTTGCCGTCAGCTGGTATTTTGAAACCATGGCCCAGCGCAAGCCGGACAAGATCAACCTGTCCGCCCGCAATTTCCTCAAGTCGGGCATCCGCGTCGTGGTCATCATCCTGGCGGCGGTTTCCATCCTCACGCCGTGGGTGGGAAGCCTGTCGGGGCTGATTGCCGGGCTTGGCATCTCGTCCCTGGCTGTGGCGCTGGCCGCGCAGGAGAGCCTCAGTAACTTTTTCGGGTCCATTTCCATCATGCTGGACAAGCCCTTCGATGTCGGCGACTTTATCACCCTGTCCGATAACCAGATGGGCACCGTGGAACGCGTGGGCCTGCGCTCCACGCGCATCCGCCAGCTTTCGGGCAGCATGGTCACCCTGCCAAATTCCAAGCTTGCCGCCGAGGTTATCAACAACGAAACCAAGCGGTCCCAGCGGCGCATCAACTTCACCGTCGGGCTTGAGTACCGCACGCCCGATGATAAGCTGTCCGCGTTCGTCTCGGCGGTGGACACCCTGCTTAAAAACGATCCGGACGTCATCACCGACAGCATCAAGGTGTGGTTTGATGCCTTTGCCGATTCCTCTCTGACCGTCGGGGTGATCTTCCGCATGAACATCGCCGATTACTTTGAGATGCTCACCGTCAAAGACCGCATCAACCACGGCATACTCCTCGCCGCCAAGCAAACCGGCGTCAGCATGGCCTTCCCGTCGGTCAGCGTCTACAATGCAGATTAGGTATTATCCGTTCCCAAACCCCAATTAGAGACAGTGCCCCAAAAAACTCCATCATAAAGCCCGCGCCGTTGGCGCGGGCTTTGTTTTCTTTTATGCAGCATAATCTCAAGCAGAATTAGGGTAACGATGGTAAAAACCGCGCATGATGGCGAATCCTATTTTTGTCAGGTTGGGCTTGCCCTATCCGAAGTAGTAGCAAATCAGATTTATTGTCGCGTACAGCACTTACGTTTGTACGCTCTGTAAATCTTCCCAACCGCATTCGCTTTGCGCTTCGCGCAAACACCACACAGGGTGTACACTCATCGCAGTTGCATCGAGGATAGGACAGGTCCAAGATGGCGGAAACAGGATCGCCAGCCTGTGCGGGCTTTTGCCAGCGTTATCCTAATTCGGAACAGCGTCAGATTTCCCAAATCCCAGCATGCTGGTCACCTGGCGGGTATTGCTGCCGTCGGCCTTGGCAGAGGCCACGCGGCTGATTTGCTTGCCCATGAACACCAGGGCGGTGGTGCCGCCGCCATCCAGGTTGATGCCCTCGGTGACGCCGATTTCCTTGAGGCGCAGGGCCAACCAGCTGAAATACGCGCCCTCGGCACCGGTATAGCGCCCGTCCACGGTGATCACCACGAAGTGCCCCGGCTCGATCATGCCGATCACACAGCGCGGCTCAAGGTAGTGCATATAGGTGCTTTGCAGTACCTTTGGGTTGATCTCCCCGCCGCTTATCAGCCAGGGGCCGAAGGTCAAAACGTGCAAAGCGCCCATATCCAGGTACTCCTGGGCCCTGAACGCCGAAAAATCGTAGGCGTACATCAGCCCGCCCTCAAACACCGCCAGCGTATCACCCAGCGGGTAGGTGGAAGACGAGGTGCGGATTCTGTCGACGAACACCTCTCCGTCGCGGATGGCGATGCCGTACTTGCGCATGGTGAAAAAATCATCGGTAAACGCGAGCACCGCAGCGTTATCCCGCGCGATCTGTACGGGCGTTTGGTAGGTCTTGCGCGTTTTGGTCAGGAAGCTCCTCAGCTGCTCGTCCCCGCGCGTTTTGATCTCGGATTCGTACCAGATGTTTTCCGCGTCCAGGTCGTTATAGCGGCGGATGTTGATGTAAAGCGAATTGGAAATATAGTACCAAAGGCCGTCATCCGGATCGGCAAACACAAACTCTCCGTCCGCCTCCTTTAAAAACCCCTGGGCGTCGAGCTCCGGCAGCGCAGGCGTGCCCTTTGGCATAATCAGCGGCTGGGGCACGGGCGTCACAATGGGCTCATAGTTTTTCGCCAGATCATCCCGTTGGAAAAGCATGTTCTGTATGTCGACGGTAATGATCTCCACAGGCTCCATGCCGTTGTCTTTCAGCAGGTCGTTGAGGCGCTCCAGCGTAAGCGCGTTGATATCGGAGGACAGGCTCGACCCCGCCTTGAAATACCCCAGCGCCTGCATGCGCTTTTTGAGCACCAGCACGTCTTTGCCCTCATCGCCCACTTGCAGGTCGCGCTCGCCGGTGGTTTCGGGCGTGGGAACGGCCAGGTTCTGCGAAGGCGGCACCAGCGTAGCGACAGGCGAAACACCTTGCGCGGCGGCGGGCAATACACCCGACGTAAAAATCATCAACCCCACAAGCAGCCATATCAGCGGTCTTTTCATCTCATCCTCATTCCCGGGCGTACAGCCGCGGGCCTCCTGTAATGACAGTATTATAGCATGACTTTGGCTTAAAAACCGGGCTGTCTTGTAAACAGTGCAGGCCGTATAGGGCGCGGGCGGCGCGTTTGTTGCACATCAATCGCCGAGCGTGTATAATGTGGCTTGGACCCAGTCTATTTTTATTGTAGGGCGGTGCAAGCACAGGGATGTTCACGCACGAGAAGATGCTCATCAAGGGCGGCGCTCCGCTGATGGGCGAAATCGCGGTCAGCGGCGGCAAGAACACGGCTGTTGCCGTTATACCCGCCACCATTTTAACCGATGAGCCCTCAACCATAGAAAACCTACCCGATATCGAGGACGTACACGCACTGATCGAGATTTTGGAAGAGCTCGGCGCAGAGTGCGAATATGTGCCCGACCAGTACCTGAAGGTCAACCCCCAGCCCATCAACAGCCACCACGTTCCGTTTTCGCTCACCCGGCGGCTGCGCGCAAGCTACTATCTGCTGGGCGCGCTTTTGGGGCGCTGCGGCAAGGCAACGGTCGCCTACCCCGGCGGCTGCGAGATCGGCTCCCGGCCTATCGACCAGCACGTCAAGGGCCTGAGCGCGCTGGGCTCGACCATTTTGGAGCAATCCGGCTTTGTGGAAGCATCGGCCAAGAAATTGACCGGCGCGGACGTCTTTTTTGATATGGTCACCGTCGGCGGCACCATCAACATTATGCTGGCAGCCGCGCGGGCCGAGGGCACGACCATTATTTACAACGCCGCCAAGGAGCCGCATATCGTCGACCTGGCGAACTTCCTAAACTCCATGGGCGCGCGCATCAAGGGCGCCGGCACGGACGTGATCCGCGTGACCGGGCGGGAAAAGCTCCACGGCACCAATTATACCGTCATCCCCGATCAGATTGAAACCGGCACGCTGATGATCGCCGCCGCCGCCACCCATGGCGATGTCACCATCCGCGGCTGCATCCCCACGCATATGGAGGCGCTCACCGCCAAGCTTTTGGAAATGGGCATCGACGTGGTTGACGGCGGAGACATGATCCGCGTCCGTGCGCACGACCAGCACCGCGCCATCAACATCAAAACGCAGGTCTACCCCGGCTTCCCCACCGATTTGCAGCAGCCCATCACTGCGCTTTTGTGCATGGCAAACGGGCAGTCCACCGTATATGAAACGATTTTTGAAC
>DAIOVG010000089.1:0-10997 GCA_036759125.1 Candidatus Limiplasma sp.
TCCCGTCCGCGCCATCCAACCTTACGCCCAGGATTTTTGCGATCGTCGGCGCTTCATCCACCAGGCGCGCTCGTTCCACCACAGCGCCGGGCTGTATGTCCGGACCAAAGGCAAAGAACGTCGGCTGCGGCCCTTTGTTCGGATGGTGCCCGTGCGTCGCGTTGCCGTACCGGTAATCGGATACATCTTTCGGCCTGAGGACCGGCTTGACCCAATCGTTATTGAACGCCGTATACCCATCGGTTTCCAATACAAAGCTGAACCCGCCGGACAGGTGCTCCTCGCGCTGCGCTTCCCCGGCCGTATACACACGGCTGATGCCATAGATGCCGTCGTCACACAAACGGTTCAGCACCTCATAGGTTCTTGCATACGCGTTACGGTCATCCGGATTTTTCAGGTAGACCTGTGCCGAAAGCCCGGAAGACTTGCAAAACGCCGTGTAATCGGTAATGTTTCCGGCTTCGTCGGTCTCAATCAGTCCGTTTTCACGGAAGATTGCGTTCATCGCCAGCGCACGTACGATATTCAGCTGACCATGGTCGCTGACCATGATGAAGTCGGTGTCTTCATAAATCCCCGCGTCCTTTGTCGCCTTGATCAGCGTGCCCATCCAGTTGTCCACTTCATGCAGCCCATGCGTGACCAGATCGGAAAACACGCCGCTCTTGTGCCTGTAATCGTCTATATTGGCGGGATGGATCATCAGGAGGTTGGGCTTGAACTCCCGCACGATCGACCCCGCACAGCTGTAGATAAAGTCATCGCAGTAGGGATGCGTACGGTTGACCAGGCGGTGGATATTGGCGTCCACAACTTTCTCCATCACCTCGGGACTGCTGCCCGAATTGGCAAAGCAATCCCGCAGCGTTTCCTGCTCATCCTGCGGCCAGTATTCGTTCACCAGATAATCAATATGGGGATGGTTGCCGGTCACAGGCCAGAATACGGATGCAGTGGTCAGTCCCGCCTTCTTTGCAACATCAAACAGATCCGTTCCCCTGATATCCTTGCGGAACAAATGCCACACCGAGGTCCTGACGAGCATCTCGGGCGTTTCGTTATTGACGATCCCGTGCTTGTCCGGATACACGCCTGTCATCATTGTGGTATGGCAAGGATAGGTCAGCGACGGATACACCGAGCGCACATGCTTGACAAACGCCATTTTATCCCATAGGCGCGAAAAGTTCGGCAGCGTTTTCAGCGTCTCCAGATCTTCATATACCATTGCGTCATTGGATATTACGATTACGTGCTTGCTCATGTTTAACTCCCTTTTTCTGTTCCAGTATTGCCTGTGAAAAACCAAATGATATCCCACACACACGGATAGGATGGCCGAATCGTAATCATTGCGAAAAACGCCTTGCTGTCATCATTCAGCAGGACGTAATTTGCCAATACAGCATAAGCAATAACCGATTGTCAACGGCGCTTGCATAAGCAGCTTAGCCGATTCAGCAATGAGCTCCACTTCCTTTCTGGCAGTTGCCTCAAGAAAAGTCAAACAGCTTCACCTCATGTCACTCCTCACGGCAAGGCGGTCCATTCTATACTTGCTGCATTTCAGAGTCCGGCGGGAAAATGGCTGTTCATCAATTCTGGAAACATCGTATAGTCATCAATTGTCAGAAACGGAAAATCTGACTGATAGACTGCCTCGTCATTGCCGCCAAGTCCATAGTCGTCACCTACATACAGCACATTGTCATGGGACAGCTTCTCGTTTCGGCAAAATATATCCAGCGCGTAATACTTATTATAGGGCCGGGGTGCCAAATCAAACGAGGAACTCCCTCCAATAAAAACTGTGTATTCTGGAAAAGCCTTGACGACCTCCGCATACATGGCCCGGCGGATCTTTCTGTCCGGGTCAAAGGCCAGTTTGGTATCCAATGCTGTTTCTGTTCCAAGAAGCGGAAACGTAATGCATCCCGAATTGTGGAACTCCACGGAAGCACCGGAATACTGGGTGAGTCCCAATACCTTTCGCAATTCCGTAAGCTTGAGGATAACACTTTTCCTGTCGCAGGGAAGCGATATATTAAACTGCATATCCAGATTTTTCGTTATGCGGTTATATTGACCATATTGCATACCATAATTGCCAATAATATCAATCGGGTAGCGGTTCATCTGTAAAAATATCCTTGAGCACTCCCCCGCACCCAGCATCAGCAAGCGATATTCCCGTCCAAGCCTGTCCAAAACCTGTTGATGCTTTTTTTCTAATTTTGTTTTGTGCTGGGTTAATGTGCCATCTAAATCAAAAGCAAGCGCTTTAAGCTTATGAGTATCCACACAGTCTCTCCTTCCGGAAACAAACGAATACATTCATTATAGAATCGGGATGTTCCACAGTCAATTCTGGCGCTATTATTGAAATAAGATCACTTTCGATCAATTCAAAGGCATATTGATATTGCATCCGATCGGTTCTCGATGCTATAATGCAAATACTTAAATCGATTGTCATGAGGTGAATCTATTGCTAAAGGAAGCACGGTATCAAGAAATAGTAAAGCTGCTTAACAAAGAAAAAAGCATGTCTGTAGAGCAGATCGGGCGAGCGCTTTATATCAGTCTGCCGACCGTACGCCGCGATTTAAACGAGATGCATAAATTGGGTTTGGCCGTGCGCACCCATGGCGGAGCCTTGGCGGCAGATGATAACAGTCTGGGCATTCCGGTTGATTTTCGCAATTCGATTCTATCCAAGGAAAAGCAGAGGCTTGCTCAACATGCGGCTTCCCTGGTCAAAAACGGGGATGTCCTGTTCATCGATGCTTCGACTACTGTATTGCATATTGTTGACCATTTAAAGAAATATGAGAACATACGCGTTATTACAAATGGCATTCAAGCCGCCCTTTTACTGCGGAAATACAATATTAAAACTTACTGTACCGGCGGAATTCTGATCGAGCACTCACTGGCTTTTGGGGGCAGATATGCAGAGGAGCTCGTTGCTCACTTCAATATTGATATTTTCTTTTTTTCCTCATATGGCATCAACGATAAGAGCTGGATCGTCGATTATTCGGAATTGGAAACAGATATCCGAAAAGACGTACTCAAACATTCCGACAGAAGCGTATTTATTTGTGACCAATCCAAATTTCTGCGGGATTCCGTTTTTAATCTCGTACCGCTGCGTGATATCAACACGATTATTACCAATGCGCCATTTCCTGATACGATAAATACAGGAGACGCAACCTGCATCGTCGTTTAGAATCAACGTCTATCCGATCCAAGCCATTACGCCATACTGTATATCCGGATTGACGTTTGGCTCCTTATGGTTTGATTGCTCTGACAATTTCATCATGCTGCATTTGCAGTAGATTAAAACAATCTTCCATGCGCGATTTGCTCAGATGCGTAAAAACGCTTTCCACATCTTCAATAAACCGGTCCGGAAGATACGCTCCTTTCAGTAATTGGAGACGTGCCAGGCTGTTTTTTTCATTGAGGATATACAGCCCATTATACGCTGCCAGTACTTGTATAAGGCAGTTTGCACTCCGGTACAGCGAGCCTGCGGCATATAGGATATCGCCCTTATGGATGGCTTTTCGTCCGCAACTCAGCGAAAACGAGCATTCCAAAGAAACTTTTCAATCGCAGCCTTTTGGTATGTTTCCGGAAAATGAACCAACTTCGCTTTCAGGTCTGAAACGATGCTGCTGTTGCTATGAAGGATTTGGCAGTATGCGACTTCTCCCAGGTAAATCGAGCTGACAAACCCAAACGGATGCCCGCACTGATAGTCAATGTCGATCGTGCCATGCATACAGGAGTCAATAACCTCTGCCACCCTGCTCGAACTGCGATATAGAATATCCACACTGAGGCCGTTGATCCGCAGCCAGCCACCTCCGTTTATCCAGGGGCCCCATTCGCCGGGATTGGTCAATACGTGATCCCGTCGCTCGTCATCAAGCATTGCAGCTTTTTGTTTCAACGATTCAATATCCAGCGATGTATGGTTATAATACAGTCCGATATCAAGATCGCTTTGCGGTCCAGCCGTACCTGTAACACGGGAACCGCCCAAAACAATCGCATCGATTCCCCGGATATCCCTGAATGCACAAATCACCTTATGCTGGATCGCCTCGATTTTTCCTGCCATACTCCATCATCCCCAACACAGCACCGCTGCAGCAGCCAAACTATCTTCCGGTCAATTTCAATGCACTGTTACATGTCGCCGTCTGTTAAAGAAAACCCTCGTGTTGCCTGCAAGCACGCCGCGGATGACATATGCCATGTCATCCGCGATTTGTATCTGTTCATAGTGTTTTGTGAATCCCCGCTACGGTTTACCTGGTTTACAACGAGCGTAAAAATCCTGCCAGTCGCCTGGCAATCAGGGCATGGCCCGCATCGTTGGGATGCAGTCCGTCCGGCATGAAACGTTCCTGCATCACTGGCAATCGCGGCTGCATACTGCAGGTTCGGTACAAATCCAGTACAGGTATTCCGTAGAATGCTGCCACCTCGGAGATGGCATCCACATATTCGACCAATCTTTTCCCATTGGGATAGTGTTGTTCATTTTTCTGTGGATTATCATCTTCACTTTGCCTGTGCAATGGCGTCATCATGATAAGCTGCGCAGACGGATACTGCATGATCAGTTTGCGAATCAAGTGATGGAGCGCTCCATAAAACGATTGTTCCGTCTCATCTGCAAATGTCCCAAGCGGTGCATCTCCATGGCCAAAATCGTTCGTGCCTCCAAATACGGCCACTATATCTGCATGCCGTTTCATTTCATCAACACGGGAAGAGAAATGTCTGTCCCATTTCGGTTCCTGTGAAGGAGTATATTGCTTGGCAATGCGCGTCCCACCAATTCCATAACCGTAGCACACAGCGCCGGTCAGCGTCTCCAAAACCCGCCAATAGACCATTGATGGATTCGACGTTCCGGTCCCTTCCGTTATGCTGTCACCCAGAAATACAATGGATTTATTGTTTAAATCCATACTTGTCTCCTCACGATACTTTTTAGCGATGATCACATTGACCGGATTATAGTCCTACATTCAACAGCAGTCTGCGCTGCAGCTTGTGGCAGCCGCACGGATTAGTCCTCAAATACGAACGCAACCTTCATATCGCCGTATCGTCCAGAAGCCGCGTCAAAGGCCGCACGCCAATCTTCCAGTTTCCAAGTGCTGGTTACAATACCGTCGGTCTTTAAGGTTCCGTTTCCAATGTTTTCGATCACATATGGATAGCAATACGGGCTTAAGTGCGCGCCTAAAACATCCAGTTCTTTGCGATCGCCAATAATTGACCAATCCAGCGTCGTAGGCTCGGCAAATACAGAAAACTCTACAAAACGACCCAATTTTCGAATCATTTGCATGCCCTGCGTGACAGATAACGGATGCCCTGTAGCTTCGATATAGATATCACATCCATACCCGTCTGTCATTTTCATGATTTCGGAAACAACATCCACAGTTGAAGGATTCCATGTGATATCCGCGCCGAACTCGCGCGCCTTTTCCAAACGCTCTTCCTTCATGTCCAAAACAATCAGTTTTTTAGGGTTGCGCTGTTTTGCATAGGTTACCATGCCTAGGCCGAGCGTACCTGCGCCGGCGAGGACCACAATATCCTCACACCCGATGTCAGCACGATCCACGCAATGCTTCGAACAGGAATATGGTTCAATACACAGCGCGGCTTTAAGAGGCATATCCTGCGGCACACGATGGATTACGGATCGATTGACCGGAATCCGCACATATTCTGCCATGCCGCCGCAAAATTCCTGGAAAAACCCATAAATCTGATGCGGCTGACACATCCAGTATTTCCCGGTTTTACAGAATCTACATTCTCCGCACGGCGCAATCTGATCCACTGCAATGCGCTCGCCGATCTGATAACCCTTCACATCTGAGCCGACAGCTGCGATTTTGCCTAAAAATTCATGTCCGGGAATAAAAGGGGGCTGAACCCAGGAAGGGCTCTTGCCGTCACCCCAAAACATGGATGCACCGTGCTGACATTTTAAATCGCCGGCACAAATGCCGCAGCCCTCTGTTTTAATAAGAATATCATTCGGTCTGCATTCAGGAATTGGATATTCAGCTTCGTACCGGTAATCATCTGGCGAGTACGCTACCAAAGCTTTCATGGTTTTTTTCATTGTTTTCCCCTGCTTTCTTTTCCCTATATTGTTTAGACGTTATGTAGTCTCACCAAGTACCCATATTATAAATTCCACGGTTTCAACCGTCAATTCTGGCGTGTTGATTGATAATCGATCATCATCAATCAAGCGCAGCGGATGCAGACTGTCATACATACGGCAATCATCGGCATCGCTGCGGCGCAGGGTCCGGCAAACCCTCAGTCAGGAGTCAGCATAAACTGTTCAACCGCTTCTTTAGACGGGATCGTGCTTAGCGCTCCCTGCCTGGTTGCCGTAAGTGCTCCGGCGCAGTTCCCGTAGCGTACGGCATTGACAATATCTCCGGTTTCCAGCAGGCGCATTGTCAACGCTGCAGTAAACGCGTCTCCTGCAGCCGTCGTATCAACGGCTTTTACTTTTCTCGCGTCAAAATTCTCAGCCAGACCTCCGCCGTACACATAAGCGCCATGTTTTCCCCGCTTAATCACAACATACTTGGCGGACGCTTTCTTCATCAGCAGCTTGGCTGCCTGCAGCGACTTTTCATCGGTGTCCGGGTAGATACCGCATAAGGCCTCTGTTTCCGTTTCATTTGGCGATAAAACCGTCATCCCCGCGATCTTTTCAAGCGGGAAAGGTTTTGCCGGCCCGGCATCAACCACTACGGCTATGCCCCGTTTCATCGCGGCCTGGCATGCGGCGATCACCGTTTCCTGCGGAATTTCAAACTGGATGATCAGAGCGTCAAACGATTCGTGTTCAACTACGGATACAACGTGTTCCTTCGATAAGTTCATATTGCTGCCGGGGAATACCATAATTCTGTTGCTTCCATCCGGTTCGACAACGACAACCGCAAGCCCGGTCGGCAGATCCGAATCCGTTGTCAGTTCAGATGTGTCCACGCCGAAAGTCTGTAATATTTCGCCAAGCCTGTATCCGTTTGCATCTTTCCCGATTTTCCCGATGAACTTGCAGTCGGCTCCAAGCAGTGCGGCAGCAACCGCCTGATTGGCGCCTTTCCCTCCATTGGAATACTGATATTGCTCCCCGATCTTGGATTCGCCGCGTGCCGGAAGGGATGAGATTTGCAGCACAAGATCCATATTGATACTGCCGATCACAAGTATGCGCGGTTTTCGTTCCATCATACGTCCCCTTGCGTGCAGGCGGTTAGCAGGCATTCCCGTGTTTTTGCGATTCCTTTTTCAATTCCCAAAGCCGGATCGAATACACTGCTGGTTCCAACGACAAATATAGAAGCGCCGTTTTTAAGCATATGTGGCATGTTTTCAAAGCTGCAATTACCGTCCACTTCAATGGGTACATGCCGGTATCCCGCTTCATCAAGCATAACGCGGGCACGACGGATTTTATCAAGTGTCTGCACAATCAGTTTTTGGCCGGCATATCCCGGATTGACAGTCATAATCAACAGCATATCAATGTCTGGCAGGACCTCGCGTACACACTCCAGAGGCGTCGCCGGATTGATGGCCAGGGCGGGCGATGCCCCTTTGTCCCGGATCATTGCCAATGCCCGCTGTACGTGTGGCGTAGCTTCATAGTGGATGGAAACAACATCTCCGCCGTCCATAGGCAGCCAAGGGATCATCCTCTCGGGCTCCGTTACCATCATATGAATATCCAGGGGTAGAATCTGCTGCTTTTTGATTGCCCGAATCAGCTCAGTTCCCATCATGATGTTTGGCACAAAGTGCCCGTCCATCACATCACAGTGGAGATACTCCACACCAAAATCCCGCAGAAGGTGCAAATCACGCTTGAGATTCAACGCATCAGCACACATTACCGAAGCCGATAATTTGTTCATAGTTCCCCCTTCATCAGTCTTATATAACGCAAACTCATTTCACATCGGAGTCCACATCAATCAATACTTTCATTGTCGCCTCCCGATGACTGTCAATGTATTCATACGCCGCTTGATACTCGTCAAACGCGAAATGCTTGCTCATCAAAGGTTTCAGCTGTACTTTCTTCTCCTGTACGATTTCGATTGCTTTTACATAATCCTCATGACGATACATCATGCTGGTATCGATTTTCAGTTCACGGTCATTCAGTACAGCCAAATTGACATTGGCCATCTTGGCGAAAACTGCAACCAGAATAATATGGCTGCCCTTTCGCGCCGAGAGGATGGCCTGATTCATTGTGGTATCATTTCCGGCACAGTCATAAATCACATCGGCCTTATCAGGGCCAAAACATTCGATCATTGCTTCATTGAAGTCGCGCTTGGCTGTGTTGATACAGAAATCAGTGCCGCACATTTGTGCAATGGAAAGCCGGTAATCACTGACATCCGTTATCATGACCTGTGACGCACCCAGGGCTTTTGCGCTTTGTGCCACCAATATTCCAATAGGTCCTGCACCCAGTACCGCAACCTTTTTATCCTTAATGTCTCCGGCACGGTTTATGGCGTGCACTGCAACAGCCAGCGGTTCAATCATCGCGCCTTCATCATAGCTCATATGCTGCGGAAACGGTGTGACTTTTGCCGCGTCGACCGAAAAATACTCACTTGCTGCTCCTGTTGTTTGGAATCCCATGACTTTGAGTTCCTCACAAAGGTTATACATGCCATGCCGGCAGGGATAGCAAACACCACAGACAACCTGTGGCTCGATTGTAACCTTTTGGCCAATTTCAAACTGATGCACATCAGCTCCCAATGCAACGATCTGCCCGCTGACTTCATGCCCCTGTGTAACAGGGTACTTTGTGAAGGGGTGTTGCCCGTGGAATACATGGATATCGCTTCCACAAACACCGATACGCTTGATTTTAATCAACACCTCATTTGCCCCGGGGTTAGGAATCGGCACTTCCTGAAATTCGATGGCATGAGGCGCTGTCATGATCTGTTTTTGCATGATTACCAATCCTTTCTGCTGGGTTCCCTACGGAAGAATAACGGTTTTTCCGTTACGGATTCCGGGTTTGAATGCCTCCTGAATATCCGCCAAGGCGATACGGTCGCTGATAAGAGGGGCCAGCTTAAGCTTGCCTGATGTAATAATCTGTGCCGCACGGCCCTGCGTGTTGGGATTGACAAACGAAGTTTTCAGCGTCAGCTCTTTCTTAAACGCTTCAAACGGATAATAGGAGATGCTTCCCTTGGGATCAGTCAGGCTGAAAATCATTACGGTTGCGGCTTTCCCCGCATAACGAATGGCAGATTCTATCGCATCCAGGCGGCCCGCGCACTCTATCACAACCTGAATGTCGTGAAAGCCGCTTTCGGCAAGCCGTGCAGCGACATCGTCCTTTAGCGGATTCAGCGCCAGATCAGCGCCAAGTTCTTTTGCCAGCGCAAATCGGTTTTCATTGGTCTCCAGCAAAACCGTACGAACCGCTCCGTTCAACTGTGCGAGTTGCAGCATAATCATGCCGATTGTGCCGCCGCCTACTATCATGACGGTATCGCCGCACTTTATATTACACAGGTCTATCCCATGCAGGCAGCAGCTTACAGGCTCACACAGCGCGGCTTCCTCAAAGGATACGAAGTCCGGAACGACGAAAACCTGTTTTTCGAGCACTTTGCAATATTGAGCGAAGCCTCCGTCAAAGTTCACACCCGTAGCCGCCATCTCGTCACAGAAGTGGGGGTTGCCGCGCCGGCATTGCTCACAGCTTTCACAGGAAACGTTTGGGTTAACGGTTACATGCTGCCCTACCTTCACACGCGTCACGCTTTGTCCAACCTTGGTAACCACACCACTGAATTCATGACCCAGAATAACCGGCGGGTTACAGTCTGTCGCCCCTTCGGCCCCGGCAAAAATATGCAGATCCGTACCGCATACACCGCAGGCTTTCACTTGAATCAACACTTCGTTTGGCCTGATCTCCGGCGTGGGATAATCAGCCTCCACCCGGATGTCGCCCTTGCCATAAAATACAGCTGCTTTCATTGGATTTACCCTCCAAAAATCATATATGCCTGATTCGGATTTCCGCCAGGCGGTACTTTGGCAGATTGATATTACGTATCATCAATCGATCCTGCCACAATGTCAGCTTATATTCGAGCCGACAGAAATGAGTTCCTTCCGAAGAATTTCGACATCCACATCCTGAACGCTGCAATTTCTTGCTGTGCATTGTGCTGCCGCAAATCCTGCCGCTTGTCCAAGCCCCATCATGGATGCCTGCACCCGAGCGGAAGCGGATGCCTCACGATCCGCCGAGAAGCTACGGCCCGGCACCAGCAGGTTGGTAATATCGCTTGTTATGATGGAGCGATATGGAATATACGCCGCCTCTTTGAGGAACTCACAGCGCTGGCTGCCTCCCGAAACAGAATGTATATCAATGGGATGCGCTCCACGTCCGATAGCGTCCGGAAAACGCGTCGCCGAGGCATACTCGCTTCCTGTTAAAATATGTGCCCCGCAGATATGCCGTGTTTCGCGTACTCCTGCCTGGGTAGCGGTATAAACAATTTTTGCATTTTTAAACGCTTCAACGTTCTCGGCCAGCGCTTGCACCAGTTGAAAGGCATCTTCACGCAAGCGGCATTCGACCTGCGTCTGCTCCCTTTCATCAATCATATTGCCTTCCGTTCGGGTCATATTCACCAAGACCCGGTCTTTGGAAAGCATCCAGCACATCCACGGGCCCCCGAAGCGCGGAATCTCTCCTTTTTCCATCAGCGGCAGCAGCACATTTCTAAGCGATTCCATGTGGTAATTAACCCCTTGCTTTTCATGCCGGATTTTCGGCAGCGCGGTGGCATCTATACCGCCGAGGCAAAAACATAAAGACGCCGGCTGAAGCGGAGCGGAAAAAGCCTGCATGG
>DAIOVG010000090.1:0-10781 GCA_036759125.1 Candidatus Limiplasma sp.
GTAGTCCTTCAAATCAAAGTGATTGGCAACATACAGGGTGGTGGGGCCGTCGGCCGCGCCGATGATGCCGATGGCCGAAGCCAGCCGCAGGACGAGGCTTTCGTCTCCGGCGATACCCGGGAACACCACGGGAATCAGCAGCATCGAGGCCAGGAACGTGGCGAAAATGCCGAACTGCGCCGCCGCGCCGAAGAAGATCATCGACGGATCCTTGAGCAGGGGGGAGAAATCGATCATCGCGCCGACCGCGATAAAGATCAGAATGGGGAAGAGCTCGTTGCGGATACCTGCATCAAACAGCACCGTTAGAAACCCGTCGCTGCCCAATACGCTGGCGGTGGGGTCGCCTGTCACCGCGTCGATAATCGGCGGCATATTGGCTAATATCGCCCCAAACGCGATGGGCAAAAGCAGAGCGGGTTCGTAATCCTTGCGGATGGCGAGATAGATTAGAACTCCGGCAATCACAAACATGACAAGCGTTTTCAGCCCGTCCACCGTACCCATGTACAAAACGCCGGAAAACAGCTCCTTGAGCAGCGTGGTCAGTTCTTCCAAAGCCTTTCCTCCTCAAGTAAAATCCAGATAGTACTATAGCATTTCGGTTGTTTCAAGTCAAAGCGATCTGGCGGCTTTTTTCGCCTCGTACAGCGCTTTTCCGGTTTCGTAATCGGTGATTTCCGCTTCTGTTTCGGGGGCCAGCCGCGGCACCTGCACGGGGTTATTGTCCTCGCCCAGGGCGACCATGGTCAGCGTTGCGCGGTTGACCAGCCTGCGCGTCTGGCATTGCTCGGCTTCCACAAAGGTTTCCACCGCCACCAGCATGCTGGTACGCCCGGTATAGAGCACACGGCCCTGCAAAACCACTAGATCGTTTAGGGTGGCGGAGGAGAGAAAATCCAGCTTGTCGATCGACGCGGTGGTCACCGCCTTGCCCGAATGTCTTCGCGCCACCACGGCGGCCACGGTATCGATCCAGTGCATCAGCTGCCCGCCGAAGAGCCGGAAATACTGGTTGCAGTCGCCGGGCATCACAATGTGCACCTGCTCGGTTCTGGAATGCGATACGGGGTGGGAAACGGCTTCACAGTTCATGCCTTTATCCTTTCGCGGGCAATGCTTGCCACGCGCCTTACAGCGTTATGATGTCGTCGGGGGTCACGATGGCATGGACGAGCTTCAAGGGGTTTGCGGGCTCCGGCAGTATAGTGATCGCCTGTAAAAGCTCCTCCTGGGCCAGTGCGACGTCTTCCGGGCTTTTAGCGTGCACGGTGGCGATTACATCGCCGGTATGAACCGTGTCGCCGATGCGGTGGTGGAGCACAAAACCTACGGACGGGTCAATGACGTCCTTCTTTGTTTTGCGCCCCGCGCCCATGTTCTGGGCCAGGTAGCCGATGCGCTGGGTATCCATGCTGTGGATAAAGCCGTTTTTCGTCAGCCGAACATCCTGTATATACTTTGCCTTTGGCAAAAGTCCGGGTTCATCGCAAACTTTGGGATCGCCGCCCTGGGCAACGATCAGCTCTTTGAGCTTTTCCATGCCCTGCCCGGAGACGAGCGCGGCGTGCAGCATCTGTTTGGCTTTTTCAATGTTGTCCGCGGCATCGGCAGCAATCAGCATCTGTGCGCCAAGCTCCATGGAGACGGAAAGCAGCGGTCCCTTCACGCGTCCGGCCAGTACGTCGATGGCTTCCTTCACTTCCAGCGCGTTGCCGATGTGGCTGCCCAGAGGCTCGTCCATATCGGTAACCAGCGCGATCATGCTGCGTCCGGCATCCGCGCCGATGCGCACCATCACCTGCGCAAGCTCGATGCTTTCCTCCATCGTATGCATAATTGCGCCCGCGCCGGTTTTCACATCAAGCACAATGGCCTGTGCGCCGGACGCAAGCTTTTTGGACATGATGCTGGAGGCGATCAGCGGAAGGCTGTCGACCGTGGAGGTGATATCGCGCAGCAGGTACAGCGCCTTGTCGGCAGGGGCCAGATCCCTGGTCTGGCCGATGACCGCGATTTTGATACGCTTTACCTGTGCGATGAACGCGTCCATGTCCATCGCGGTGGAAAAGCCGGGGATGCTTTCGAGCTTATCAATCGTCCCGCCCGTATGCCCAAGGCCGCGGCCGGACATCTTTGCCACCGGCACGCCGCAGGCCGCCACCAGGGGCGCTACGATCAGCGTGGTGGTATCGGCGACGCCGCCTGTGGAATGCTTGTCCACGGGAACGCCTTCAATGGCGGAAAGGTCCAGCATATCGCCGGAATGCGCCATAGCCAGGGTCAGCTGGCTGGTCTCGCTGCGGTTCATGCCGTTGAGCCGTATCGCCATCAGCAGCGCGGCAAGCTGATAGTCGGGAATGGTTCCATCGGTCGCGCCCTGGGTAAAATACGCGATCTCCTGCTGCGAGAGCGCCTTTCCGAGTTTTTTCTTTTCGATAATCTGAATGATATCCATGTGTTCCTCGATTTCTGTTATACGGGAACGATCATTCTGCCGCAGCTTTCGCATTCGATAATGCCCGAACCCGCCTTCAAATTCCGCAGCGTTACGGAGGGCAGGCTCATGTAGCAGCCGCCGCACTGGCCGTTGATCAGCTTCACTACAGGCGGCGTAGAATGCTTCTTGATCACCTGATAGCGATCCATCAGCTTGGGATCGATTCCCTTGCCTTTCTCCTGCGCCACCTTGCGTTTTTCGTCGAGTTTCTTCATCTGCTCGGTATACTCGGCTTCGTAATCCACCTTTTGCTGGTCGTACTCGCCTTTCACCTTGGCATACTTGACGACGATTTCCTTATGTCTGCGCTCGTTTTCGGCCGCTTCCTTCTGGATTCGCTTCATTTCGGTTTCGTAGCCGTGAATGTCGTGCAAAAGGGTTTGCGCGTCCGATTGCATGGCCTTGGTGTCTTCCAGGCTTTCGGGCGGCGTATCGGTCATGCGCTTTTGCAGGGCCTTCAGCTGGTCTTCCTGCCGCTGGATGGCTTCCTTGATGACATCCACACGGTCCAACATCGCGGTGATCTGCTCTTCCATCAGCTTGACCGCGTCCTGCTGTTCCTTGAGAAAATCGCGGTTCTTCTTCAGTGCGATGCGGTTGGGGGAACGCCGGATTTCTGATTCCAGCGCATCGGCTTCCATATCGGCTTCCTGAAAATCAAGCAGCATCTCGATTTGTTCCATGAGTATCCTCCTTTAATATGTGAAAAGCCCGCTTGGGAGCTGGGTTTACGCCGTGCAGATGGCAGGCGGCTGTGAAAAAAGCGTTGCTTCCACAGCCCAGCCACTTTGCGCGGCGTTCTTTTGAAAACGTTGATAAAGCGCGGCGATGCCGGGGAACTCGGTGGGGTAGTGGCCTGCGTCGACCACAACGAGCCCCTTGTCCAGGGCGGCCAGCAGCTCGTGGTGCTTGATCTCGCCGATCACAACGGCGTCCGCCTTCACGTATGCTGCGTCCTCGCCGCCCGCGCCCGGGATAACCGTGATGCTATGCAAGTATGCATCCGGGTCGCCGTACAGCCGTGCCGGGGCTTGCAGCTTGCCGCTTACCAAAGGCAGGAAAGCCTTTGCCTGCATGGGGGCTAGCAGCGTTCCGGTACGCAGGTACGGGGAATCCGCGCTTGATTGGATGTCCGTCAGCTCCAGCGCTTCGGCCAGGCTGTCGGCAATGCCGCCGGGGCACTGGTCCAGGTTGGTGTGCGCCGCGATGAGGCTGATGCCGGATACGGCCAGCGCCTTGAGCACCGCGCCTTCGC
The DNA here is from genome assembly GCA_036759125.1 of Candidatus Limiplasma sp. Classification (GTDB taxonomy): domain Bacteria; phylum Bacillota; class Clostridia; order Christensenellales; family Aristaeellaceae; genus CAXXOK01. The sequence goes on from DAIOVG010000090.1 coordinate 3,756, forward strand.
TGTGATCAAACAAGAGCGTCTGCACCGGGTGAAACATCAGCGGGTGGTGGGCTACGATCAGCTCTGCGCCAAAACGGGCGGCTTCCTGCACGACGGCCTTGGTAACGTCCAGCGCGAACAGGATTTTGCGCACCTGCGCGGCGGGATCGCCCACAAGCAACCCGGCGTTATCGTAGGACTCCTGCGTTTCAAACGGCGCGAAAGCATCCAGCCATTTGTAAACGTCGTTGACTGTCATCAGGCGTTCCTCTTTCAGAGATTTTGCAGGACGTCCAGCGTATAGCTAAGCTCCTCCTGCGCCTTATGGAACCGTTTCTCCTGCGGATCGGTTCCGGCGGCTTTTAAGGAACTGACGGTCTTGTGCAGGTAGTGCCGCCTGCGCTCCAGCCACGGGCGCCAGCTTTCGGGGCGTTCCTTGAGGAACATTGGCCCAAGCATCAGCTCGCGGCGGGTATAGGGTTCCTCGTATCCGTTGCCCTGCGCGGCGCGAAGCAGCATATACATCCGCCCTTCCGAGCGGATGACCTGCTCGCCCGTGATGCGGTAGCCGATGGCCTGCAGGGTTTTGCGCACCACGTACAGGTTGGTATGGGCGCCCAGCACCAGCGTTGCGCCATGCAGCTTGCTTTGGCCGCGCAGCAGTATGCCGCTTAGGGTTTCGCCGCCCATACCCAGGATGCAGATGGTATCAACCTTCTGGGTTATTGCTTCAAGCCCGTCGGCGACGTGGAGCTCCGCCCTGCCGGTCAAGCCGTGGCGCTGCAGGCAGTGCTGTGCTTTTTGCAGGGATTTTTCACTGATGTCGGAAGCGATCAGATGCCTGGCCCGGTTCTCTAAAAGCAACATCGCGCCGAGCCGACCGTGGTCGCACCCGATATCCGCAATGATATCGCAGGGCTCCACCCAGTCGGCGGCCGCGCGAAGCCGCTTGTCCATTTTCAGCATTCGGGCCGTATTGCCTTGAAACCGGTCTTCCGACATTTCGTCCCCCTACTCCAGATAGTCCTTGAGTTTCTTGGAGCGGCTGGGGTGGCGCAGCTTTCGAAGGGCCTTGGCTTCGATTTGGCGGATGCGCTCGCGTGTGACCTCGAATACGCGGCCGACCTCCTCCAGCGTTCTCTGATGCCCGTCGTCCAGGCCAAAGCGCAGGCGCAGTACGCGCTCTTCCCGGAGCGTCAGCGTATCAAGCACCGCCAGAAGCTGTTCCTTCATCAGGGTAAAGCTTGCGGCCTCGGCGGGCGCGGGCGCTTCGTCGTCGGGGATGAAGTCGCCCAGATGGCTGTCTTCCTCCTCGCCGATCGGGGTTTCCAGCGATACGGGCTCCTGTGCGATTTTGATGATCTCGCGCACCTTGTTTTCGGAGATGTTCATCACCTTGGCAACTTCATCAGGGGTAGGCTCGCGCCCGTATTCCTGCAAAAGCTGCCTGGATACGCGGATGAGTTTGTTGATGGTCTCCACCATGTGCACCGGGATGCGGATGGTGCGTGCCTGGTCGGCGATGGCGCGGGTAATCGCCTGGCGAATCCACCAGGTGGCATAGGTGGAGAACTTGTAGCCTTTGCGGTAGTCAAATTTATCCACGGCTTTGATTAGGCCCAGATTGCCTTCCTGGATCAGATCCAGAAACAGCATCCCGCGGCCCACATAGCGCTTGGCGATTGACACCACAAGGCGAAGGTTGGCTTCGGTGAGCTTCTGCTTGGCGCTTTCATCGCCCTCTTCCATGCGTTTGGCGATGGCGATCTCTTCATCGGCGGTCAAGAGCGGCACCTTGCCGATCTCCTTCAAATACATGCGGACGGGATCGTCCACGCTGATATTATCGGGCACGCTCAAGTCGATCTTCTCGGGCTCGATGACTTCGTCAGCCGGCACGGGATCAAACTCGCTGACCACGTCCACGCCCATGTTTTCGAGCGTTTCGTAGATCTTTGTTATCTGGTCGGCGTCGATCTCAAGTTCCATCACCTGCGAGGCGACTTCGTCTCGTGTGACCGTGCCTTTGGTTTTGGCGTCTTCGTAAAGCTCGTTGAGTTTCAACTTGATCGCCTCCGGCGAATTGTTGCTCAACATCAATCACTCCTTCAGAGATTAGAGAGGGCTTTTGCGGGAAAGCTTCAGGCCTTTGAGCTGCTGCATGATATCCATGGACCGCTGCAGCAGTTCCTTAAAATGCGGATCCTCAGTGGAATAGTTCTGCAAACGTTGTTCGATATCCTCTAGCTCTTTTTCCAGTTTTACGCGTTTAACCTGATCGATGCACTCCTGCGCCATATTCATGGCGCGTTCGTCGTCGATTTCAATGGCAAGAATCGCGCCTACGGCTTGGCGGAGGGTATCGGTGGCGTTTTCGTCCAGCATCGCGCCCAGAGACTGGCCTTTTAAAAGCGCCTGGGCGATAAGCTTGAGGTCGGGGTCGTCAAAGTCCTGAGGGGAAACTAGGTCTTTGGGCAGCTTGCCTGCCGATAAAAGCGCAAGCACCGTGCTTGCGGGCATATCCACGGGCTGCTGCGGTTTGGCGCCGCGGCGGAAGCCTGTGTTCCTGGGCGAGTAGGTACTGCGGGTCTCAGGGGTTGCGCCCATTTGCTTTAAAAGCACCTCGCGGGTGTAGCCGGTATCGATGGCAAGCTGCTTCAAATGGTTTTCCAGTTCCACGGGCTCGCGCACGGATTTCAAAATCCTTGCGCAGGCCTTGGCATACTCGGTGCGCCCGTCCTCGGCGCTCAGGTCGTATTTCTCCTTTTCCCGCCGCAGCCGGTAGCTGACGGGGGAGAGGGGCTTGAGGCTTAGAAACGCGTCCGTGCCGTTCTGGCGTATGTACTCGTCGGGGTCCAGCCCGCCGGGGATATCCAGCACCCGGGTTTTGATGTGCTGGGCTTCCAGCACCTCCAATCCCCGGAGGATGGCGTTCTGCCCGGCCGAATCCCCGTCGTAGCAAAGGTGGATTTCCGGGGCGAACCGGGAGAGCAGCCGGGCCTGTTCCTGCGTCAGCGAGGTACCAAGCGTTGCCGCTGCGCCTGCGACGCCAAACTGGGACAGGGCGACGACATCCATGTAGCCCTCTACGAGAATGACCCGCTTGATCCCCTTTTCCTTGCGCAGGAGGTTGGCCGCGAAAACATGGTAGCGCTTGTTGAAGGCGGGGGTATCGGCGGTGTTTAAGTACTTGGGCTTTGCGTCGCCCATCGCGCGTCCGCCGAAGCCCAGCACGTTTCCGTACGCGTCGATGATGGGAAAAATCGCGCGCTGGAAGAACATGTCCTGCGGCTTGGGGTTGTGGCTGCGGGTCAGGCCCGCAGCCAGGATTTCGTCCTGCGTGAAGCCCTCTTTTTCAAGCGCATCGCCGATGCGCAGGTTGCCCGTTGCCGCGCCGATGCCAAAGCGCCGGATCACCGCGTCGGTCAGGCCGCGGCCTTTGAGGTAGTTTAGAACGTCTTCGCCCTGCTTGTCCCACAGGTTTTGGTGGTACAGGCGCGCGGCGGCCTGGTTGGCCAGGTAGATGCGCTCCTTGAGGGACCGGCGTTTCTCATATCCGGGATCGTTCTTCACCTCCGGCAGCGGCATGCGCAGCTGCTCAGCCAGGAACTCCACCGCTTCCTGGAAGCTCATGTGTTCGATTTCCATCACGAACTGAATCACGCTGCCGCCCGCCTTGCAGCCGAAGCAGTAATACAGCTGCTTTTGGGCGTCTACGCTGAATGAGGGGGTTTTCTCATTGTGAAACGGGCAAAGGCCGGTGTAGCGGTGCCCGGTTTTCTTCAGCGGTACGTAGGAGGACACGATTTGCACAATATCGGCGCGCATGCGCAGCTCGTCCAGCCAGGCCGATGGATATCTGGTCATGATGCACCTCTACAGTCATTCGCCGCATGCGGCGCTTCTCCTGCCCCCAGGTAAGCGGGAACGCCATGGCAAGCATACCGTGCATCGGATTTTGCCGCTTTGGGCCTGCAAATCACCACCGCATCGCTGAAGCTGCGGATTTCATCGCGCCCGGTCAGGCAAACGTCCCATACGCCGGCATGCGCGCCCGTTCCTCATCGCGTACGCTTGCGGCATCCGGATGAAAGTGCGCAGTGCGGCTTAAAGTGAAACAATCAGGATCGTACGGGGAAATAGTTGGGGACGAACAGCTCGTTGAAGGTATCAATGCTGTAGCTGTCGGTCATGGAGGCTAAAAAATCGCATACGCCGCGCTCGATGCCGTCCTGCTGGGTAATGCGCACATATTCTTCCGGCATCTCCTCAGGGTGCTCGCCGTAGTAGGCAAACAGGGTCGACAGGATAAAGTCGCAGCGCTTCTCTTCTTCAAAGCGCCAGCCGCTGCGGTATACGTGTTCAAACATGAAATCGCGCAGCGCCTCGCTGACCTCGGCAACCCTGTTCGACATGGCGACCTGCCCCGTTTTCTGCGTGTTTTCAATCAGGTCGGTGACCATGGTATTGATGCGCTCGCCGGGCGTGCTGCCCAGCACCTGGATGATGTCGGCGGGCAAGTCCTTCGCGGTAATGATCTCACCGCGGATGGCGTCGTCAATGTCGTGGTTCAGGTAGGCGATGCGGTCGGAACGCTTCACGCACCAGGCTTCCAGCGTGGCTGGCTTGCTGTCTCCGGTATGGTTGGCGATGCCGTCGCGCACCTCCCAGGTGAGGTTTAAGCCCTGACCGTCGTTTTCCAGCACTTCCACCACGCGCAGGCTTTGCTCGTAGTGGCGGAAGCCGCCGGGCATGAGGCGGTTGAGGGTGCCTTCGCCGATGTGGCCAAAGGGCGTGTGACCCAAATCATGGCTGAGGGCGATGGCCTCGGTGAGATCTTCGTTCAGGCGCAGGGCTCTTGCAAGTGTACGCGCCACCTGGGCGACCTCCAGCGTGTGGGTGAGGCGTGTGCGGTAGTGGTCACCGCGAGGAGCTAAAAACACCTGCGTTTTGCGTACCAGCCGCCGGAAGCTTTTGGCGTGGAGGATGCGGTCGCGGTCGCGCTGGTACACCGTGCGGATCTCGCACTCCGGGATGGGCCTTTCCCGCCCCCTGGAGTCCGCGCTTTTCATAGCGAGGGGAGACAAATACGCCCGTTCGTGCGCTTCCCATTGTTCTCTGAGATTCATACGTCACCCCTCCATCCATGCATAGCATAGTTCGTTTATTGTCTGCAAAAATCCTGCAACCAAAACAAAACCGCAGGGCTTTGATATACCAAATCCCTGCGGCTTTGAAACAAACGGCAATGCTTACCGCAGCACGGCTCCGAACTGGTAAGCGCAGCTTCGCTGGATCTTCTCCATGGCCTTGCCGACATCCGGCTCTGTCAGGGTGCGGTCGGGTGCGCGGAAGATGAGGGAGAAGGCGACGGATTTTTTGCCTTTGCCCAGCTGCTCGCTGCGGTAAACGTCGAACATCTCGACCTCCTCAAGCAGATCGCCGCCCGCTTTGCGGATGGCGTTCATCAGCGGGCCGACGGCAACGCTTTCCTCCATGACCAGCGCCAGGTCGCGCGCTACGCTGGGGAAGCGCGGCAGGGGTTTGAGCTGCCCAAGAGGCGAGGCGGCCTTTTGCACCAGCGCCAGGTTGATCTCGGCGATCATGGCGCGGGCAGGCATATCAAAGGTATCACGTACGGCGGGGTGCACCTCGCCAAGGGTTGCGTACACCGTATCGCCGTCCCTGAGCACGGCGCTGCGGCCGGGATGCAGGTACGGCTCGGCGGCGACTTCTACCATATAGGCGATGCCCTGGGACTGGAGCACGGCTTCCGCCGCGCCGCGCATGGCGTAGAAATCCATCTCTCCGCCGTACGCGCCAAGGCACAGGGTGGGTGTCTCGGTGGGCAGGCCTTCCTCGGTCACGGCGTGCTTGTCATACACAGCCGCAATTTCGTACAGGCGCGCCTCAGGCGTCGCATGGTTCATGTTGTAGGACAGGGTTTTGAGCATATCGGGCGCAAGCGTGGGTCGCATCACGGCGCTGTCCTCCCCAAGGGGATTTCTCACCCGCAGGGGGTCCAGGCGCGCGTCGCCCGCCGCAAGGTTCAGCTTTTCGATTTGCTTAAGGCTCAGGAAGGAGAAATTCATAATCTCCATATAGCCCATGCCGTGCAGAATGCTCGTCACCTTGCGGTTGAGCTTGAGCCGGGGCGAGATGCCCCCGGAGGTCTGCTCGCCGTGCAGAGGGGTGCAGCCGATCTCTTCAAAGCCGTAGATGCGCAGCACCTCCTCGCAAATGTCGGCTTCGGTTTCGATATCCGAGCGGTGCGGCGGCGCGGTTACGGTCAGGGTATCGCCGTCCAGTTTGACCCGGAACTGGAGCTTTTCCAGGATATCCACCATGACCGATGCGGGAATCTCTACGCCGGATCGCTCGCAGATGCGGCTGACGCTTGCGGTGACGGGCTTAATTTCAACGGGGTTGGGATAGATGTCGATCACGCCGGTCACCACGTCGCCCGCGTCGAGCATATCCACGAGCATGCAGGCGCGGTTGATGGCGTCCAGCGTTGTGTGCGGGCTGACCCCGCGTTCAAAGCGCCCCGAAGCGTCGGTGCGCATACCCTGGGCCCGGCTGGTGAGGCGGATGGCCGTGCGGTTGAAGCTGGCGCACTCGAACATCACCTCGACGGTGTTTTCGGTGATCTCGCTTTCCTCGCCGCCCATCACGCCGCCGATGCCCGTAGCTCGCTCCGCGTCGCAGATCAGCAGATCAGCAGGGGTGAAGGTGCGTTCCACGTCATCCAGCGTCGTCAGGGTTTCGCCGTCTCTGGCGCGGCGTACGATAATCTCACGCCCGCGCACCTTGCTCAGGTCAAACGCGTGCATCGGATGCCCGTATTCGATCATCACGAAGTTGGTGATATCCACGATGTTGTTAATGGGGCGCAGCCCGGCTCCGATCAGGTATTTTTTCAGCCATTTGGGGGAGGGGGCGATGCGCACGTTTTTCACCACGCGCGCGGTATAGCGCGGGCACAGGTCCGGATCGAGCACGCTGACCTTGACCTCGTTGCGGATATCGCCTCCGGATTCCTTGACG
>DAIOVG010000091.1:0-10632 GCA_036759125.1 Candidatus Limiplasma sp.
CCGCCTCAAGCTCATCCAGCGCTGGGGGCTGATGCGCAATACCATTCCTGAAAACGATATGGAGCACTCCATGCAGTGCGCGATGATCGCCCATGCGCTGGCGGTGCTCGCCAACACGCGCCACGGCAATACGCTGGATCCGGAGACCGTGACCACCCTGGCCCTGTACCACGATGTGGGCGAGGTACTGACCGGCGACCTGCCCACCCCCGTCAAGTACAAAAACGCCGAGATCAAAAAGGCATACAAGACCATCGAGGCCATGGCGAACAGGCAGCTCCTGGGCATGCTGCCCCCGGACCTGCGGGACGCCTACAACCCCTACCTGATGCCGGATAAGCAAAGCTACGAGTGGAAGCTCGTCAAGGCCGCCGACCGGATTTGCGCCTATATCAAGTGCGTGGAAGAAAAAAAGGCCGGCAATCTGGAGTTTTTGCAGGCGCAAACCTCCATTGAAAAAAGCATCTCCGCGCTGGAGATGCCCGAAGTGCGGGATTTTATGCAAGAGTTTGTTCCGGCATATGAGCTATCGCTGGATGAAATGAGCAAGTAACAAAACGAAACCGCCAGATTACCTGCTTAAGATGCGCCGATGACCCGTCTCCAGAAGGCGGCCGAGATCGGCGCTGTTTTCAAGCACCTTTGCACAGCCCATGACCACATTCTTCTGCGGTTCCTCCGCCACCGAGCAGGGGATGTTCAGCGCGTCGGCCACCGCCTCGCACAGGCCGAACAGATCGGCCCCGCCGCCGGTGAACATAATGCCGTAATCAAAGATATCCGCCGCAAGCTCAGCAGGCGTATGCTCCAGCACCCCGTGGATGCTTTCAATCAGCTGCTGCAGGGGCTCGTTGATGGCCTCGATAACATCGTCCGAGGTGATGCGCATGGTCTTTGGCAGGCCGGTGATCAGGTTCCTGCCCGTAACCTCCATATAAAGCTGCTCGGTGCGCGCAATGGCCGAGCCGATGTTGCGTTTGAGCTCCTCGGCGGTCAGCTCGCCGATGAGAAGGTTGTGCTTGCGGCGCAGGTGGCGGATAATGCCGTCGTTAAAGCGGTCGCCGCCAATTTTCACACAGTCGCTGACCACGGTTTTGCCCATGGACAGCACGGCGATATCGGAAACGCCCGCGGAAATATCCACAATCATGGTGCCGTAGGCCTCGTCAATGGGCAGGCCGGAGCCCAGCGCCGCGGCGATGGTACGGTCCAGCAGCTGGGTGCGGCGCATACCGGCATCCAGCATCGTGGAAATGATGGAGCGCTTCTCCATCTCGTTCACACCCGTAGGCAGGGCCATGACAGCGCGCGGGCGTACGAATACCCGCTTGCCGATGGCTTTCATCACAAAGCCCTTGAGCATAATGGATACCAGCTCGTAATCGGAAATCGTGCCGTCGCGAAGCGGCCGCAGCGCCAGAATATTGCCGGGTGTGCGCCCGATCATCCGTGCGGCGTCGCTGCCGAAGGCGATCACATCATGCGTGTCCCGGTCGATGGCGATCACCGTAGGCTCTTGCAGAACGATGCCGCGGCCTCGCATGTAGATCGTAATATTGCTGGTCCCCAGATCGATTGCCAAATCGCTAACGCTTGCCATACTGGTTCAAACACCTCTTCCCTGCGGAATTCGCCGGGATTCCCTAATATTCCTTCTCTTGCAGGCTCGACGACGAGTGCTGGTAGAACACCTGGGTGAGCTCCAGGCCGCAGGCGGGCGCCGTCGGGCCCAGGCACAAGCGGTCTCCCGTATCGAACGCTTTGCGGAAGCAATGAACGTCGAGCTTGCCTTTGCCGATCTCCACAAGCGTACCCACAATGATGCGGACCATGTTATACAAAAACGCGTTCCCCTGCACGATGAACGTCAGGCAATCGCCCTCCCGCTCAAGCTGCGCGTAGGTCAGGGTGCGCACGGTGGTCTTGGCCGTGCCGCCCACCGCCTGGAACGCCGCAAAGTCGTGCGTTCCGGGCAGGTCCTTCACCGCCGCGTCCATTGCCCGCAAATCAAGCTTCACGGGGACGTGCGCCATATAATTGCGGTACAGCGCGCTTGGGTGCCGCGCGTTGTGCACGCGGTAGGTATAGGTCTTGCCCACGGCGTCGAAGCGGGCATGAAAGCAGCCGTCCACCTCCCGGCCATCAATGACCTTGATGTCGGGCGGAAGATGGGTGTTTATCGCATAGGGAAAGCGATCCGCCGGGATGGTAGAGCGGGTATCGAAATGCGCGCATTGCCCCATGGCGTGGACGCCCGCATCGGTACGGCTGGCGCCTGTGACAGGCGTCTGGGTATCCAGAAGCTTAAAAAGCGCTTCTTCCAGCCGCTGCTGTACGGAAATGCCGTTCAGCTGCCGCTGCCAGCCCACATAGGCCGTACCGTCGTAGCTGATGGTGAGCAGCACACGGCGCAGCCCGCTGTGGGCGATCAAGCCTTCCCGCACGATAGGAGCAGCCTCTACAAACATGAAACGACCCCCGCTACCAAAGCACGGTACAGACGATCAGCAGGGCCAGCATGCCAAACGACACCAGAAACGCCCGTCCGTCCTCCCGGGTGAAGCGCAGTACGCGCAGGCGGGTGCGCCCCTCGCCGCCGTGGTAGCAGCGGGCCTCCATGGCCATAGCCAGCTCGCCCGCGCGGCGGAACGCGCTTACAAACAAGGGCACAAGCAGCGGGGTCATCGCCTTGGCGCGGGCAATAAGGTTGCCGGACTCAAAATCCGCGCCTCTGGCCTTTTGCGCCTTCATGATCTTGTCGGTTTCTTCGATCAGGGTCGGGATGAACCTGAGCGCGATGGTCATCATCATCGCCAGCTCATGCACGGGGAAACGCACCTTTTTGAGCGGCGTCAGCAGGATTTCGATGCCGTCGGACAGCGCCACCGGCGAGGTGGTCAGCGTGAGGATCGAGGTGCCCAGCACCAGGAAAATCAGCCGCAGGGAGAAGTGCACCGCAAGCAAAAGCCCTTCCTGCGTGATGGTGATGAAGTTCCAGTGCACCAGCACCGTTTTCCCGCCGGAGAAGAAGACGTTTAGCACAAAGGTCAGAATCAGCAGAATGCGAAGCGGTTTGATGGTTTTTAAAAGCTGCCGGAACGAAAGCCCCGCAAGCCTTGCCGTCATGAACACATACACCGCCGGGATACCATAGAACAGCGGCGAGCTGACCGTGAACACCATGGCGATGTAGACAAAGGTTAAAAGGATCTTGGCGCGCGGGTCCAGGCGGTGCACCACGGTATCGCCTGGCATGTATTGCCCCAGCGTGATATCCTTAAACATCCTGGGCCACCCCCTTGAGCTTGAGGATCGCGTCGCAAACCTCGTCGAGGGTGTAAATATCGTCTGGCAGATTGAAGCCCTCTTTGCGCAGGCGCTGGGCAAGCTCCGCGCCCTGCGGCACGCCGAGGCCGATCTTTTTCAGCCTCTCCGCCTGCTTGAAGATCTCGCGCGGGGTGCCTTCCATTTCCAGCGTTCCCTTGTTCATCACAATCAGGCGCGTGGCAAGGGTGGCGATATCGTCCATATTGTGGCTGACCATAATCACGGTCATTTTGGTATCGGTGTGCAGCTTCTTGATCATTGATAAAATCGCGCGCCGCCCCTCAGGATCAAGCCCGGCGGTGGGTTCATCCAGAATCAGCACCTTGGGCCGCATGGCAAGCACGCCAGCGATTGCCACGCGGCGCATCTGCCCGCCGGAAAGCTCAAACGGCGATGCCTTGCCCGTGGTTTCGTAGTCGATACCCACCTGTTCGCAGGCCCAGCGCACGCGGCGGTCGATTTCCTCTTTGTCGCAGCCGATGTTTTTGGGGCCGAAGGCGATGTCCTTCATGACGGTTTCTTCAAACAGCTGATATTCCGGGTACTGGAACACCAGCCCCACCTGCTTGCGCAGCTCGCGCAGACCCGCGCCCTTGGCAACGATATCGGTGCCGTTGACCACCACGGTGCCCCCGGTGGGCATGAGCAGGCCGTTCAAATGCTGCACAAAGGTGGTTTTCCCCGAGCCCGTGTGGCCCAGAATGCCGATGAACTCGCCGTCATCAATCGTCAGCGACAGGTTGTGGATTGCCGTAGACGAAAACGGGCTGCCGGGCATATAGGTATGCGACAGGTTTTCTACTCGGATAGGCATACCCTCAGCTCCTTTACCATATCGTCCACTGTGAGGATGCCATCGCGCAGCTTCAGGCCGCGCTGGGCTAGCATACTGGAAAGCATCGCCATGGGCGGTACATCCAGCCCCAGCCCGCGCAGCTTTTCCACCTCGGAAAAGACCGTCTCCGGCGTGCCGTTCATTTGTATCTTGCCGTCCGACAGCACGATCACACGGTCGGCCATGGCGGCTTCTTCCATAAAGTGGGTGATCCACACCACGGTGATGTGCTTTTCCCTGTTCAGCTTGCGCGTGGTATCGAAAATATCCTTGCGGCCGGTGGGGTCAAGCATGGCGGTGGCTTCGTCCATCACCATCACATCCGGTTGCATGGCGAGCACGCCCGCCACGGCCACGCGCTGCTTTTGCCCGCCGGACAGCATATGCGGCGCGGCGGTGGCGTAATCCTTCATGGATACGGCATCCAGCGCGGCATCGATACGGTCGATCATCTGCGCGCGGGGCATGCCGATGTTTTCAAGCCCGAAGGCCACATCCTCGCGCACAACGGTGGCAACAATCTGGTTATCGGGGTTTTGGAACACCATTCCCGCGTGTTTACGAATGTTCCAAAGCTGCGTTTCCTTCCCGGTATCCAGCCCGCAGACGATCACGCGCCCGGCCGTGGGCAGGTACAGCGCGTTCATCAGCTTGGCAAGCGTCGATTTGCCAGAGCCGTTATGCCCAAGCACCGCCACAAACTCGCCCGCCTTAATCGCCATGGATACGTCATCCACAGCCTGGCGGGTATCCTCATCGTAGCGGTAGCTGACGTTTTCAAGCGTCACGGGCTCGGGCTGAATCAGCTCGTTCCCTTCCCTGGCAAGCCATGCGAGCGCGTCGTCGCGGTCTCTGGCGATCTGTTCTCTGAGCGCGTCGACAGATTCAAACTTTTCTTCCTTGCGCAGGAAGTGCAGGTAGGTCAGCGTCAGGCTTTTACCGTACAGATCGCCGCCTGCGTAATCCAGCAGGTGCGCCTCGATGGTTGGGGCAATATCCGGCGCCGTTGGGTGCTTCCCCTGGCTTAAAATCGACAGGTAGCGGTGGTGTTCGACTTCCGCAAGCGCAACGTACACGCCGCTCTGGGGCATGACTTTGCCACGCGGATATTCCAAATTGGCGGTGGGAAACCCAAGTTCCGTTCCCAGCCGTTTGCCCGGCACGGTAACGCCGCGTACGGTAAATGGCAGATCGTTTTTCACGCCCGGACCTCCTCCGAAATTACTTGCAGTTGGCTGCAAAACTATATTATATAGCAGTGCATATGTTGCGTCAATGCGGGGCCCTCCGGCATTGCGTATGTTGAGCGAAGTATGGTACAATTTGGCTTGTTCCAAGGCACCAATTACAAATGGACGTATCGCGGGAAGGCGTTGATTTTTCATGACGGAGATTCTGGTCATCGACGGCCATGGCGGCGGCCTTGGCAAGCTGATGATTGCCGCGCTGAAGGAGGATGCCGCCGGGTATCACATCCATGCCGTGGGCGTCAACTCCATCGCGACTGCGGCCATGCTCAAGGCGGGCGCGGATACCGCTGCGACCGGCGAAAACGCCGTGATTGTCGGCTGTAGGCATGCCGATGTGATCGCAGGACCCATCGGCATTGTGATTGCCGACTCCATGCACGGGGAAATCACCCCCGCGATGGCTGCGGCCATCGGCCAGGCCCGCGCCAAGCGCGTGCTGGTACCCATGAACCAGTGCGACAACGTTATCGTCGGGGTTTTGGATCAGCCCGTCGGCCAGGCGGTGCAGGGCGTGGTGCGCGCCATCCGGCAGCTTGCCGGAGAACAGGCTTGAGATGACCGATTTTGAGGCTATCGTCCGCGGGCATGCGCTGCGCTATCCCCTGATGCAGCCGCAGGACTTCGGCAAGCTGGCGTATCAAAGCGAGTTCGGGCCGGAGCACATGATTGCCGACGAGCCACGCGCCGCCGCGATGATCATTTCGGAATGGCAGGCCGTAGAATACACGGAATTACCCTTGAGTCCAGAGCCCATCGGCAACGGTTTGTGCCGCTTCCATTTGACGCGCGAGACTTGCACACCGGAGAACGCTTTACTGCTGGCACAGGCGTTTGCGCAGTCGGCCCGGGAGCATGCGGGAACGAGGGCCGGACTTGACGCTAAGATCAAACTGCTGAAAGCGCTGCCCGTTGAAGGCATGGAAACATGGCTTTCCACATGGCGAGGACAGGGATGCCCGCCCGTGCACCACTCCGACGCCTTCCGCGCAGCCTACCGCCCCCATTACCGCGTTATCGCCGAAGCGCTCGCTGAGCCGCTCCTCGCCCGGATCGCCAAACAGCCCTGAGCTTTCGCCCCATTGCCGCCATGAAGGCGGCCGGGGTTATGATACAATATAAACCATGTCATGAAGACAGTGAGCCTTGCCTGAAGCAATGCCAACACATCACTTTAGGAGGTCCCACAATGCAGTTTTCTGTGAAAAAACTGGTTTTGAGCGCAATGTTCCTTGGGCTTGCGTACGTGCTCCCCTACCTGACGGGCAACGTACTATTGGGCGGTATGCTTCTGCCCATGCACATTCCGGTGCTCCTGTGCGGTTTTGTGTGCGGATGGCCATGGGGGCTTGCAGTCGGCTTCATCGCGCCGCTGCTGCGCTCGGTCTTGGTCGGGATGCCGCCGATGATGCCCACCGCCCTTGCCATGGCCTTTGAGCTGGCCGCCTACGGTATGTTTGCGGGCATGCTCTACAGCATGCTGAAAAAGACTGCCGTAAATGTATACGTATCGCTGATTCTGTCCATGCTGCTGGGGCGCTTGGTATGGGGCGTGGTCACGTTTGCGCTGTATGCGCTGTTTATGACCAACGCGTTCACCCTGCCGATGTTTTTCGGCGGCGCGTTCCTCAACGCCTGGCCGGGCATTGTGGTGCAGATCGTGCTGATTCCGCTGCTCGTACTCGCGCTGCAGCGCGCGAAGCTGATGGACTAATGCAAGCAAGCATCACCGATCGGCTGACGGCCGACCTTCAAACGCAACTGAATCTACACGGCCGCGCGCTGGCGGTGATCGACGGCGACTGCGCGGCGGGCAAAACTACCCTCGCCGCGCAGCTTGCCGCGCGCTGCGGCTGCAATGTGATTCATATGGACGATTTTTTTCTGCCCAAGGCCCTGCGCACGCCGGAGCGCTTGCAGGCGCCGGGCGGCAACGTGCATTATGAGCGCTTTATAGACGAGGTCATCTCCCCGCTGCAAAGAAGCGAAGCATTCACCTACGGCGCGCTGAACTGCGCGGATTTCTCTATAACGGAGATTAGGATAGAACCAAAGCCCTGTACCATTATCGAGGGCAGCTATTCGCTGCATCCCCGCTTTTTGGACACGTACAGGCAAATGGGCGCGATGCTGTACTTCCTGCGCATCTCTGCGGATGAACAGCTGCGCCGCCTGCAAAAAAGAGAAGACGAAGCATCGCTTCGTCTCTTTGAGGAACGCTGGATACCCATGGAAAAGCGCTACCAGCAGGCGTTTCGCTCCCTTTGGGATTCTGTTTCGCTTATTGACGGCTGAACATCCAATCGAGCATATACTGGAACACTTCCTCGCGGTTGGGCTCGTTGTGCATTTCGTGGCGGCCGTTTTGATACAGCTTCACAGTCACGTCCTTGACGCCCGCGGCTTTCAGCTCCGCGGCGACTTTCTGCACGCCCTGGCCGCGCCCGCCCACAGGATCGCTGGCTCCGGCGTATAAAAGGATCGGCACGGTCTTGTCCATTGTTTTCAGGTTCCTGGGATACAGCTTTTTCAATCCCCGGAACAAATCACGGTATGCGCCGTTGGTAAAGGGAAATCCGCAGAGCGGATCGGCAATGTAATTGTCGACCTTTTCCGTATTGCAGGAGATCCAGTCTTTCTCGGTACGCACGGGAGACCAATCCCGGTTGTAGCCCGCAAAGCTCATGGTTTCAAGGAATTTTGCGGGCTTTTTTTCTCCACCCAGCGCACAGAAGAGGTTGGCAAGGATGAGTCCCTCGGTGACCAGCATCGCCGGGAAGTGTCCCGTGCCCGACAGGATCACGCCGGACAGTCCCCGCTCATACACCAGGCAGTAGTTGCGCGCCACGAAGCTGCCCATGCTGTGCCCCAGCAGAAAAAACGGTACGCCGGGGTACGCCTTCTGCGTTTCCAGGCGCATCGCGTGGGCGTCGTCGACCAGCGCGTCAAACCCGCCCTTGCCGAAATGCCCAAGCTGCTCTGCGCCCTGGCCGTGCCCCAGATGGTTGTGTCCCACAACCAGAACACCCGCCTGGTTCAGGCGTTTGGCCGTCTCCGCGTAGCAGTCGATGTGCTCGGCCATGCCGTGGAGTATCTGCACAATGGCCCGAATCTCACCCTCAGGCTTCCAAACGCGCGTTTCCAGCATGGCCTCCGTGATGGAACGCAAGCTTCCTTCCAAAATAACATCTCCTTTTCCATTTATTCCATATTCAATTTCAAGCTGATGTCCAGCGGACGTACAAAGTTGGTCAGGTCGCCGACCGAAATACAATCAACCCCCGTGGCGGCTACCTCGCGCAGGTCACGCTGCCCCATATTGCCGGACGCTTCCACCACAGCCCTGTCGCCGATGAGCGCAACCGCTTCCCGCATCTGTTCGGTTGTCATATTATCCAGCATGATGATATCGGCCCCGGCATCCAGCGCCTCCTGCACCTGGGACAGGGTTTCAGTCTCCACCTCGATTTTCAGGGTGAACGGCGCGCGGCTTCGCGCCGCTTCGACCGCCTGCGTGATGCCCCCTGCCGCCCGGATGTGGTTATCCTTGATCAGAATCCCGTCCGCCAGCGAAAAGCGGTGATTCTGCCCGCCGCCGACACCAACCGCGTACTTTTCCAGAATGCGCAGGCCCGGCGTTGTTTTGCGGGTATCCAGAATGTGCACATCATATCCCGCCACCTGCGCAACGGTTTCCCTGGTGCGCGTGGCGATACCGGACATATGCTGCAAAAGGTTGAGCGCTGTGCGTTCGCCCGTCAGGATATGCGCGGCGTCGCCGCCGATCTCGGCAATCACGTCACCGTTACGCAGCAAATCTCCGTCGCGGAAATGAAAATCAACCGCGATGGCCGCATCCACATACGAAAACACGGCTTTAACCACGTCCGTGCCGCACAGCACGCCATCCGCCTTGGCGATGAACCGCCCTTTGATCTGTGTGCCGGGTTTTACGGTGCTGGCGGTTGTGATATCGCCTGTATTTACGTCCTCTTCCAGTGCGGTTTTAATGATCCGGTGCAGGTGCCCTGCGTCAATCATTGGCTTGTGCCTCCCCGTCCGTACGGTAGTGTGAGCCTACGGATATCCGGCGCTTGATCGCACTGCGCAGAATCTCCGCGGCAACCGTGACCATATTACAGAGCTCCATATCGCGTATCGTATTGAGCTTTGCCTTCTCAAGCATTTTGCCGATCTCGCCGACACGGCTGAGACCCGTTCGCAGTTGTTCGCCGCTGCGCACGATGCCGCAGTATTTGACCATGATCCCCTTGAGTTCAATAATCAGCGCCTCGGTATCAAACGCAATTGCCCTGTTTTCACCAGTTACCGGTTCCGCGCTGCATGCGGGCGATTCCATGGCGCTTCCGGCAATCGTCTGCGCGCAGCGCCGCCCAAACACCAGGCACTCCAGCGTGGAGTTGCTGGCTAAACGGTTGGCTCCGTGCACCCCCGTGCAGGCCGCCTCGCCACAGCAGTACAGACCCCTGATCTGCGTACTGCCCCACAAATCCGTCTGGACGCCGCCCATCATGTAGTGCTGCACCGGGCCGACCGGGATATCGTCGCGGGTGATATCAATGCCGTGCTCCAGACACTTGTGATAGATGGTCGGGAAACGCTTGATCAGGAAATCCGGATCGGCAGACGCGATGTTCAGCCGCACATACGGCAGCGTCTGGTTTTGAATCTGCGCATAGATCTCGCGGGATACGATATCCCTTGGCGCAAGCTCCGCCAGCGGGTGCGCCTTCTTCATAAAGCGCTGGCCCTTCTGGTTGCGCAAAATAGCGCCTTCGCCGCGCATCGCTTCGGAGATCAAAAAGCACTGCCGGTTCCGGTTCTCCGGCGTATACAGACCTGTGGGATGAAACTGGATAAACTCCATATCCTTGAGCTTCGCGCCCGCGCGGGCCGCCATGGCGATGCCGTCCGCCGTGGCAACGACAGGGTTGGTGGTATAGCGGTAAATCTGCCCGATGCCGCCCGAGGCGATGAGCAGATGGCCGGTGCGGTAAAGGTGCCACTCGTTGCGTTCAAATACCGTAACGCCGCATACGCGATCCCCGCAGGTCCAGACGTCCGCCGCGAACGCGTTCTCATGCAGGCGTACATTGGGCTTGCTCCCAACGGCTTTTTCCAGCGCGCGCACCATCTCCTGCCCGGTCGCGTCGCCGCCCGCGTGCAGGATGCGGTGCATGCCGTGCCCGCCCTCCCGCGTGG
>DAIOVG010000092.1:0-10425 GCA_036759125.1 Candidatus Limiplasma sp.
CCCCTGGGCGCGCTGGACTTGAAGCTCCGTAAGGAAATGCAGCTTGAGCTCAAGCGGATGCAGCAAACGCTCGGGATCACGTTTTTATATGTTACCCATGATCAGGAAGAAGCGCTGACCATGAGCGATACCGTGGTGGTCATGAACCGCGGTAACATTCTGCAAATCGGTACGCCTAAAGACGTGTATGACGAGCCTGTGAACGCGTTTGTTGCCGATTTTATCGGAGAAAGCAATATTTACCCCGGCACGATGCTGGAGGACAAGCTGGTTCGCTTTGCGGGCTTCAACTTTCCTTGCGTTGATAAAGGTTTTGGGTCCAATCAGCCGGTCGATGTGGTCATCCGGCCGGAGGATATCAACATCGTCAAAGAAGAGGACGGGCAGATCGCTGGGGTTGTGGAAAGCGTTCTGTTCAAGGGCGTGCATTACGAGATGATTATCGAGGTCGGCGAGCTGGAGTTCAAAATCCATTCCACCGTTATGCAGGAACCCGGCTCGCGTGTCGGACTTACGATCATTCCCTTTAACATTCACATCATGCAGCCAATGGCGAGGGAAGCCGGAGAAGACGAGCAGGACGAATCCCTTGAAGGAGACGACCTATAATGCCCGGGGCGAATATATCCGTATGGATGATCACAGGCATCGCCGTGATTGTGCTGGGGTTTGCCGCGCTGGTCGTTCTGTCAGTACGCCGTTCCGGCGGTATCAAGCGCTCGTTCTTCGCGTCGCCGTATACCCTGTGGATGATTCTGTTTACGCTTGTACCGGTTGTTTTGATCACCTATTACGCGCTGACGGACGCTTCCGGCGCGTTTACGCTGGATAATTTTAAGAATTTTTGGGACAGCAACTATTCCGTCAACAAGCTGTATGCCGAGATGGGGCCGGAATATGCCGTGCTGATTACGCGCGGCTCGGTGAACATCGGCATTCTTGTGTATTCGCTGTGGATGGCGCTGATCTGCACATTGATCTGCCTGGCGCTCGGCTATCCGGCCGCATACTTTATGGCCGATAAGAATATGAAATACGGCGCGATTCTGGTTGTACTGTTCATCATCCCGATGTGGATGAACTTTCTGCTGCGTACCATCGCCTGGATGTCGATTCTGGAGGACTCCGGGCTAATAAACACGGTGCTGAAGTGGCTTGGCCTGCCCAAGGCACAGCTGATGTACAACAACACAGCAGTGCTGCTGGGTATGGTATATAACTTCCTGCCGTTTATGGTCTTCCCCATCTATACGTCGCTGACAAAAATGGACAGCCGCCTGCTGGAGGCCGCGCAGGATTTGGGCGCGAACCCGACCCGGACATTCTGGACGGTTACGGTTCCATTGAGCATCCCCGGCGTGGTTTCAGGAATCACGATGGTTTTCATGCCATCGGTGACGACGTTCTTTATTCCCCGCATCCTCGGCGGTGGCAATACGATGATGTTCGGCGACCTGATTGAAAACCGCTTTTTATTCCAGGGCAACTGGAACCTTGGCAGCGCGTTGAGTCTGGTCATGATGGCTTTGATTCTGGTCAGCCTCGGCATTTTGCGCCGGGCGGATCCCGAAGGAGAAGGGAGCGGTATCGTATGAGCAGGATCATTAAGCGAGTATACCTGTCGCTCATTCTTTTCTTTCTGTATGTTCCCATCGTAGTGCTGATTGTGTACAGCTTCAACGCAGGCAAGAGCCGGGCAAAATGGGAAGGCTTTTCCCTGCACTGGTACGCTGACCTCTTCCAGGACGCGGCCATCCTGAAAGCGCTGTATGTCACCCTGTCCGTCGCTGTAATCGCTGCCGTAGCCGCGACCATACTGGGTACACTCGCGGCCATTGGCATCCACGCCATGCGCAAGCGGCCGCAGGGACTGATGATGACCATGACCACGCTGCCCATGACCATGCCGGATATCGTTACGGGTATCTCGCTGATGATTCTGTTCACGTTTGCGCAGATTGAGCGCGGCTATTTCACCATGCTTTTGGCGCATATCACGTTCAACACGCCGTTTGTCATCCTGTCGGTCATGCCGAAGCTCAAACAAATGAACAAGTTTACCTACGAGGCTGCGCTGGACCTTGGAGCAACGCCTTCCTACGCGCTGATCCATGTCATCCTGCCGGAGATCACACCGGGCATCATTACTGGCTGCCTGCTTGCATTTACGCTTTCTCTAGATGACTTTGTAATCAGCTATTTCACTACGAGCCCGATGGTGCAAAACCTGTCCACGCTCATCTATTCCAAGGCGCGTATCGGCATTGAGCCGACTTTGAACGCTTTAAGCGCGTTGATGTTCCTGGCGCTGCTGCTACTACTTCTGACCATCAACAAACGTTCCTCAAGCGCCGACACCCGTTAAGATAAACGCAAACGCGTTTATATATTACCGAAATTGGAGGGCACCTGCATGAAAAAGACTGTATTCTCCGTGCTGCTGGTACTCATACTTTCCTTTGCGGTCTCCGCACTTGCCGATGGCGTTGTGAATGTCTTTAACTGGGAAGACTACATCAACGAGGACGTGCTGGAAATGTTTGAAGCCGAAACCGGCATCAAAGTCAACATGATGAATTTCACGACCAATGAAGATATGCTGGTGAAAGTGCGCAATTCGCCACAATCGTTTGATGTCGTCTTCCCGTCGGATTACGCCATTGAGCGCATGATCAGCGAGGGGCTTCTTGCGGAGCTGAACTTTGACAACATTCCAAATCTGCAGTATATCGACGAGAACCTTATGGACCCTGCCTACGATCCGGGTAACCTATACAGTGTACCGTATATGTGGGGCACGGTCGGCATCCTGTACAACACCACCATGGTCTCGGAGCCTGTCACCAGCTGGGCGTCCCTGTTCGACCCGCAATATCAAAAGGGTGTTTTGATGCTCGATTCCCCCCGCGACAGCATCGGCCTTGCGCTTAAGTACCTGGGTTATTCCATGAACACACGCAATCCGCTGGAGCTTAACGAGGCCAAGGACCTTCTTATCAAGCAGAAGAAGGACGGCATCGTCAAAGCCTATCAGGTGGACGAGGTCAAGGATAAAATGGCCGTAGGCGAAGCCGCTATGGCAGTGATGTGGAGCGGCGACGCGCAGTATGCGATTGAGCTTAACGAGGATTTGCAGTATGTCGTCCCTGTGGAAGGCTCCAACATTTGGGTGGACGGCATGGTCATCCCCAAGGCTGCCAAAAACAAGGAAAACGCCGAAGCGTTTATCAACTTTCTCTGCCGCCCCGATATTGCGCAGATGAACTGTGAGGAGATCTGGTATTCGTCTCCCAACACCGAAGCTGTTGCCCTGATGGGCGAGGAATACACCGAAAATCCCACCCTGAACCCGCCAGCGGAAACGGTCGCCCGCTGCGAAGTACTGCTGGATATTCAAGATTTCATCGAGGTCTATAACACCTTCTGGCTGGAGATTAAAAGCGCTCCGTCCAAGTAGTACGAAAACGTTTTAAATTTTCTTCTCAATGAGGTTGAGTTTTTGTGTAGCCTATGCTATGCTCTAAAAAACTCAACCTCATTTCTGATCATCCAATCGGAGGAGAAGCCAATGCAATACGGCCATTTTGATGAAACAAACCGGGAATATGTTATCACCAATCCCAATACCCCCGCGCCTTGGACGAACTATCTGGGATCGCCGGAATACGGTGCGATTATCACGGTGAACGCAGGCGGATACAGCTTTGTAAAATCCGGAGCCATGGGCCGTATCCTTCGCTATACCTTCAATCAATTCGATGAACCCGGCCGTTATATTTACCTGCGGGATGACCAGAACGGGGATTACTGGAGCGCTTCATGGAAACCGGTGAAGAAGCCGTTGGAAGTGTACAAAACCGAGTGCCGATTCGGGATGGGATATGCGACGTTTGAAAGCGAATACACTGGCATCCGCTCTATCGCGCAGTATTACGTTCCATTGGATGCGACCTATGAGGTTTGGACCGTTACCGTTAAAAATGAATCAGACCGCGACAGGGAGCTGTCGGCGTTCGGCTATTGCGAACTATCCAACGAGAACAACTACGAACAGGATCTGGTCAACCTCCAGTACACACAGTTTATCAGCCGTACGGAGCGCAAAGGGAACTGTATTCTGCAATACATCAATGAATACTGCCCGCAGATCGATACACGCTTTTTCGCACTGGCCGGAAGCGATGCTGATAGTTGTACCGGAAACAGAGAAGCTTTCCTTGGCAGACATCGCTTTGACGCGCCCATGGCCGTTGCGGAGGGCCGCTGCGATGATAGCCAATGCTACAACGGGAATCCCTGCGGCGCGTTGCATGCAAAGCTTGCGTTGCGTGCAGGCGAAGAAAAGACATTGGTGTTTCTGCTTGGCGAAAAGAAGGAAGCCGAGGCGAACGCTATTATGGCTCGCTATGCGACGGCCCCCAGGGAGACGGTATGCAAAGAGCTTGATGATTTGAAAGCTTACTGGCTCCGCAAGCTGGACAACCTGAAAATCAACACGCCGAGTGCCGAGTTCAACGCGATGGTCAACACTTGGAACGCGTTCCAGTGCTTTATTACCGTGGTGTGGAGCCGTGCGGCATCGCTGTACTACTGCGGGCAGCGCAACGGATTTGGTTACCGTGATACTGTGCAGGATATTCAGGGTATTATCCACCTGGACCCATCCCTGGCAAAGGACAGAATCCGTTTTATGTTATCCGGTCAGGTTCACCATGGCGCGGGTCTGCCGCTTGTGCGCTATACCCACAATCCGGGCCATGAAGACACACCCGAGGACGAGAGCTATGTGAAGTACACCGGCCATCCGCATTACCGTGCGGACGACGCACTGTGGCTCTTCCCCACCGTATACAAGTACATTGCAGAGACCGGCGATACGTCGTTTCTCAACGAGGTCATTCCGTTTGCCGACAAGGACGAGGGAACGGTGCTAGAGCATCTGAAGCGCGCGATCAGCTTCAACATGAACCACCTTGGCGGACACGGGATGCCAGCCGGTCTCCACGCGGACTGGAACGATTGCCTGCATCTGGGTGAAAAGGGTGAAAGCGTATTTGTCGCTTTCCAGCTGTATTATGCGATGAACCTCCTGTCTGAGTTGATTGCAGACGCCGATGCGATTTACGCTGAGTATCTGGAAACCGAGAGCGCGAAATTAAAGACGATTATCAACTCGGTTTGCAAAGAGGATGATCGCTATATCCGTGGAATATCGGAGAACGGAAAGGTGATTGGCTCCGCCAAGCATACCGAGGCCTCCATGTGGATCAACCCGCAAAGCTGGGCTGTGATTTCCGGCTGTGCGGAGGAATCGTTCGCTAATACCGTTATGCAGACAGCCTATGATCAGCTCAACACAAAATACGGAATTCGTCTGCTAGCGCCAGCCTATCGTTATAAAGGCTATGACGATACCCGTATGATACTGTTCAATCCAGGCACAAAGGAAAACGGAGGGATATTCTGCCAGCCGCAGGGATGGGCGATCCTGGCCGAGTCTTTACTGGGTCACGGCGACCGCGCATTCGAGTATTTTTCGGAGTCTTCTCCCGCCAGCTTTAACACCAACGCGGATGTCCGGCTGATTGAGCCGTACGCCCACGCGCAGTTCATTGAAAGCATTGAATCGCCGTATTTCGGCCGCGCACACGTACATTGGCTGACCGGCACGGCCTCTACCGTGATGGTCGGCTGTGTGGAAGGGATTCTGGGCCTTCGGCCCACACCGGATGGCATTGTGATCTCGCCCTCCATTCCCGCGGCCTGGGACGGGTTCACCATGGACAAAATCTTCCGTGGAAAAGCGCTCCATATAACCGTCAACAATCCAAACCATCACGAAAGCGGTGTGAAAACAATTACGCTCAATGGTGTATCCAAAGCGCCGGGGCTGCTGAAAGCAGCAGATTTGCTAGACGAAAACGAAATCGTAATAACACTCTAATCCTCACATTTCATAAAAAGCCAGCCGCTTTCACAGGTGGCTGGCTTTTTGCTTGACTTTATAAAGTGGTCGCATTATAATACATATGCACATATATTCATATATTGAGGTGATACAATGACTGATCAGGCGGCACAATGCTGCGACTTGATGTATCTCCATCAGGATACCATCGAGCATGTGAAACGGACCATGCCCGGCGAAGAGGCGTTGTTTGATCTGTCCGAGCTTTTTAAGACCTTCGGCGACTCGACCCGGATTCGGATTCTGTTCTGCCTGTTCATAGAGGAGATGTGTGTATGCGATATTGCCAATCTGCTGCAAATGTCGCAAAGCGCGATCTCCCATCAGCTTGCGGTTCTCAAGCGCATGAAACTAGTGAAGGCCAGGCGGGATGGCAAGGTTGTGTTCTATTCCCTGGCCGACAATCATGTGCGCTCGATTATCAACCAGGGCATGGAGCATATTCATGAGTAGGAGGATACGATGAAGAAGACATTCACGATCAGCGAGCTTGATTGCGCAGCCTGCGCCAACGCGCTGGAAACAAAGCTCAGCACCATTACCGGCGTTACGAGTGCAAAGATCAACTTTTTTCTCAAGAAGCTGTATCTGGAAGCCGACGATGCGGAGTTTGACTTTATTATGAAGCGCGTCAGGCGCGCCGTAGATCACGCTGTACCCGGCGCCACCCTGAAATGACTGCGCGAGGAGCATCCATATGAGACGCTTACCCCGGAGAATTATACTGTCCGCTATTTTTTTCATCTCGGCACTCTTCATTCCGCTGTTTCCGGTTTCCCTTACGCTGTACCTTGCGGCATATGCGCTTGTCGGCTGGGATATTCTTTGGAAGGCCTTCCGCTATATTGCACGCGGTAATTTGTTCGATGAAAACTTTCTGATGTCCGTTGCGACGATCGGCGCGTTGTTGATCGGCGAGTACCCTGAAGCAGTCGCCGTGATGCTTTTGTACCAGATCGGCGAGTATTTTCAGGACCTTGCTATGGACAAAAGCCGTGAATCCATCGCCGCGCTGATGGATATCCGCCCCGATTCGGCAAATCTGGAACGCGACGGTCTTGTGGTATCCGTCTCACCGGATACCGTTTCGGTTGGAGACGTTATCGTCGTCAAGCCTGGAGAACGCATCCCGCTGGACGGCGTTGTCCTGGAGGGAAACTCGATGCTGGATACCTCGGCATTAACCGGAGAGAGCCTCCCGCGTGAGGTTGTCACCGGAGGTGAGGTCATTTCCGGCTGTATTAACATTACGGGCGTATTGCGGGTATCGGTGACCAAAACGTATGAAAACTCAACAGTTGCGAAGATTTTGGAGCTTGTTGAGCATGCTGCGGAGAACAAGACACGCTCCGAGGCCTTTATTACGCGCTTTGCTCGTGTGTATACGCCCATTGTTTGTGCAGCCGCCGTGCTGTTGGTGGCTATCCCCACCCTGGTCTTTGCACAGAGCTTTTCCATGTGGCTGGAACGTGCCTTAAGCTTTCTGGTCGTTTCCTGTCCCTGCGCTCTGGTCATCTCCGTTCCGCTGACCTTTTTTGGCGGCATTGGCGGAGCGTCCCGCAATGGGATTCTGGTAAAGGGAAGCAACTATCTGGAGCTGCTGGCAAAGACGGAAACCGTCGTCTTTGATAAAACCGGTACGTTGACCGAAGGCATCTTTCACGTAACCAGCATCCATCCCCAAACCCTTCCTTCAGAAGAACTCCTGCGTCTTGCGGCAACGCTTGAGCAATATTCCACCCATCCCATTGCCCAATCCATACGGCTGCACAATCAGTTGCCGGTGAACACCGATACGCTCAGTCATATAACCGATTTGCAGGGGTATGGACTCTCCGCGCAATACCAGGGACACCAATACCTTGTTGGGAACACGGCGCTGATGGACAAGTACAATATTGAGCTCCCCTATTGTCACCACCTTGGCGTGGTTGTCCATCTGGCGGAAGACGGAAAGTATCTTGGGCATATTGAGATCTCCGATGAGATCAAAAAGAGCGCCGCTCAGGCTGTAGCGGCTCTGGCTAAGGCTGGCGTGCATAAGACGGTACTTTTATCCGGCGACCGCAAGGATATTGCCGATAAGACCGGAAAGACGCTCGGAATTCAGGAAGTCTATGCGGAGCTACTGCCTGCCGATAAGGTTGAGCATGTGGAACGCATACTGGCTGAACAGAAACAGGGAACTCTTGTGTTTGTGGGCGATGGCATCAACGATGCGCCTGTACTGGCCCGGGCAGATGTTGGTGTCGCAATGGGCGCTTTTGGCAGCGATGCAGCCGTGGAAGCCGCAGATATTGTATTGATGGACGACGATCCCCGTAAACTTGCGCTGGCGATACGCCTGGCCAGAAAAACGCTTGCCATCGCAAGGCAAAACATTGTATTCGCGCTCACTGTGAAGGCACTGGTGCTCGTTTTGGCAAGCGCAGGGCTGACAGAGCTATGGATGGCCGTGTTTGCGGATGTCGGTGTCAGCATGATCGCAATCCTGAATGCAATAAGAACGCTTGGTTCTTTCAACCGGAAAGGGTGAATGAACATGATCCGAAGCTATGATGATTTCATTACGGAGCTCTTAAAAGCAGGGTTTTCCATGGGCGGCGGTACGGATAATGGTATCTTCTCTTTGATCAACTGGTCCTGGGATGAGGCCGCGCCATACGATACGCCAGTGCGCTGGCATACGGGCGACCCGGAAACCGACCCGTGGGAATGGCGTATGCGGGTTTTGGAAGAGCGCAGCGATATCGCCTATGCCAAACTGTTTTTCAAGAAAAGCGGCTATATCACCAAGGACTGGTATCCGTATTTTCTGGCGACTCGGCGGCAGAACCACAGCTTTGAAGAAGCCTATCAGGACGGAAAGGTCAGCCACGACGCAAAGCTCGTGTATGACGTCGTGAAAGACCAGGTGGCCGTTCCCCTGCACTCGCTCAAAGCGCTGTCCAACTTGGCGCAAAAGGAGCAGAAATCGCGTTTTGATCGAGCGTTAACGGAGCTGCAAACAAAGCTTTTTATTACCATGTGCGCCAGGCAGCAAAAGCAATCCAAAACCGGTGAGGGATATGGATGGTATTCCACTGTGTTTACGACCGTGGAAAGCTTCTTCCCTGCGGATGTGTTTGCAAAAGCGGCTTCCTTTTCTTATGAGGAAGCCGTAAAAAAGATCGAATCACAGATTTTGTTGTTGAATCCTCAGGCGAAGCCAAAGGATATGATGAAGTTTATCAAAGGGTGAGCCCTACAGGGCCTTCAGCAGTGAATCGATGGCGTTTACAATGCTCGGCAGCTCTTGGGATATCGTACATACGTGAGGAACACCGGAAAGGATCAGCTTTTCCTTTTTCGTGCTGGCAATGCCGTTGATAATTGTATCCGCGCTGTCCTTTGAGACTGTATGATCGTCAAGGCTTTGGATAACAAGGGTTGGACAGGTGATCTTATCAAGATGCGATTCTGCCCGTTTCACCAATCGATGCAAGTCCGCGCCTTTCCGCATCGGAAAGCCGGTGTAACCCTTATCATATATTGGATCAATTTGCGTTTTGCGGTTTGGGTTCGTTTTCCAGGCGACGCGCGGCAGTACGAAGCCGAAAACGCCTGTCAACGGCAGCAGATGATTTCGTTGCGGCAGTGGCGCGGAAATGGAGATACAAGCGTCTGCCTTCCCCTGCTGAGCCACCAGCAGCGATAGAATCGCGCCCCTAGAAAGGCCGCACATAGCGACCTTTTTTGTATGCAATCGCATAAACGCCTGCGTGTCAAGGGCGGCCTGCATCCACTCCCGGCTGCCGTACTTCCCCATATCGTCTTCGGTTGTTGCGTGGCCGGGCAGATTGATACCCATAACTGTGTATCCGAGCTTTGCAAGCGCGTCGCCCAAAGGGCGCATATGCGCAACGCTGCCCGTAAACCCGTGCAGCAAAACGATGCCTGTTTCGCCACCCTGATAAAAGAATGGTTTGCAGGCGTCTGAGTCAAAAAAGCCCTTTTCTCTCGGTTTCATGGCTTCAACCGCTGATGCTTGCAATGTCGTCCTTCTGGCCAAGCACCAACAGGATATCGCCGGTCTGGAACACTTCGTCCGGCGAGGGCGAGACAACAAATTGGCCGTCGCGCTGGATTGCCAGAATGCTGATGCCAAATCTGCGGCGGACGTCAACCTCGATGATGGAACTGCCGACCCACTTCGCAGGAAGAATGATTTCAATCAGGCGGTAATCACCGGAGAATTCCATCATTTCCAGAACGTTTGGCGTGATCAGTGATTTTGCAACGCGAATGCCCATATCACGTTCGGGAAAAACCACCTTATCCACGCCGATCTTCCGCAGAACCTTGGCGTGGATTTCGTCTGTCGCCTTGGCAATCAGATACGGAACGCCCAGCTCCTTTATGATGACGCAGACCAAAATGCTGTCGCGCAGGTTTTTGCCGATGGATACGATCACAGC
>DAIOVG010000093.1:0-10327 GCA_036759125.1 Candidatus Limiplasma sp.
GCTTGGTGGCAAGGGCGCGGGCGTCGTTCATCATTTCGGTGTAGGCTTTCAGCTCGCCGCCGACCATGGACTTGAACCCCTGGGTAATATCGCGGCCGATGTTGCGCGACTGGATGGTGGAGCCTTTCACGAGGCCCAGGGTTTCCAGCTCTTTGCCGGAAACATAATCAGTATTGACTAAGATCATCTTCTTCACCGCTCCTTATCTCTTTGATTCGCTGCACCAGCACATAGACCATCACGCCGCCAAGGCACAGGGGGATCACAATCAGCGCGATCATCCACCCAAGCGGCAGCCAGTCCGTTGTGGCGGCCACGATAATGAACCCGATGAAGTACAACAGAATCAGTACCGTGATCACAATGGGTGCGATCAGTTTTCGGGTATGTTTTTTCATGCGCCCGCCTCCGGTTGGTTATTGTGCTTTTCTACCGCCATGATAAATCCAACGCCGGGGTCTGTCAACTTTTCAGGTCATAATTTCCGCGCCTTATGATATACTATGGGCAGAGATAAACCGCAACCCAATCTTCCCCTTTGAAAGCAAGACGATCACCCAAGAGGAATCGGGACTGCTCATGAATTTGATCCGGTAATGGCATGCACGCCGAAGTGTGTGCCGCCGGGACGGGACACCTGCGGGGAGGTGCATTGGCATGACCAAGCGGGAGCAATGGGAGGAGCTCCAGTTTTTCGAGCTCGCCAACGGCGATCAAGGCGAGCCCGACGAGGATGACTGGGACGATGAGGACGAATTCCCGGAAGAGGACTGGGACGAAATCGACGAATAAGCAAGCGCCTCCCGGCGAAAGCCGGGAGGTGCTGTTATTGCGGTGTTCCGTGCTGCGTCAAGGGCGAATCATTTAGCCGGGGCTTGGGCTTACCGCCCCAAAACCTCGTAGATTTCCGCAAGGCTGTGCAACGTAACGTCCGCCTCGTATTCCTCACCTTTCGGCATTTGCTCGTACGATGTACCCTGGCGGATACGGATAGTTTTTAGCCCCAGCGCTTTGGCGGGGTAGATATCGTTGTCCGGGCGGTCGCCGATCATCACGGCCTCGCCGGGCTTGCAGTTCGCCTTTTCCAGCGCGAGCCGGAAGATGCGCGGATCAGGTTTTGAAACGCCCGCCTCGGCTGAGCCGACGACCAGCGAAATATATGGAAGCAGCCCGTAGCGCTTGAGCCGCTCCGACGAGCCTAGGGACTGGTTGGCGATGATGCCGATCTTGTAGCGCTTGGACAGCGCTTCCAACAGCGGCTTCGCCTCCGGATACGCCTTGTCCAGCTCCGAGGGGTACAGATAGCTTGTACTGTCGGCCTGAAACCCGAACGGCTTCAGGTGCCCGGCAATCGTTACGCTATACTGCGCCATGCCCTCCCGGTACCGCTTCCAAAGCTCCTCCGGGCTGATCTGCCCGCCCACGGCATCCGACGCGCGCTGAAACCACTCGCGATACGCATCGGTTTCATCCACCAGGGTGGAACCCATATCGAAAAACAGCCACTTGATATTATGTGTCTCCATGTTCCTGCCCTCCCCTGAATCCATTGTACCACAAGCCGCCGAGGCGTATTTATAGCCGCACAACGCTGGAACGGTCTTCCAGAGTATGCTATAATTGTATACACAGACATATCCTGCCATATTCCAATTCTTAAAAGGAGAAACCCTTTATGAAAAAATGTATTGCGCTTGTCCTGATCCTGCTGCTGCTCCCCATAGCTTCGCTGGCCGTTGGGCGGCAGT
This sequence comes from Candidatus Limiplasma sp., assembly GCA_036759125.1. Lineage (GTDB taxonomy): Bacteria > Bacillota > Clostridia > Christensenellales > Aristaeellaceae > CAXXOK01. The sequence continues at coordinate 1,749 of DAIOVG010000093.1, forward strand.
ACATTATCCCCGACAGCGATACCAGGCCGCTCAGCGAGGCTGAATTATGGGAGTGGGATTACGAGTCGCTTGGCTATATCCTCAACGAAATCTTTGCCCGGCACGGCTACAACTTTAATCCCGGAGGGAAGTATGACAATTACTTCTCCCAGTTGCCCTGGTATACGCCCAACGCCAATCCCGATAACTCGGTAGCCTGCTACCCGCAGCTGACTAAAACCGAATGGGCGAATGAGAAGCTGGTAAAGGATGTCCGGGGCGTGATGCGCGATACGGACAATTACAACCTCGGCGGGCTCAACTATCTCGACTTTATCTCCTTTGACAACTTCGACGTCCTCTCCGGCTTTGCGTTCATCGATCTGAAAGCAGGGCAGAAGCTCGCCGTGTATTCCGCGCCCAGCCAAAACGCCTACCGGGGTGCAAACGGAAAGGCCCTTGTAAGCACCAACGGAACCGTGTACGCTGCCGGATGGAACCAGGGGTGGCTGTTGGTGATGTATGCCACCAACAACGGCGCGGTGAGGGTCGGATATGTGAACGGCCATGATATCAAAGGCACGGTGGATGCGCCGTACCTGTCCTTTGACAACAAAACGATCACCCTCACCAGCGATGCCAGCCTGACCGACGATCCGGCGACCGATAACTCTGCGATTATACGCTTGACGGCAGGCCGGCAGGTCACCTACCTGACGACGTTCTACAACCACAAAACCTGGGCGTATATCGAAACCACAATAGGCGGGCTGACTGTGCGCGGGTTCATCCCCTCGTCCGCCATGGACTGGAACAGCGTCGACGACGAGGATATCGGCAAGTAGCAACGCCAATCCCTGGGCATAGGTACAGCAAGCCGTATTGCAAAGGCCGCGCGATAGGCGCGGCCTTTGGCGTTTTTTGCTACAGCATAGGCGATTTGAGCCTAATGAGAAAGCCTGAGATACGCGTAAATAAACAGATGAGCTTACATTTCTGTAAGTGACCCCGTCTGCCCTCAGTGGTTGACACTACATATCGCCCGACATGGAAAAATCCCTCCAGCCTGACCAGAATGCCCAAGATGCTAGAAAGCAAGGAAGGCAAACAGGTGAGCTTACTCGTTGGTAAGTGATGCCCTTTGCCGCTCGAATAGGGAGGCCAAAGGCCGACTAACGCCCGAAATTTGCGAAGCAAATGAAGCGCGTAGCCCCGCCCGACATTTTGTCGGGCGGGGCCGCAATAAGCTGACACCACATATCACCTGACATGAAAGTATCTTTCCAGCCTGACCAGAAGGCTTGAGATACGCGGAAGCAAAAACGGCAAATACCAGCATCAGCCAACTTCATAGATTTATCTCCAGCCTGACCAGAATGCCCAAGATGCTAGAAAGCAAGGAAGGCAAACAGGTGAGCTTACACGTTCGTAAGTGATCCTGTTTGCCTTCCGTAGCTGACAACGCAGATTGGGTATTATGGTCAGGCTGGGTTGACTTCCTTTTTGACCATATTTTTATCTGCCAATCTGTTCTCCATCCCGCGTGGGGTGTAGTGCGTGTGGAGATACTCGTGCGATTTGTGGCCGTTGGGTTCGCCGAGGAATTCCTCATACAGCTTGGTGATGAAGGGGTTCTCGTGCGACTTGCGCATCACCTTGCTCTCGTCCTCGGAGTAGAGGCCCTTGAGCCGCTTTTCCTTGACATTGGGGTCGGCTGAGCGCGGCTGACCGCCGCCCATGATGCAGCCGCCCGGGCAGCCCATGACCTCGATGAAGTGATACGGGCTTTCGCCTTTTTCAATCTGGTCCATCAGCATGGTTGCGCCGGCGGTGCCGCTGGTCACGGCAACGCGCACGGTAACGCCCTTTAAGAACGCGTAATCGGGCAGCGGATCCTCGATGGTGATGGCGGCTTCCTTGACCTGCTCAAAGCCCACAATCGGGGCGACGTGCAGCTTGTCAAAGGGCAGCTCCTTGCCGGTGACGAGCTCGAACACCGTGCGCAGGGCCGCTTCCATCACGCCGCCGGTAACGCCGAAAATATCGGCCGCGCCGGTGGACATGCCCAGGGGATTTTCAAACTCCGAATCGGGCAGGGCGCGGAAGTCGATGCCCGCCTCGCGGATCATGCGGCCCAGCTCGCGGGTGGTAAGCACGGCATCCACGTTGGGTACGCCGTCGTTCATCATCTCGTGGCGGTTGATTTCAAACTTCTTGGCGGTGCAGGGCATGACCGAAACCACCTTCATGTCCTCGGGCTTTTTGCCGATCTTGTCGGCGTAGAAGCTCTTCACCAGCGCGCCCATCATGGTATGGGGGGATTTGCAAGTGGACAAGTTATCCAGCCTGTCGGGATAGTGGTGCTCGATGAACTTGATCCAGCCGGGCGAGCAGGAGGTAATCATCGGCAGCGTCGCCGTGCCGCCGGTCAGGGCGGCCTTCACGCGGCCAAGGAACTCCGTGCCTTCCTCGATAATGGTCAGGTCAGCGGTGAAGTTGGTATCGAATACATCGTCAAAGCCAAGGGCCCTGAGCGCGGAGGCGAGCTTGCCGGTCACCTGGGAGCCGGGCTCCATGCCAAACTCCTCGCCGATGGCCACGCGGATGGCCGGGGCGACCTGCACCACGGTGCGGCTGCCCGAATCCAGCATGTCCCATACCTTTTTGGTGGCGTCGGTCTCCCGCAGCGCGCCGGTGGGGCACACCACGGTGCACTGGCCGCAGAATACGCAGCTGGCATCGCCCAGCGGCGAGAACATCGCCGGGGCGATGACGGTATCAAACCCGCGGCCCTGGGCGTTGAGCACGCCGGTGTTTTGAATGTCGTTACAGGCCGCCACGCAGCGGCGGCAAAGGATGCACTTGCCCATATCGCGGGTGATGGACACGGAAACGTCTTCCGGGGGCGAGATGTGCTCGCCCGCAAAGCGGGTTTCCTTCACGCCCAGCACCTCGCCCACGGCCTGCAGCTCGCAGCTGCCGGAGCGCGTGCAGGTGAGGCATTCCTGGTCGTGGTCGGACAAAAGCAGCTCGTACAGCACCCGGCGGGCCTTGCGCACCTTGCCGGAATTGGTTTTGATCACCATGCCGTCGCGCACCTTGGTCAGGCACGACACCTGCAGGGTGCGGGCGCCTTCGACCTCGACCACGCAGATGCGGCAGGAACCAAACGAGCTGACATCCGCCATGTTGCACAGCGTGGGGATATGGATACCGACGGTTTTGGCCGCCTCCAGAATGGTGAGGTCATCCGCAACGGTCGTTTTCAAGCCGTTAATCGTAATTTCAGCCATCGTATTTCTCCTTTACAGCACACGCCCGCGCAGACGCTGCGGATATGCTTTCTTGTCGTGATCGGTAAAGCAAACGCCGGCGCGGCAGATGCCGTCGCGGATATGCTCGTCGTACTCTTCGCGGAAATACCGGATGGTGGACATCACGGCGTTGGGCGCGGTCTGGCCCAGGCCGCAAAGCGAGGTATTGGCAATGACTTCGCACAGCTCTTCGAGCAGCTCCACGTCGCCCTCCTCGCCTTCGCCGTCCACGATGCGCTCCAGGATTTCCAGCATCCGCTTGGTGCCCAGGCGGCAGGCGTTGCACTTGCCGCAGCTTTCCTCACGGGTGAATTCCATGAAGTAGCGGGCCGAGTCCACCATGCAGGTGTCTTCGTTCATCACAATCAGGATGCCCGAGCCCATAATGGCGCCCAGCTGCTGCAGGGATTTATAATCGGTGGGCGTGTCCAGATCGATTTCCGTGACCACGCCGCCGGAGGGGCCGCCGCTTTGCACGGCCTTGATCTTCTTGCCGTTTGGAATGCCGCCGCAGATATCGAAAATGATCTCGCGCATGGTCATGCCGATGGGCACCTCCACGATGCCGGTCATCACCACATCGCCTGCCAGGGCGAACACCTTGGTGCCCTTGGAGTCTTCAATGCCGTACTGCGCGTACCACTTGCCGCCGTTTTTCACGATGGCGGGGATGTTGGCCAGGGTTTCGACGTTATTGATGTTGGTCGGGCAACCGAACAGCCCGGACTGGAACGGCAGCGGCGGCTTTTGCCGGGGTTCGCCGCGGTGGCCTTCGATGGACGCCATCAGCGCGGTTTCCTCACCGCAGACGTACACGCCCGCGCCCATGCGGATTTCCAGGTCGAAGTCAAAGCCTGAGCCGAAAATATCCTTGCCGAGGATGCCGTACTTGCGCGCCTGGTCGATGGCTTCGCCGATACGCTCGATCGCCACGGGGTACTCCGCGCGGATGTAGATGTAGCCGATGCTGGCACCGATGGCATAACCGCCCAGCAGCATGCCCTCCACCACGGAATGGGGGTCGCCGTCAAGAATCGAACGGTCCATGAACGCGCCGGGGTCACCCTCATCAGCGTTGCAGACCATGTATTTCTGCTCGGCCTTCTGGTCGTGCGCCGCCTGCCACTTGATGCCGGTGGGGAAGCCCGCGCCGCCGCGGCCGCGCAGGCCGGAGGCCTTAACCTCGTCTACCACCTTCTGGGGTGAAAGCTCGGTCAGCGCTGTGTAGGCCGCCTGGTAGCCGTCGCGGGCAATGTAGGCGGTAATATCGTCATAGGCCATGGCGCCGCAGTTGCGCAGCGCGATTTTCACCTGCTTTTTGAAGAAGTTGATATCGTCCATTTTGGGGACGTGTTTCTGGAGCGCCGCATCAAAGAAGGTATACTCTTCCACCACATTGCCGTTGACAAGATGCTCGGACACGATGGTCTTGATCTTGGCGGCGTTGAGCTCCGTATAAAAGATGTTGCCGGGGGTGACAAGCATCACGGGGCCGATGGCGCAGGTGCCCATGCACCCGGTCTGGATGACGGAAACCTTGCCGCCGATACCGGCTTTTTCCGTTTCGGCAAGCAGGGTGGTTCTCACGAGGTCACACTTGGCGGCTACGCAGCCGGCGCCGCCGCAGACGTATACGATGTAATCGTACTTTTCCTGCGCGTCCAGGTACGCTTTTTTGATATCTTCAAGCTGCTTGAGCGTTTTGATCGACTCTGTCATGACTTGCTCACCTCTTCTTTGCGGTATTTTTCAATGATCGCGCGAAGCATTTCCTCATCCACTTCGCGGTACACCGTATCGTCAACCATAATGGCCGGAGCCAGGCCGCAGGCGCCGATGCAGCGTTCCACCACAAAGGTGAACATGCCGTCTTCCGTGGTCTCGCCGACCTGAATGCCCAAAAGCTCCTGCAGGGTTTCCACCAGCTTTTTGCCGCCGCGCACATAGCAGGCGGTGCCCATGCAAATGCTGATGGTATGTCTGCCGTGCGGCTTGGTTTTGAAGAAGGGGTAGAACGTCACCACGCCGGAGACCTCGCTCAGCGATTTGCCCAGCCCGTCGGCGATGAAGCTCTGCAATTCCAGCGGCAGGTAGCCATAGATCTCCTGCGCCTTGTGCAGCACCTGGATCAGGCTTCCTTCCTTGCCCTTGTACAGGTCAATGATGTTTCCGATTTCGTCGAATGATTCCTGACTGCAAACCCCGCAGCCGTTGACCCTCGCGGTACCCGTTTTCCCATCCATAGCTTTCACTCCCGATCCGGTTATTTTAATGCCGATCCGTCTAATTGTTAAAATAATAACAATTAGGGGTGCATTGTGTACGTCCGTCTTGTTAATTTCATAACAAGGCCTATTTTAGCAGAACCTCTCCAAAAAATAAAGGGGAATCTTTAGCCTTTTCGGCAAAAAAGCCCCCAAAAACGGCAAAATTCGTGTAAAATCGGGTTATTTTATACCCAGCGGGACATTTTATGCCGGATTATTGGCTCGCTTGACCGTTTGCCTCATCGTGCCGCAGAGCATATTCAGAATCTTATTCCATAAGAAATCCATCAAAGAGCATGAGTTGACTTGTTATTGGGTATCTTTTCAGCCGTGTTGCTCAGCGTTCGTGTGTACTCTCGATTTCCTACTGTTTCATTCGCATATAATTGGCAAAGCTGTTTTGCCGCTGGGATGTATGTATAACCGCCCGGTCCCTAACTGCTGCTTTATCAAATCGTCGAAATTTCGAGCACATATTCTATCAATACAATTTTCAGAGGAACTGCGTCCCTCATCGAAAGAGACAACCATACACCCCATCATAACAAACGCAGGCAACTCAATGAATATCATGATCAATATTGCGAACATATGCAAGAATACAGGCATTATAATCGTCATTATCTTGAAAATGACGATTGTATATAGTATACTTGAGAAAACAATCGTCATTTCTAGAAATACGATAAATTGATACCGCTTGATTGGAGTGACATAGCATGGCCTATGAGCTGTTAAGTAAAACCTACTACAAAAATCGCTCCGGTTACGAGCAGGAGTATTTGACACGTTTTAACAGTCTCTCTGCAAGTCATTTGAACTTTTTAATTCATGGCAATCCTGCCTTTTTTATTCAAACGGAGGAAATGGTATCCCTTTTGTATCAGATTCTTTTAACAGACAAGCAAGTGACTCAAGTGAAAACAAAGCTTCCAGGTCAGGCCATCCAACAATATTATGTGAAATCTCTTATCGAAGAAATACACCAGAGTTTAAATATTGAACAGATCAACAGCACAAGGAAAGAAATATCTGAAACCCGAAAAAAGCAGAAAGAGGATCGTTTGTTGGGAATGATCACCCGTTACGATGCTTTGCTTACGCAAGAGCCAATAGCGCTGCAATCCTGTGCCGATATCCGTCAGTTATATGATGAAATCTGTCTTCCTGAAGTAAAGAAGGAAAACCCGGATAATATACCGGACGGTGAATGGTATCGAAAGCAACCCGTACAAGTTTATAGTAGCACCGATAAAGTCATCCACACCGGGTTGTTTCCGGAAAGTGCAATTATCAATGCTATGGATCAGGCGCTCAGCATTTTACAAGACGAATCGATTAATATTCTATACCGCACTGCTATTTTTCATTACCTGTTTGGTTATATACATCCGTTCTATGATGGGAACGGCCGTCTGGCCCGTTTCATCAGCAGTTACATGTTGTCACATACCCTGGATCCTTTGATAGGCGTTCGAATATCGTATACAATCAATGAGGGAAGAACAAAATACTATACTATGTTTAAGGAAGGCAATGATCCAAAGAATAAGGGTGATTTGACACCATTTATCATCGGGTTTCTGCAGATACTTTCTACAGCCTACCTACGGCTTCATGAAGCTTTAGAATCCAGAGTTGAGCGCATGAAACGATGCGAACAGACAATAGACCAAATACTGACGGAAAAAAAGCAGCAGCTGATCGCATTTTTATTATTACAAGTCTCCCTGTTTGCATCCGAGGGAATAACACTTCCAGAAATTGTACAAAACACAAGTGTCGGATATACTACTGTTAAGCGATTTCTCGATAGTAAAATCGGTCGAACAATGCTTCCGGCTACAAAGGACGGAAAACGAAAACTATACAAACTTGATCTAGAATGGCTGGATCAGCAAATTCAGTAACATTTATTGTGTATTGCCCATCATCGAAAACAGATCCAGCTGGTTGCTTTGGGCCAGGCCTTCCAGCGCGCCTTGCTTTCTGAGCATGTCGATGGCGCTGTCGCCGATCTTGGCGCGGAGTTTCAAATCTTCTACGGAGAGGAAGTCCGCTTGTGTCCGTTCAGCGATGATGCCGTCGGCGGCGGCCTCGGGGAAGCTGTTGATGGACAGGAACGGGCAGCGCAGGCCGTCGCCCTCGATGAGGAAATTGCGCTTGTCGCTCTTATAGAGGTGCACGGGCAGCAGCTTGTAGCCGCGCAGGGTCATTTCCAAAATCATATGCAGGGCGTTTTTCTCGCGCTCCTCCGTGGGGGTCATGCGGTCGCCCGCCAGAAGCTCCTTGATGCGGGCGCGGATGGCCTTGATGGGCGTCAGCATGGCGGCGGCGTCGAAGCCGTTGGCGCGGATGGAGAAATACGCCGCGTAATAGTGCAGCGGGCGGTGCACCTTGTACCACGCCACGCGCAGCGCCATGATGACGTACGCCACCGCGTGGCTACGCGGGAACATATACTTGATTTTCTGGCAGCTCTCAATCGCCCAGGCGGGGATGCTTGCTTCCTTCATGGCGCTTTCCATTTCCGGCTTCAGGCCGCGGCCCTTGCGCACGGCCTCCATGATGTCAAAGCTCAGCTTGAAATCCATGCCCTTGCTGATTAAAAAGTTCATGATATCGTCGCGGGTGCAGAAGCATTCCGCAAGCTTGGCCGTACCGCTCATTACCAGATCGCGCGCGTTGCCAAGCCACACGTCCGTGCCGTGGCTGAGGCCCGAAATGCGGATCAGCTCCTCCAGCGTTTTGGGCATGGTATCCGACAGCATCCCCTGCACAAACGCGGTGCCGAACTCCGGCACGCCCAGCGTGCCCGTGGGGCTTAGGAGCTCGTCGGGCTTGACGCCGATGGTTTCCGTGCCCAAGAACAGCCCCATCACGCCGGGATCGACCAGCGGCAGGGCGCGGCAGGGCACGCCCGTAATCTCCTCCAGGTAGTGCAGCATGGTCGGGTCGACATGGCCCAGGCAGTCCAGCTTCACCAGAATGTCGTGCATGGAGGAAAAATCGTAATGCG
>DAIOVG010000094.1:0-10293 GCA_036759125.1 Candidatus Limiplasma sp.
ATCGTACCCGAGCACAGCCCGGGGCTGCGCGGCATGTCGGATTTTCAGCAGCACGGCGATCGGCTGAGTGAGCAACGGGTCGGGGTGAGTTATCACCATCCGGCTTTACAGGATATGGCCGGCCATATCCGCCGTATGTGCGACTCCGGGGCTGTAGACTACCGTATTGAGATACAGTTTACGGATGGCAGCACAATGGGAAGCGAAAATTCCGGCATAGAGGGTTTTTATGCTGAGAATCTACCGCCCATCATGCAATATCATGGAAAAACGTGCATCCAGAGCATGCGTATTCGCGTGGAAAACCTGCCGTTGGAGAAAACCATCAGCGAGATTATCATATCGGACCGGTATAAAAACCAATGGAAGCTCAGCGAGACGTACGAGACGGAATATGCGACAAGGTACTCCGGGAAACCGCCGCAGATTGAGATTACGTTCCCCATTCGGCAACAGGCGGGGCAATATCTGTCGATGCAACTTTCCTGCCATGATAACGGATGGACCGGGTTCCCGCATCAGGAGAATCCGTTTGCGGGACGCGGAAGCCGCTTCCGTATGGGATATGGGCTGCTGCTCGCGCCGCTGGTTCCCGTGATGATGAGCGGCGAAGAATTCAACGCGGATTTTACGCCGCTGCCGACGCTCAGCCCCGATTTATACGGCGGCGATGGGAAAAACGGCCTGGGACGCTGGCTGTATGGGAATCAGCTCGGTTGGGATCAACTGGACCGGAAGCGGGATGTACTGGAAGATACACGCCGTATGCTGGATATCCGGCGGCAGCACAATGGCTTGATCCATGCCTTCCGGGTGGACAATCCGCAGGAAAAGTTGGGCTGGGTGCGGTTTTCCGCTTCGGCGCCTATACCGGTTCCCTATTCCTATTCGGACAGGAAAAGGCTGATTGTCGTGGGTGGAAATCCCAATACGGCGACAGCGGTGGTATTGACGCTGGAGCTGCCGGATTGGGAAAACGCGACGGTTACGGACCTCTTTCATCAGCAGCCGCTGGGCACCCATCACGCGGGAAAAGAGTATACCATTCCGAAGGATTGCACGGCGGGCGGAGGCTTGCTCGTGCTGGAACTGTGCAGGGAATAGGAAAACATGGATGTGTTTTTACGGCGTTGAAACAGGGATAGTTATCAAAGCTAAAGGACGCCTGCTTTTCGCGATCCGATGCGGGGACAGGCGTCCAGTTTATATTGAAAATAATTAAGTTTCCGTCAACCGGGCATGGGGTATGCCCGCACTGTTTCGGTAAAAGCGCGGATGTTTCGTTCCGGTGTGCCGGAGGGAAGCGCGCACCCGGCGCCGATCACCAGTTGCTTACCCTGAAAGATGTTGAGAACACTCTGTGTTTCAGCGCACATTTGTTCCGGCGTGCCGAAATAGAACAGGCCGGATGGATCAATCGGCCCAAACATGACCACGTTTGCATCGCGCAGAATGCCGGCGGCTTGCGGGATGTTTGTTTTATAGTCGGCCTCAACCGCGGGGAAACCGGCCCTGCAAACATCCGCCAGGATTCGGTCCAGATTGCCGCAGATATGACAAATGACCGGAATCCCCTCTTCCCGCAATGCACGCGCAATTTTTTGATGGAAGGGAAAGGAGTATTTCAGGTACATGTCCCGGCTAATCAGGTCCGGGCCGCATGCGCTGTCGCCGAAGCTGGTGACGTCCGCGCCGGCCTGGATCATCATCTTGTGAAACGCAATATGCACGTCGGTGGCATGATCGATCAGGGCCAGAAGATCGTCTTCCAAATCCTCGTCCAGAAGATCGGCCATAAAATCGTTCATCCCGTAGGCTAGCATGGCCAAGCTGAAGCCTGCCTGATCGCAATTGCCGCGAAGCAGCAAATCGCCACCAATCTGCCGTTTGATGAGGCGGACAGCTTTCAGATTGATATCCACGCGTTTGGAGTGCAGTAGCTTTTCCGGCTTCATAGCGTCCAGCAAGGTGGAGACATCACTGGATAAAGGGCCGGTAACCCGCGCGGGTTCGTGCTCCGGGTAATCCGTTGGCACGCCGATAGCGGAAGCTTCCATGCAGGTGTCGATATCCAGCAGGATTCCGTCCGTGCTGTACTTTTCGGCAAAGCGGATGTGTGCGTCCGCGATTTTTTGGGGATCGCTTCGATACTCTTCCATGGTATAGCCCGCCTCGTTTGCCGCCGCCATAAAACTGTGAAGCATCATGGGCACGCGGTCCGCAGTCCCGCCTTTCAGCGTCGTTATAATTCGTTCATATCCAGTCATACGCTACCTCTTTCGTTATAAATTGCGGCTATGAAACTTTTGATTCAATTATAAGTACAAGCTTATGTGCATGCAAATAAATAGTTTTGAATCTAAACGCGAACGTATTCATTATCGATACATGTTTCGGACGATATGTACGCGAAACCAAGACACATGCAAGTTGGCTGTGCCAGGAAGCAGGGAAATGCGGAAAAACACATAGCATGACAGGAATCGCCTTTGCGAAGTTGCCCGGGAGCAGCTGAAATGGGCACAGTCCGATTCCCGGATGATCTCGCGCCTGGGTTTCCATTGGTTGAACAGGATCAATCTAGCCTGTCCGACGAAGAAATGTTTATCAGCAATACTGAACAAGCGCTTCAAGAAATCAACGCTCCATTGTCTCATTAATGAAGAATCATTTGCCTCTATATCGTTCGGCACTTTTCGCCAATGCACAGAGCTATCATTGCCTTTCGTTTCATTTACACCGGTTGTATCAACGAAGTCCATATATGAGCATCATCCCACTCAACTGTCACAGTAACATCTCCTCGGTAGTTGATATAATCATACTTACCATCTTTTCTACTCTGCAATAGCCATCCGAAAATATCCATACGTCATCCCATTTCAGATCAATAACTAAATCTCCATAGATGTTGATAAATCCCCATTTACCATCTCTCTCTACACCTGCCAATCCTTCAGAAAATTCAGACGCACTGTCCCAAATCGTTTCTACAATCACTTCTCCATTTCTGTCTACAAACCCCCATTTCCAATTCTGCCTCAATTCAAAAAACCCTGAATTAGTTTGTTCTAAATAATCCCAGATCGGGTTTACGACAATTTCCCCTCTGTTAGAGTTATTTATCTTCCCAAACTAACTCTAATTCTATGTACATTATATGGGGGTCAGACCACTTAATGCTTCCCGACTAACTTTACCTTTGTGTACATTATTGAGGGTTGGCCAAGGCGCCCACGATGAAAACGTCAGGCCGCACAATTTGTTAATGGCTTCTATAAAAAAATAATCAGCATAATTCATGGTGATGTGACGGGTTTGAATATCATGATACGAACCCGTGCATTTCGTAAGAAGTGCGGGATTGTTGTTTTCCCAGTCCATGCAGGATGTATCCATTGTCCGCAGCATATGGATGGCGGCATCATAATAAAGCTTCGCATCACAGGATGGAATCAACGGGCACAGTTCCAGCAAACCGCTGGCGGCAATCGCTCCGGCGGCGGTGTCCTTGACATCCGGATGCGGCGGCTGACGGAAATCGCAACGGGGGATATAGTCATCGCCAATGTTTGCAATAAAATAGCCCGCGATTTTCTTTGCTGCGTTCAGGTAGTCCTTTTTGCCGCTCAACAGATAGCTCAGTGTGAAACCGTATAATCCCCATGCCTGGCCCCGCGACCAACTAGAGCCGGAAGCATAGCCTTGTCCCCCGGGGTTGTCTAAAAACCCTCCGGTTAAGGGATCAAAACAAACAATATGGTTGCATGAACCATCCTGCCTGACAAAGTGCTCCAAAGTAGTATCTGCGTGATGCATGGCGATCAGCTTAAACCGAACGTCGCCAGTGACTTTGCTTGCCCAGTAAAGCAACGGCAGATTCATCATACAATCAATAATTGCCCAACCTTCTCGTCCCGGGTTGTTCCACGCGCGTATAAATCCAAATGGATTATAACGGGAAGCCAGCATATAGGCCGCAAAAAGAGTACGGTCGTAGCTGTCCTCATTCTTTTCCACCGCATAATGCACACCGGACTGAATGAGCCACATAAAGCCGACGTCATGGCTCAGCTCGCGAAAGCTGCTCAGTGCCCGATCCAGCATTTTCTCGGTGCGGACAGCTTCATCACGATATGTTTGCCGCTGGGTCATAAAGTACATTTGCCACATGGCTGCCGGCCAAAATCCGTTTGTCCAGGAATGTATGCTATTCTCCATCCACTGGCCGTTCTCTGTCGAATAGGGGATATAGTCGACTTCCCTGGCTTTTTGGACAGAATATTGCATCTTTTCGTCCAGTTTCCGGATCGTTGTGTTCAACCAGTTTTTGTCGGTAAATCGCTCCGATACACAAAATGCTGACAAGAAAAACACGCTACTTTCTTTCATAGTATTGGATGACCAACCAAGGCATTATCCTTTTACTGCGCCGATCATAACGCCTTTGACAAAATATTTTTGGAGGAACGGATAGATACACATGATGGGAAGCGTCGTGATGATGATCGCGGCATACTTGATGATTTCGGAAAACTGATCAATTTTATCGGATTCAGCGGCAGCGGAGTTGAGAATCGTGGAATTGGCAATCAATACTGCGCGGAGTATATTTTGAATCGGCAATTTTTCATTGTCGCTAATATAGAGCGAAGCGGGAAACCATGCATTCCATTGACGTACTCCGTAGTAAAGCAGCAATACTGCAATGGTCGGCATGATTAACGGAAGAATAAACTGAAACAGAATGCGAATATCATTTGCTCCGTCAATATAGGCGGATTCTGTGACCGCATCTGGTACCGTTTCAATGGCGGTGCGGCAAATGACAGTATTATAAATGCTGATAGCGCTTGGCAGGATGAGCGCCCAAAGCGTATTGTATAACCCCAGCGATTGAATGTTGAGATAGTTGGGCACCATGCCGCCTTGAAAGAACATGGTAAAGAGCATGATGATTACCAGCGGTTTTTTCAGTAATACTTTTTTACTGGCCATCAAATAAGCTGCTGAGAGCGTAAGGAAAATGTTGATTGGCAGGGATACCGCTATAACTATCAGGATATTTCGATAACCACTCATAATCAACGGATGGGAAAACGCACGGCAATACGCAATGGTTGTAAACCCGCGAGGAATAAGCATAAATCCCGGATTTGCCAACAGCTGTGTGTTATTGCTGAAAGAAGCGCACAGTACATACCACATGGGATATAAGGTGATAAAACACAATAACAACATAAGAATCACGTTGATGCCGCTGAACAGCCGTTCCCCGATGTTGCCGACTTTGATTTTATTGTTAGGCTCTGATACGGTTCGGACGGACATTTTCTGCACCTCTTTCTGCTAAAACAACGAGGATTGTGTGTACCTCTTGCTCAAGGCGTTGGTAATGACAAGGAAGAACACATTGACGATGGAATTGAACAACCCTACAGCCGTTGCATAGCTGTAGTCCGCCTTGATGATTCCCCGACGATAGACATAGGTGGAAATAACATCCGCGACGCTGTAGGTGGGTTCGCTGTACAGAAGCAGGATTTTCTCAAAGCCAACGTTGAGAACAGAACCCATTCGCAAAATAAACAGCACCGTGATGGTGGTGGATAAACCAGGAAGCGTAACATACCGTATCTGTTGAAATCGGTTTGCGCCGTCAATACGTGCAGCTTCATACTGCTCCTGGTCAATACTGGATAGTGCCGCCAGATAAATGATGGAGTTCCAACCAATAGTTTGCCACAAGTCAGACACTACATAGATTAGGTAGAACTTATTCGGCTGGCTTAGATAATTGGCTGATTGTCCTCCCAGTGCCACAGAAATTTGTGAAAAAAGCCCGTTGCTCTGGCAGTATATTTTGATGAGAGAACATACAACGACCAGCGAAATGAAATAGGGCATATAGGTAATGGTTTGGACCGTGCGTTTGAATTTCGTTGAACGCAGTTCATTCAGTAAAAGAGCAAAAATAATCGGCGTCGGAAAACCAAAAATGATGGTTAAGATACTGATCGATAGGGTGTTGCGTATCAGGCGGGGAAAATATGGATCCAGAAAGAAATTGATAAAGTTCTGCAGTCCGACCCAATCACTGCCCGCAATACCCTTGCGCGGTCTATAATTCTGAAAGGCAATGACCAGGCCATACATTGGTTTATATGCAAACAGCGCTAGAATAATCAGTACCGGTATCATGAGCAGGTACTTATACTTGTTCATGATGAAATCACGTCGAAGCACTTTCCAAAAACTTAGCTTTGGAACCGTCAGGCTTTTTCTCTGCATAAAGTTGTTCATAGAAAACCTCTTTTTTGTTGATTGAAGACGCTGCCGATGCCAGCCAAGTCCTTACACCAAGCGGTAAAAAGGTGTTTTGCCACCATTTTTACCGCTTGGTATTTGTTTTTGGAGTCAAGCTATACACCGCTGCTACCGGAAAAATTTATTCGGAGATGCGGTACTGCTGAGTATGCAACTAGCGCGCCAAATAACGGTCATAAGCAGCTTGACGGATTTCCAACGCTTTGCTTAACCCCATGCTCTCAAGCTGGCTTAAGTATTCATCCCAATCAGCCGCGGTTGCTTCGCCGGTGATGAATTTCGCGGCCATCTCGGGTACATAGGTCGTTATCGCAGATTCGTAATTGACCAATTCATCGCTTTCTTCTGCCGTCAGTGTAATTCCGACCGGCATACGTCCCGCGCCCGCCGTTTCTCCATCGTGCTGATAATACCAGACATTGTTCATCTCGATGGATGCCGCGGAGTTTTTGAGCTCAAGCATACGCGTAAGCTGGATACAACAACCAGCCCAGATGGATCCGCCATATTTGGCGACCGCATTGTTGATGCCGTCGGGATCATCTGCAACCAACGAAGTAAATTGGATGTTGCCATCCGCATCATATTCCCAAGATTCACCCTGAACGCCGAAATTCCAGAACAGGTTTCCCTCGGAAGTATATGCGTAATCCAACAATCGCAGGGCTGTTGCGATCTTATCTTCATCGCAATCGCCGGATATACAGGCAACAGTTGTTCCGATACCAGGACCGCCGAATGAGGTTGTGATAGATCCATCAGCGGCAGTCGGATCGGGAATGGCAATCCATTCCGCGCCATTGTCGGCAGTCGCCGCGTCATTCATCCAGTTCGTCATCTGACCCATTGAGGTGAAGGATATCCCAACCTGATTGTTCAAGGCTTTGGTGCGCATCGTTGTATCATCGTTGCTGAACAGATCCGAATCGATATAGCCCTTCTCCCACCATTCCTGCAGCTTGAGCATTTGATTCAGCCATTCTTCTTGGGCGGGTCCGTATTGAATCTGGTTGTTCTCATCTACATAATAGGAGTAGTCAGAGCTTGCACCAAAACATCCGTACGCGTTAAAAGCGCCTGCAAGACCAACCGGAGAAAAACGTGCTTTATTGGCAGAAAAAGGCGCAACACCGTATTTCTCCATAAACACGGCAAGAACAGTATCCCAATCGTCAATTGTCTCAGGGACATCCAGACCGCATTCGTCCAGCCAATCTTTTCTGATAACATAGCCCTGATAAGAATCATTCCAACCGCCGTCTTCACGGAAGAATCCAAAGCCGTAATACTTGCCGGAATCGGTTTTCATGGCCTTGTCATAGGCAGGGTTGGATTGCAGCCAAGCATAGTAATTCGGCGCATATTCCTGGATATAGGGAGTCAAGTCGATAATGGCGCCTTCCTCCATGTAGCGTTCCGCATCCGACATCATATTGTAGAAGATGATATCCGGAAGTTCTGTGCTGGACATGAGCTGATTGAAAGATTGGTCAACGTCGGTACCTGCGGTTGGATACGACCAATCAATGGTGATGCCCGTCATTTTTTGGAGGTTGACATGGAATGGCGAATCGTCGGAGGAAGCAAATGAGCTATCCGGAACAAAGCCAGTTCCTACATAGAAGCTGATGGTCTGATCGGTAGTCATAGGGTAGGTAAAATCATCTGCATCAGCCAACGCGCTTGCACATGAGATTACCATGATGCTTGCCAGGAGAAAGGATAGAAGTTTTTTCATGGGGTTGTCTCCTTTTGCTTTTTATTTGTTTATGGACTGATATTCTCAGTTCCAATAACACAAGGTAAAACATTGATAAAAATGCACAAAATATACAAGGTTACGCAATCAACCTCATTGGAATATACGGATTTTATCCGCTTTATGGAGTAATTATAGAATATGTTGTGTATTATGAACATTGCACAAACATACTCATCTATTGCAAATAACACCCACTTGTACTATACTGATGTATGCCTAAGGGAGGGGAAAAACGACATTGGATCAGACGTATCGCGGAGATAAAATTGTTTTTGCGCACAATACAAGCTATCAGGCAACCAATCATTTTATCATCCATTCCCATGCCACATATGAAATTTACTATTTTCTCAGCGGAGACGTTATTTTTATCGTAGGCGGGCATCAATATGTACTCAAACCTCACACGGTCATCTTGATTCCGCCCGATACGTATCATGGCATGAACGTGCTGTCCAATAAACCGTTCAGCCGCTTTTTTTGCCAGTTTAGTGATGATGTCATCGCCATGGAACGCCGCAGGGAGTTATTGAGATTGTTTCCATCGACATTTGAAGAATCTACGATGATTTGGCAATCGATGCGGCATTCATACATTCCAGCATGGATTGAGTCTATCTTACATTGTAACTGGATGACAGAACAGCAAAGCGGGGATATGGCCACCGTGTTGGTTGAAGCGCTCATTGTGCGGCTGCTTATGGAAAGGCCCCTGTTATCGCCGGCATTTGAAGACGAGGGGAATCGCGGATATAATATAAAAGCCCTTCTGCTTTATGTGAATAACCATTTTACTGAGAAATTATCTTTGGAGGCCATCGCTTCTCATTTTTATATTTCAACGAATTATCTGAACCGTGTTTTCCGCAAAGAAATAGGATCAACCGTTATGGAATACATCTGCACAAGAAGGATTACCTATGCAAAACAACTGCTGATTAACGGTATCACTGCAGCACAAGCTGCCGTACTGGTTGGCTTCGGCGACTATTCTTCGTTTTACAGAGCATACAAAAAACGCTATCAGTATTCCCCGAGCAAAGATTATCATATTCGTCAATCGCTCAGCAGTACGGCAGAGATCATCAACGATACGTTCAAAGCGGACGAATGGAGTAAGATTTTAATCGATTGCAGTGATATGTCACCACAAACAGACAGCCCTGAGGATACCGAAACTTCATACGAGAAGGACAGTCAATAATTCGTCTGCGGCAAAGAGAAGGATCAATCCGGCATAATTTCCAGGTGTGAGTATCTGTTGTCGATGAGTTTACTAATTTTCATGCATGAAATGATTATTAAGTGATTTATTCTGTGAATTATTAAGTCAAGAACAGCATTCACGGAAGAAGATTTCGCAGTGAGTTTCGACGATTACGTCGACAGATGCGCCACCGAGTTTGTTCTCGGCGTTCAGGACATCACCGAAGCACTGTGGGGCAGCAAAGTGTCGCCCTCTACGATTAGTGAGCTGAACAAGAAAGCTTATGTCCATGTCGAGGATTGGCGTAACCGGTCATTGCAAGGTGGCAAGTATCCATACGTTTATGTGGATGGTATCTATCTGCACCGCAACTGGGGCGGGGAGTACGAAAATGTGGCGATCCTGGTAGCCATAGCGGTCAACGAGGGCGGATACCGCGAGGTCATCGGGGCAGCGGAAGGAATGAAAGAGGACAAGATCAGCTGGGTAAGCTTCTTTCAATGGCTCAAAGGACGCGGGCTGAACGGCGTTCAGCTGGTCATTGGAGATAAATGTCTTGGGATGCTGGAAGCAGTCGGCGAGGTCTTCCCGGACGCGAAATACCAACGCTGTACAGCCTACTTCTACCGCAACGTATTCTCTGCTGTTCCCCGCTCTAGGATGAAGCTGGTAGCTAAGATGCTCAAGGCGATCCATGCGCAGGAGAGTAAGGCAGCGGCGAGGGTGAAAGCAAAGCAGGTCGTTGCAGCCCTTCAGGAGATGAAGCTCAAAGAGGCTGCCGCTAAGGTTGAGAATGGCATTGAAGAAACGCTGACGTACGCGGATTTCCCGTTTGTGCATTGGACGCGCATCCGCACCAACAATGTGATCGAGCGACTGAACCGGGAGATACGGCGGCGAACAAGGGTTGTCGGAATCTTCCCTAACCCAAACGCCTACCTGCGCCTGGTCACTACGTTTCTCATGGAATATGCGGAAGACTGGTCGGTTTCAAGAG
>DAIOVG010000095.1:0-10091 GCA_036759125.1 Candidatus Limiplasma sp.
CCGACCCCCGTACCCACCATGATGGCCACAGGCGTCGCAAGCCCCAGCGCGCACGGGCAGGAGATGACCAGCACCGTAATCGCCATGCTCAGCGCGAACGAAAATCCCTCTCCCGCGAGCATCCACACCACTAAGGTGACCAGAGATATGCCCATGACAATGGGCACAAACACGCCGGAAATGCGGTCGGCCAGCTTGGCGATCGGCGCTTTGCTCGCCCCAGCTTCGGACACAAGCTGGATGATCTTTTGCAGGGTGGTATCTTCTCCCACGCGCGTGGCTTCCATCAGGAAGGTATAGGCGGGGTTCAGGCTGCCAGCCACAAGCGTATCGCCCTTGTGCTTGTCCGCGGGCAGGCTCTCGCCCGTGATATGGGACTGGTCTACGGTGATATCGCCGTCCAGCAATATGCCATCTACGGGTACGCGCTCGCCCGGGCGGATGCGGATCACGTCGCCGCTTCGCACCTGATCGGTAGGGATGATCGTTTCCTGCCCGTCCCGGATGACCGCGACGGTTTCAGGTGCCAGCGCCATGAGCTTCTTGATCGCTTCGGTCGTGCGGCCCTTGGCGCGCGCCTCCAGGCTGCGGCCGAGCGTCACGAGGGTCAAAATCATGACAGCGGACTCGAAGTACAGGTTGCCCGCAAGCTCATGCATGCGCATGCCCTGTGCCATCGACATTTGCAGTAAAATTACGATGCCATACACATAGGCAGCACCGCTGCCAACGGCAATGAGGCTGTCCATATTGGGCGCGCGGCGGACAAGCAGCTTAAGTCCCGTTGCAAAATACGCACGGTTGATGAAAATAACCGGCGTCGCCAGCAACAGCTGCAACAGCGCGTTGGTCATGGGATACTGCTCCATACGCAGAAACGCGGGCATCGGCAAACCGAGCATCTGCCCCATGCCGATGAGCATCAAAGGAACCAGAAAAATCATCGAAGTCCAAAAGCGGACCCGCATCGGTTCCCTTTCGTTTGCCTCAGCCTGAGGTGCCTGTGTGGGTTTGTTGGAAATCGCGTGATACCCGGCGTGATCCACGGCGGAGAGTATCTCCGCTTCGTGCGCGGCGCCGTCGCTTGTTTTCACACGCATAGACTCGCCCAACAAATCCACCTGAACGTCTTGGACAAATGGCAATTTGCGGACAGCTTTATCCACATGCGCGCTGCACGCTGCGCAGGTCATACCTTCCACACGGTAACGATCCATGTCATTACACCTCCGTTGCTACTAGTATACCCAAACTGTCAATAATTAAACGGCAGGAATCGCTGGGGCTATGCGAGAACCCTTTGTAGGGTAAAAAGGAGTGTGTTCATGAAAGAGCTTTGGTCGTTGTTCACGACATTTTTCCTGATCGGAAGCATTACCTTTGGCGGCGGCTACGCTGTTCTTCCGATTTTGCTCCGGGAGATCGTCCAAAAACGCAAGTGGATCGGCGAGGAAGAGTTGCTGGATTACTTTGCCGTCAGCCAGGCGACCCCCGGCGTAATCTGCGTAAATATTTCCACATTTCTGGGATATCACCGCAAGGGCTTCCTTGGCGCTGTCGTCGCAACATTCAGCGTGGTGCTTCCCTCGCTGATCATCATCACGACCATCGCCGCCGTGCTGACGAATTTCTCCGATATCCTGTGGGTGCAGCACGCGTTTGCGGGCATCCGCGTTGCAGTCAGCGCGTTAATCGCCTCGGCGGTTTGGAACCTGGCGAAGAAAAACACGCGCACCGCCGTGAAGATTGGCATCGCCCTGCTGACCTTTGCCGGGGTGGCGATTGTAAGCATCTCGCCGATCTATGTCTCAATCGTCTTTGGCGTGTTCGGCGCTTTCTTTTTTGGAAGGAGGCGTGAAGCATGATTTACCTGCAACTGGCGTTTGAGTTTTTCAAGGCAGGGCTGTTTGCCATTGGCGGCGGGCTGGCCACGCTGCCGTTTTTGATCCAGATGTCGCAAAACTATCCACAGTGGTTTTCCATTGACCAGCTGATGCAGATGGTTGCGGTATCGGAGTCCACCCCCGGCGCCATCGGCGTGAACATGGCAAGCTATGTCGGCTATCATGTCGCCGGCATTTTCGGCTCGCTTACGGCAACGTTTGCGCTGGTACTGCCCGCCTTTTTAACCATCGCCATCGTGGTGCGCGTGCTGGATCGTTTCAAAACCAACCGCCGCATCATCGGCGCTATGGAAGCGATGCGTCCGGCTGTGACGGGCCTGATCGCCGCCGCCGGGTACACGGTGCTGCAATCGGTGCTGTTTACGGCGGAGGCCGGGCTTGCAACGCTGCGCTGGATTCCGCTCATACTCTTCATGATTCTATTTTTCCTGCAGCGTATCCCGCGCCTGCAAAGCATTCATCCGGTCGCTTATATCGCGGCGGGCGCAGTGCTTGGCATCGCGTTTCAGCTATAGTTCTGGTTACCCGCAAGCGCTTATGTTCATTGACTTTTACAGTGCTTTATGGTATTCTGGCGGTGGTTATTCCCGCCTGAAAATCATCTGAAAACCATGAAACCCTGCATGCCGTCATGGTGCGGGGCATCGTTTTGCCAGGAGGCATCCATGAAAAAGCGGACCTTCCAGTCGCAGCTGCTGACAACCGCATTCCAGGCCTTGCTGTACCTTTGCGTTTTCGCCGCTTTTTTCCTGATGCAGTCCATCGGAAACGCGCAGCTGCTCAACTATAGCCGTACCGCTGCCGTTACCATGGCGACGTTCACGATTATGATGTTCCTGCTGGCCAACGTATACGGCGGCTTTCAAATGGGCGAGCGCAAAACGCGTTCGGTGTTCTTCGCCATCCTGATCTCCGTCATCCTGACCGATATTGTCACCTATCTCCAGTTGCAGATCATGAATGTCAACCCGGCCAAGAACCCCCGGCTGATTCTGTTCGGCATGGATTTTGTATGGTTTCTGATCACCCTCGTGGTGCAAACGGCGATCATCTATGTCATCGTCCGGCTGGGCGACGTGATGTATTACAAGCTCAATCCTCCGCAGCGCTGCTGCATTATCGCAGCCAATCAGGAGCTTGCCGACCACGTTGCCCAAAAGATCGCCACCTTTCCCAAACGCTATACGCTCTGTGACGTTCTGCATTACCACTGTGACGATCTGCGTGAAACCATTCTGGAGCATGAGGTCGTTTTCATCACCGGGATTCCCGATACTGAGGAGGCGGCCATCGAAGCCTTCTGCTATCAGCACGGGAAATCCATGTTTCTGGCTGCCGAACTGGAGGACGTGATCATCTCCTCGTCCACGCAGGTGGTAATCGACGATACGCTGTTTTTACACACCTTTCAGGTCGAGCCCACGCCGGTGCAGCGGGCCGTAAAGCGCCTGATGGATATCGTCTTTTCCGCAATCGGCATCGTGATCTTAAGCCCAGTTATGCTGGTGACCGCGATTCTGATCAAGATCTACGATAAGGGACCCGTGTTTTTCAAGCAAAAGCGAGCAACCCTTAATGGCAAGGTATTCACTATCATCAAATTCCGCACGATGTTTGACCACGACACAACCAAAACCGGACAGCCGACCGCAAAAAACGACACCCGCATCACCAAGATCGGCTTCATACTGCGCCGGCTGCGCATTGATGAGCTCCCCCAGCTGTTCAATATCTTTGTCGGGGATATGAGCATTGTGGGGCCGCGCCCGGAAATGCTGGAGAACGTTGACCGCTACACCCGCGATGTACCGGAATTCGTGTACCGCCAGAAAATGAAGGCGGGCATGACGGGACTTGCGCAGGTCGACGGTAAATATAACACCTCCCCCAAGGACAAAATCATACTGGACCTCATGTACATCCATCGGTTCTCGCTGATGACGGATATCCGGCTGATGCTGCGGACCGTCACGGTGCTTTTCCGCCCCGACAGCAACGAAGGCTTTCACACGGCAAAGAAAGCCAACAAGCTTCCCATCCGCATCCGTCCCAAAACCCGACCGACCAAAACTCAATGAAATGGAGACCCACGAATGGATAAAACGCTCTTAATCATGGCAGCAGGCCTCGGTTCCCGCTACGGCGGCGACAAACAAGTCGACGGCATGGGCCCAAACAACGAAATCTTGCTGGAATACTCGGTATACGACGCGCTTCAGGCCGGATTTAGCAAGGTTGTGTTCATCATCAAACGCGATTTTGAACAGCGCATCCGCGCACTGGTTGGCGACAGGCTGAGCAAGCGTGTGAAGGTGGAATACGTCATCCAGGACTTTTCCAGCCTGCCGGACTGGTATACGGTACCGGCGGAACGCACAAAGCCCTTTGGCACCGTACACGCGGTGCTTTGCGCCAAGGATGTGATTCACGAGCCGTTTGCCGTCATCAACGCCGACGATTATTATGGCCGCGAGCCCTACGGCACAATTTTTGAGCATCTGCATACCATGAAGTCCCAGAAGGAAGCCTGCATGGTTTGCTACCGCCTGAAGAACACCGTCAGCGAGTACGGCTCGGTAACGCGCGGCGTTTGCGCGACCGATGCAAACGAAAAGCTTACCCAGATTACCGAAACCTATAAAATTCAAAAGTTTGCCGATGGCACCATCCGCGATACCGAAACTGATCCCAATGGAGTGGTGCTGGACCCCGACAGCCTGGTGAGCATGAACCTGTTTGGCTTCACCCCCTGGTTTATGGAAATCGCCGAGCAACGCTTCCACGAGTTTCTGCGGAGCCTGAAACCCGGCGAGCTGCGCGCCGAGTATGTACTGCCCACGCTGGCCGACCACATGATGCGGCAGGACGGCATGACGATCGACGTGCTGACAACGCACGCAGCCTGGTTTGGCATCACCTATCAGGAGGACAAGCCCATTGTGCAGCAAAAGCTCAAGGAGCTGCATGAAAACGGATTCTATCCCGCCAAGCTGTTTTAGCATCCAAGTCAGCCTTGCAAGCGCGCCGTAATTGCGGCGCGCTTTTTTGTGCAAAATGATTGACAGATATTCGCTTTTGCTATATTATGACTATTATCACATTATTGGTCATACGTTCTTTATGGAGGTATCGATATGCCCAGAGCATTTACAGAAGCTGAAAAATGCATCATCAAAGAGCGCTTGATGCAGGAGGCCGAGGCTTGCCTGAGCCTTTATGGAGTGCGCAAAACCACCGTGGACGAGCTTGTACAGCGGGTAAAAATCCCCAAAGGCACGTTTTACCTGTTCTACGAATCCAAGGAGGCCTTGATTTTCGACGTCATCCTGCAATACAACACACTGATTCAGGAAAAGCTGATCCGCGCGATTGCCGCCATGCCCGAAAAGCCCGGCACGGACCAGCTGACGGAGATCATCCTTTCGTTTTACCGCGCAATGGATGGCTCGTTCCTGCTCAAGCTGATGGAAAGTGGCGAGCTGGAACTGTTGATGCGCGGCGCTCCGCCGGAATTTGTACAGGCGAATATTCTGGACGACGAACGTCTGTCCGCCCAGCTGTTATCGCTGTTTCCGGCCGTGGACACGAAAAAAAGCGCTTTGTTTTCCGCGGCGCTGCGGGGCGCGTTTCTGCTCCTGTTCCACAAGCAGGAGATATCCCCCGACCATTTCGATGAGGTTCTGCGCATCGTCGTCCGCGGCGTTGTACAGCAGCTGTTTGGAGAGGGCTTATGATTACAGTACAAGATTTGACTTTCAGCTATTCGAAAACACCACTGATTGAGGCTATGAATTTCACGGTTCGGGACGGCGAAATTTTCGGCTTTCTCGGCCCGTCCGGCGCAGGGAAAAGCACGCTGCAAAAGCTGCTGATCGGGCTCTTGCCGCGATACTTTGGCAGCGTTATGGTCGGCGGCACGGAGGCGAAACACGCCACACGGGATTTTTATCAAAATATCGGCGTGGACTTTGAGTTCCCAAGCTTTTATGAAAAGCTGACGGCGCGGGAGAACCTCCGGTTCTTTTCGTCGCTCTATGAGCAGCACCGCGATATTGATGTGCTCCTCAAAGCCATCGGGCTATATCAGGACGCGGACAAGAAGGTGGCGGAGTATTCCAAGGGGATGAAATCGCGCCTTAACTTCATCAAAGCGCTGCTGCATTCGCCAGGGCTCTTATTCCTGGATGAACCGACAAGCGGGCTGGACCCCTCAAACGCCCGCGTGATGAAGGATATGATATTGCAGGAGAAGGCAGCGGGCCGGACCATTATCCTGACGACGCACAACATGTACGACGCCGCCGAGCTTTGCGACCGCGTATCGTTTATCGTCGACGGGAAAATCGCGGCGCTGGATACGCCCAAAGCACTGACGACAAGGAAGCGCGCTGTGGAGCTGACCTACGCCTATCCCTCGCCGGACGGCAGCCTGCTTGAGCGCAGCGTTTCGCTTCAAAACACCGGCGAAGACGCTGTGTTTATGCAGCTGGCGCGCGAAGGCAAACTTGCCAGCGTTCACTCCGCCGAGCCGACGCTCAACGATGTGTTCGTCGAAATCACGGGGAGGCGGCTGCAGTGAGAACCAAAACGCTGATTCTTTCTGATATCCGCTTCCAGTTCCGATACGGGTTTTATGCCATCTACGGCATTTTTACGCTGCTGTACCTGGGCCTGCTCTATGCCCTGCCGCTCAATATCCGCACGGACGCGGCGGTGATCATGATCTTTACCGATCCCGCCGCCATAGGCCTGTTCTTCATGGGTGCGATCGTGCTGTTTGAAAAAAACGAACGGGTGCTGGATTCCGTTGCCGTTTCACCCGTGAGCGCATGGGAATATGTGCTCTCCAAGCTCGTATCCATCGGGCTGATTTCCACGCTTGTCGCGCTGATCATCGGCCTGGGCGCGGGCGTCATCCAAGCGCCTTTACTGTTCCTCGTTTCGGTGTTCCTGTGCTCCTGCCTGTTCTCCGCACTGGGGCTGATCGCGGCATGCCGGATCAAAACGCTCAACCAGTTCTTCCTCGCGGCCGTGCCGCTGGAAATCCTCACAGTGGTACCGGCGATCCTCTGGATGTTCTTTGTGGATGCGGACATCTTGCTGCTGCACCCCGGCGTGAGTATGCTGATGCTGTGCACGGGTCGCGGCATCGCGCCGCTTGCGCTGGTATCTCTGCTTGCGTGGACTGCCGGACTGTATTTTTGGGCCGTCCGGGTTGTCCGGCATATGCTCCTGTCCGTGGGAGGGATCAAGCTATGAGGGCCAATCTGCGCTCTATGCGGATGTTCTTTCAGCAGATTCGCGGCGACAGTATGCTCTATGTGCTCTACTTTCTGCCGCTGCTGATCGCTGCGCTGTTTCGCTTCGGCGTTCCGTTTGCGGAGGAACAGCTGACGGCTTTGCTGAACACAAACGCCGTTTTATCCGGTTACTACCTGCTGTTTGATTTGTTTTTAGCGGTATTTGCGCCGTATTTCCTGACCTTCATCTCCGCGATGGTCATGTTATCCGAAATCGACGAGCACGTCGCGGCCTACCTGGCCGTAACGCCGGTGCGCCGGAAGGGCTACATCACCTCGCGGTTGCTCTGCCCTGCGCTTTTATCCGGCTTTGTATCCGCGGCGCTGCTCTCGCTGTGCGCGCTGACAAAATGGACGGCAGGCGGCATCATCCTCATGAGCCTGCTATCCGTATTGCTCTGTGTGCCTGTTGCAATGCTGATTGTGAGCTATTCGCACAACCGCGTAGAGGGCATGGCGCTGGCGAAGCTGTCCGGGCTACTTTTGTTCGGCCTTCCGGTTCCGTTTTTTCTCAACGGCGGCTGGCAGTACCCGTTCTCCTGGCTGCCGTCTTTCTGGACTGCGAAGCTGTTCTTCTCTCAATCCATCTGGGCGATCATCCCTGCCGTGTTGACATCCGCAGCATGGATTGCGCTTGCCTACCGTCGTTTTAGGCGCAAGCTGCTTTAACCCGGCCTCGCAATATGGTATACTGTAGCCAGTAAATGGCAACAGCAAGCCCGACGAAAAAGTATATCTAACGATTGCGACTGACAGCAAAGGAGGATTTTTCATGCTGAAATCCGGCGATACACCCGGCAAGGGAACCTACAAGTGCCTCAAATGCGGCAAGATCATCACCCTGGAGAACGATACCGACGCCCTGCCCGTCTGCCCCAAGTGCGGCAACAAGACCTGGACGAAGGTAGATTGACGTCAAGATAGTATGCAAAGGCGCCCTGTCCCATGCAGAACAGGGCGCTTTGGCTTATTATGACATTAGTTCAAATCCATCATCTTTGCGGTGATACCGTCCAGCGCGTTCAGGTCTTTGACCAGCTGCTGGATTTCCGCCAGCGTACCGCAAGGCTGGAGGACGATCAGGCCGTAATTGGCGCAGGTCTGCTCATCCACCTCGTGCATGCCCAGGCGGGTCTTAATCAGGCAGCCGTTCTTGGTGAGCGCCTGCTGCAAAACCGCGGCGTTGGCTACCCGGTTGTCCATCTTGATGCCGATAATATAGCTGCAATTCATAGGGTCCACTCCTCGCTTGTTTCGTCAGTGATTGATCAGTGTCCGTAGATTCTATTCTCCAAGATATCCCTGTAACCCTTTGCCGAAACGGCTTTCCCCTATCCCTATTATATTTCTTTGCGCTTGCCATTCCCAAATCGGCGATGTGCGGGTATAATAGACAGAAATAAACACACGAAGTTGGAGATGTTTGCATGGATCTTCTCAAAGAACGCATTGTACAGGACGGCCGGGTCAAGGATGAACAGATCATCAAGGTGGACGGCTTTTTGAACCACCAGATCGACATTCACCTGATGGATGAAATATCCAGGGAATTCAGGCGCCTGTTCCATGAGGAGAAGATCACCAAGGTCATCACCATTGAGGCCAGCGGCATTGCCATCGCCTGCTTTACCGCCTTGCAGTTTCATGTTCCGCTGGTATTCGCCAAGAAATCCGAAAGCAAGAACATCGACGGCGAGGTGTACCGCACCGTCGTCACCAGCTTCACGCGCGGCAGAGACTATACGGTCATATTGGAAAAGCGATACCTGTCCTCCAAGGACAGAATTCTGATCATCGACGACATTCTGGCCACCGGCAAGGCGCAAAAAGGCCTGCTGGATATTGCCCAGCAGGCAGGCGCTCAGGTAGCGGGCATCGGCATTGTGATTGAAAAAGGCTTTCAGGGCGGCGGAGACGCCCTGCGCAAGGCAGGCTACAACGTGCAGAGCCTCGCCATTATCGACAGCATGGCCGACGGCCAGGTGCACTTCCGCTAAAACAACAAAATTATCGGTCTTCTCGGAAATACGGCTGCCCCAGGCTGGCGGGCGGCTGATTTTCATGTTTGCGGCGCATGGAGACCACGATCAGCACCAGAATCGTGACCACATACGGGAGCATCTTGAACAGCTCCTGGGAGGAGCGGGTTAGCCCGCCGATATAGAAGTACAGCCAGAACAACACGCCGAACAGGTACGAGCCCCAAATGGCGTGCCTGGGCTTCCAGCGCGCGAAGATCACCAGCGCCACGGCCAGCCAGCCGAGCTTTTCGATGCCGCCGTCGTTGGCCCATGTGCCCTTGATATAGTCCATCACGTAGTACAGGCCGCCGAGGCCCGTGATAGCCGCGCCGATGCAGGTGGACAGGTATTTGTATTTCGTCACGCTGATCCCCGCGGCGTCCGCCGTGGCGGGATTCTCGCCTACGGCACGGAGGTTAAGACCCTTGCGCGTCTTCATCAAAAACCAGCTCATGATAAACGCAAGCGCGATCGCCAGATACACCATAAAGCCCAGCGAGGAAAACACGCCGATATTGGAAAGGAACGGCAGCGTCGCGCGGTAGGCCCCGCTCGTGGCCGAAACCGAAATCTGCCCCACGCCGCCGGCCATCTTGTTCATCGCGCCGCCGAACAGGTTGGCCACGCCGGAGCCGAAGATCGTCAGCGTCAGGCCCGTTACGTTTTGGTTCGCCCTGAGCGTAATGGTTAAAAAGCTATACAGGAATCCGGCCAGCACCGACGCCGCCAGCGCGCACAGCAGCGCGATCACCAGCCCCAGCAGCGGCACCGGCGCGGGGCAGGCCGTTTCATACAGGAACGCCCCCGCAAGCCCGGCGATGCCTCCCAGGTACATAATACCCGGCACGCCGAGGTTCAGGTTGCCC